>DKNM01000027.1:1653-9542 GCA_002470695.1 Candidatus Neomicrothrix sp. UBA7388
GAAAATTCTTTATCCTTTCTCGCCGCCATCCCGAGACAAGGGTCATGAGAGCCTGGGGGTAGTTCCTCAAGTAAAAAATCACGAACATCTTGTTGGAGACGCAACTCTTCTTGAGTTAACTCAGTTGGGGTAAAGCGCATAGGGGTCCTTATCTGAACGGTAGGCCTACAACGCCAATCTAACGGGGCTGGGCGTCGAAGGAGTCCACAAATACTTAAGAGCCGAGATGCCAGAGCGATTTAGCATCTTATTTAACCGATAGACATATCGGCGACAAAGCAAGGAACGCGAAGATGACACAGACCTCGTTCGAAGGTTATTCAGATGTAGTGAGACCAGAATGGATTGACTACAACGGTCATTTCAATGCTGGTTATTACTTAGTTTGTTTCGATGAGGCTATTGAACCTTGGATGGACTTTATTGGTCTAGGTCAATTGCATAGGGATGAGCACAAGGTAACTACTTTTTCCGCGCAGAACCATGTCACCTATCTGAGGGAGGTTGGCGAAGGAACTAACCTCACAGTTTCGACTCAACTTCTTGGCTTTGATCGGAAGCGCATTCACGCTATGCAAGTCATGTGGAACGCTGATGAACGATTTGTTTCAGCTACGTGTGAGGTGATGTCTCTCCACGTGTCAGAGGAAACCCGTAGAGTCTCAGAAATGCATGACGAGCCCTACAACACGCTCGGCCTAGTTTGGGAAAAACACCAAATGATTGATGTTCCGCCTCAAGTTGGTCAAGTTATGTCGATCCCTGGTTGGAATCCGAAAAAATGATGAAGAGAGGCTGCGATGACGCAAAGGCTGGAAGGTAAAAGCGCTGTTATAACTGGAGGGGGCCGAGGCATCGGCAAGGCGATAGCCCTCGCTTACGCTAGGGAAGGGGCTCGCTGCGTTGTGACAAGCCGCCGTTTCGAGGATCTAGAGCAAACTGCGGCTGAAGCGCCAGATGGTTTGGTTACGGCTGTGGCGTGCGACGTCAGCGACGACTCATCAGTTAAAGAAATGGCGGACCGCGTTCATGAAATGTTTGGAGGAGTCGACATTGTCGTCAATAACGCCGGTATCCATGCAGCGGGCCGCTTTATGGACATCGAACCGGAGACTTACTCTCGGCTTTATGAGGTAAATGTTGTAGGGATCGTTCGAATAAGTCAGGCGTTCCTACCAGGCATGCTGGAGAGAGGGCGAGGCAGCGTGGTGAATATCGCGTCAACAGCGGGATTGTTCGAATCGCCCGGGCAGGCACCATACAACGCCTCGAAACACGGCGCAGTTGGTCTAACTAGGTGCATGGCACTGGAGCTCGCGGCCACAGGAGTTACCTGCAACGCAATCTGTCCAGGGTTTGTGGATACTCCAATGCTTGACGGCTTTGCAGACTTAGTTGGAGCAGAGTCTGAGGAGTTGCGGGCGCAGCTAGCGCAGAGAACACCAATGGGCAGAATTCTCGACCCGAGCGAGATAGCCGATTTAGCCGTTTATCTAGGAAGCGATGAGTCATCGGGCATGACGGGACAGACTATGGCCATAAGTAATGGGATGCGGATGTCGTGACCGAACCTATCTGCGTGTATGTCCGTTAGCGGCCGGCTCTTTCGTCTTTGGTGTTCTGGGGTCTAGGCTGGTTGCATGCCTCAGTACCGATCCCTTACTTCCACCGGTGGCCGAAACCAGGCTGGCGCTCGCGCCCTCTGGCGCGCAACTGGAATGACCGACGAAGATTTCCAGAAGCCAATCATTGCGATCTCTAACTCCTTTACACAGTTTGTGCCAGGTCACGTCCATTTGAAGGACCTAGGCCAAATGGTTGCGCGCGAGATAGAACGAGCCGGAGGCGTAGCTAAAGAATTCAACACCATTGCTGTCGATGATGGCATTGCAATGGGTCATGACGGGATGCTCTATAGCCTTCCGAGTCGAGACTTGATTGCTGATTCGGTCGAGTACATGGTTGAGGCTCACTGCGCCGACGCACTCGTTTGTATAAGTAACTGCGACAAAATTACGCCTGGGATGCTCAACGCTGCGATGCGGCTAAATATCCCCACCGTATTCGTGTCAGGCGGGCCCATGGAGGCGGGCAAAACTAAGCTCGCCGAAAATAAGGTAGACCTCATCAACGTAATGATCGTTGCTGCCGATGATTCAGTTAGCGACGAGGATGTTGCCGAGATGGAACGTTCGGGTTGTCCAACCTGTGGGTCGTGTTCAGGCATGTTCACCGCTAATTCAATGAATTGTTTGACAGAGGCTTTGGGTCTCTCTCTTCCGGGCAACGGAACCGTTGTTGCCACTCATGCCGACCGCAAAGAGCTCTTTTTGGAAGCTGGACGCTTAATAGTTGACTTATGTCGCCGCTATTACCAAGAAGATGACTCCTCGGTGCTGCCTAGGAATATCGCCAGTTTCGAAGCCTTTGAAAATGCGATGTGTCTTGATATCGCTATGGGCGGATCAACGAACACCATTCTCCACTTGTTAGCCGCGGCGCAAGAGGGCGGCGTTGACTTCACAATGTCAGATATAGACCGGCTATCCAAAAAGGTCCCGAATATCTGCAAGGTTGCGCCGGCGACTGAACTGTTTCACGTTGAAGACGTTCACAGAGCAGGCGGAGTCATGTCAATATTGGCTGAGTTAAATCGTGGGGGACTGCTTCACAACGAAGTGCCGACTATCCATGAGCCGAGTTTGTTCGAAGCGCTTGTCAAATATGACGTGGCGACTAACGAGGATGAAGCTCTTCACGAATTTTATCGCGCTGGACCCGCTGGTATTCCGACCCAAGTGGCGTTCAGTCAAGCAGAGCGATACAACAAGTTGGATCTTGACAGGGAGCAAGGGTGTATTCGGTCCGTTGAAAACGCTTACAGCGCTGACGGAGGACTTGCTGTGCTTTACGGCAATCTTGCTGAGGATGGGTGTGTGGTCAAAACAGCGGGTGTTGAGGAGGAAAACCTTGTTTTCTCAGGCAACGCGCATGTCGTGGAAAGTCAAGACGAGGCTGTTGACCACATCTTGAACGACAAAGTCAAAGAAGGCTCCGTTGTAGTTGTGCGCTATGAAGGTCCTCGAGGAGGTCCAGGTATGCAGGAAATGCTGTATCCGACCTCATATTTAAAGTCCAAAGGTCTCGGTAAGGCCTGCGCCTTGTTGACTGATGGTCGCTTCTCAGGCGGCACATCAGGCCTTTCAATCGGTCACGTTTCCCCGGAGGCCGCAGCGGGAGGGACAATCGGGCTAGTGAAAGATGGCGATATTATCCGTATCGACATTCCGAATCGTTCTATTTACCTCGAAGTTGATGACGAAGAGCTCGCTAAGCGACGCAAAATCCAAGATGAGCTTGGCTGGAGTCCGGAGATGCAACGACCTCGCAAGGTTTCAGCGGCTTTGAAGGCGTACGGCCTAATGGCGACTAGCGCCGATAAAGGTGCCGTGCGTGACCTTAGTGCTTTCTTGTAGACCTCTTCAGAACTAGTGGGCGGCACTTTCGAAGCGCTCTCGATACCTGCATTTCGGAGACTCTGGCTAGGCGGGTATCTATTCTCTCTTGCGATATTCGCGCAAATGATAGCCCGTGGCGCTCTCGCAAAAAATCTAGAAGGAAGCAATGCAGCTCTGGGAGCTGTGACCCTAGCTTTTGGCCTAACGGGGCTATTGACGACGCCCTTAGGAGGCGTTGCCGCAGATAGGTTTCCAAAGCGTCGAATCCTCGTAATTTCGACTGCTCTTTTATTTATCTCCTCACTTGGGATAGCTATAGCAGTGCAACTTGAATTTGTTACCTTTTGGATGCTCATCGTGGCTTCGGCCGTTCAATCAGCTGGTTTCAGCGGCCTTTTGCCAGCTCGTATGGCGTTTACAGCTGAGCTCGTTGGGCCCGACAAGCTTGGAAATGGCGTCGTTCTGTCGCAGATCTCGATGAATTTGAATCGCGTGATCGGCCCAGTTGTTGCTGGTGTTCTGATCGGATTGCCTAACTTAGGAATAGGGGCCGTGTACTGGGTCAGTACAGTCATTACCGGGATGGGTGGACTGTTTTTCCTAAGACTGCCAAACGGAAATCCTTCCACGAGGTCGTCCCCCAGTTCCGCTCTCACTGACCTCTTAGATGGCCTGAGGTATGGGGTGACCTCCTGGCCACTGCCGCTTCTTTTGGGCACTTCCGGGTTGGCGCTTCTCATAGGTTTCCCCTACGTTGCCTTTCTGCCTAGTGTCGCCGAAGATTTGTTTGGGACAGGCGACAGCGGCTTCGCGTGGCTATCTGCAGTAGGTGCTGCTGGCGGTCTTTGCGCGGCGGTGCTTATTGCAAAGAAAGCATACGGCCGTAAGGCTTGGCGTATCCAAAACACGGCGGTTGTAGGCTTCGGGGTCGGTATTTTCGCTTTAGGCGTAGCTCCGACCTTTGCAACGGCGATGTTTGTCATGTTTGCCTTAGGAGCCGCAACCTCTGCATTTCAATCAATGAATTCGACTCTTACCTTGGCGATGAGTAGGGCGGAATACCACGGAAGGATGCAATCTCTTCTTCAACTTGGGTTCAATTTCTTCGGTGTTGCCGCCCTGCCACTGGGTATCTGCGCTGACACTCTTGGGCTTCGCCAGACATTGGTGGCGATGGGCTGCCTTGTCGTGGTCGTAGGAATCTTTTCAACTGCGATCTATCAAACAAAAGTTCGTTTAACTGGGCCGCCAAGGACTTCATAGGGATAGCGTCAGCATCATGGAGATCTTTGGCGTCGTTAACGCTTCACCAGACTCACTCGCTAAATTTTCAGTCGTTACCAATGAA
The DNA here is from genome assembly GCA_002470695.1 of Candidatus Neomicrothrix sp. UBA7388. Classification (GTDB taxonomy): domain Bacteria; phylum Actinomycetota; class Acidimicrobiia; order Acidimicrobiales; family Poriferisodalaceae; genus UBA7388. Next base: position 6,460 of record DKNM01000027.1, read on the forward strand.
GAAGATGCCAAAGAGTACGGTGCAAAGCTTCTCGCTCAAGGCGCCGATCACCTTGACGTAGGTGCACAAGCGTCTCATGGGGACGCAGCGTTCGTAAAACCGGAGCAAGAGTGGCAGATTGTTGAACCGGTCTTGCAAGGTTTGTTGAAACTTGAGGCCGATGTCTCAATAGACACTTGGCAGGTCGACACAGCCCGAAGAGCCTTAGATGCTGGAGCGAAAGTTCTGAATGCATCCGATGCTTTACAGTCCGACGAAATGATCGAGCTCGCAGCGGAACGAGAAGTTCAGGTGATTCTCCCGTTCATGCTTGGGCCGGACCCAAGGCACCTGAAACATGTCCATGGTGACCCAGTTCAGGTCATGGTCGATTGGTTCGACCTTCAGCTGGAGAGGGCTGCAAAGTGGGGAATCCGAGACCGCTTAACTTTGGACCCCGGAACCGGTTTCTCGCCTCCACATTGGGAGTGGAAGGAGAGGTACCAGTACCAGAAAGCGATATACGGCGGTCTAAATAGGCTGCGAGTGTTTGAACTGCCGATTTACGTTCCCATAGCGTGGAAGCAAACGCCGGATCGACTGGAGTTAGTTGACTTGGCTTTGAGTCAAGACGTTGAGTTCGTTCGCGCTCACATACCGCAACAAATTCGCGAAAGGCATGAAGCCCTGCGAAATGGTGAGCCGATTCCGGTAACCGAAACCTGGAGCGGTTACGAATGAGCGTCAGCCGTTTACGGCCTCTAGGCGTGCACGAACGTGCTTGTGGTGCGGCGTTAAGGCCAACCAGTCGCGATCTTCTAAGTCAGTTAGCTCGTTGACCGACACTCCGTGAATTTTATGTTCACCGTTCTCATCGGGGTACTCCATGCCAAAACCATGAGGGAGACTAACCTGACCCTCCATCATGCTGTCCGTGATATCAGCCGGAGCTTCCGCTTCTCCTCGCTTGGTTATTACTCTCACCCTCTGGCCGTCAACTACCCCTAAGCGGTCGGCGTCAGCTGGATTAATCCGCAACGCACCATCCTTGTCTTTCTTGCGCCAAGATGGATCGCGGATGACGTCGTTTACTGTAGATCCTCGATGTTCACCGGCACTGAGAACAAATGGAAAGGCGTCGGTAGGGGAAACAGGTTCCTCGGTGGCCAAGCCTCTTAGCTCCTCGACGAGCTCTTCGATGTGAATGTGAATTTTTCCGTCAGGAGTTTTGATTCGGTCGAAGCTAGTTGAGTAATCGCTGGTGCTGAAGATCATTCCTGACTTAGCGTTAATCAGCTCGTCAAATAGGTTATTAGCGAGTTCGAGGCCATCTCCTTTAATTCCCGCAGCTCTAATGGCATCAGGAAAACGCATTGATGCCTGCATAGCGGAGCCGAACATGATGGCAGCAGGTCCCATTTCGCCAAGGCTTTGACCAAGAGATCGGTACAGAGCTGTGGGAAGCTTTGCGCCTAGATCGGGGTTCTCTGAAGATAGACGAGTAAACGTCTCAATGAAAGCCTCGCGACTTTCGTTCGCAGCTTCGGCTAACTCCTCAACTCCGTCGGGTTCTCCACCCATCGCCTCAACCAACCGTGAATAGATCTCCGCTTCAGGGAGTGTGTCACCCAACGGCTCGAAAATTGGTTGACGTATGTGGAAATAGTTAGACGGCATTTCGCCAGCGAAAAACGTTGCCTCAGGCTTTTCGTATTGGGAGGAAGCCGGCAAGATGTAGTGCGCTTGACGGGCGGTCTCTGTCATGGCGACATCAATGACCACAAGGCAATCAAGTTTGGCGAATGCTTCTCTGAATCTCTTCGAGTCAGGCAAGGTATGCACAGGATTCGAAGAATCTACGATCATTCCTCTGAATCGATCGGGATGGTCAGTGTCAATGGCGTCGGGGATAGCCGCGCATGCCACTAACCCGCAGAGCATGGGTGTCCCAGTGACTGGTTCGGTTGCACCATCGGCGCTATGGCCACAAATCGGGGCGAGTCGAGTCGGGATGTTCATGCCCCCTTCGTTTCCGAAGTTTCCGGTCAGGAGAAACAAAAGGCGTTGAAGCCAACTGTTCAGGGTCGAGTGCGGAGCCATCTCTATTCCCAAATCTTCTTCGGTCGCCAATGACTTCGCATTCGCCATGGTCCGCGCTGCGGATCTAAGTTCTTCTTCGGGGATCCCGCACTTCCGTGCGTAATCTGCGACGTCAACTTCTTCAAGGAGAGGCTTAAGATCCTCCCACCCAACGCATTGTTCCTTTAGGAATTTGGCGTCAGTGAGGCCCTCTTCGGTCATGATCGCCAAGACAGCAGCTAGTGCCCAAGCGTCAGTTCCGGGCTTGACGCGAAGATGATGGTAGGAAATGTTTGCGGTTTCGGACACGCGAGGGTCAAACACAACGATCTTGCGCTGATCATCATTCTTTATGGCGTTTAAAACGTTGCGAGCTTCAGGGAAACCGTGACTGTGCCAAGGGTTTTTGCCAATAAACACGGCGCAGTCTGTGTGATGGAAATCGGGTGAAGCACCAATATCTTGGCGCCCGAAGAACTTACCTTGGACCCAGTACATTCCGGTTTTTTCTTGGGCTAGCGCGTTACTCCGGTACTGCATCCCGAGAGTTTGCATAACGCTGCGTACGTAGGCGCCACCCGTGTGGTTGCCTTGGCCTCCGCCGCCGTAATACATGATTTTGTCGCCACCGTACGCGTCTCTGATGCCGACCAGCTGATCGGCTACTTCTTTTATGGCTTGGTCCCAAGTAATTTCTTGGAAGGTTCCATCCTCCATTTTCTTCAACGGAGAGGACAAGCGATCGCGACCGTTTTGGTAATGGTTAACTCGAAGGCCTTTTTCGCACGTGTAACCTTTGCTTGCCGGATGGTCTTTATCGCCACGCACCCGAGTGATCTCTCGTCCGTCGATTCGAACCTCAATACCGCAATTGGCTGAGCACAAGACACATGCGGTTTTGTGCCACTGCTTGGTGGGGTCTTCCTCTACGGATGCTTCTTCAGGTGCTTGCGTTTCGGCCACGGTTCCAACTCCTTGTGCTGTAGACATGTTAGGTGCCTTTGGGTGAATCGGTCCACATTCAT
>DKNM01000133.1 GCA_002470695.1 Candidatus Neomicrothrix sp. UBA7388
CATGTGCAAGCGGACGAAGCCGATTTAGTGAAGAAAGTAACTGAGATAAGCGACACTGACTTAGAAGTCCATCAACCTGGTGATCACATAATGGTCGGTGATATTCGCATTGACCTTCTTCATACACCGGGTCACACCCCGGGGAGTCAGTGTTTTCTTGTTGAAGGGACATTGGTCGCAGGAGACACGTTGTTTCTTGAGGGCTGCGGACGAACAGATCTACCTGGCAGTGATACCTCAGCGATGTACCACTCGCTGCATCACACGCTCGCAAAGGTTCCCGACGATACAGTTCTTTTCCCCGGGCATAGATATTCTTTCCACTCTTCGGCGACAATGGGAATGACTCGTGAGTTGAATTACGTGTTCAAACCTGAGTCGCAAGATCAATGGATGATGATGTTCAGCCAATGACCGGCAAGCCTTTCCCTCCCATTGTCTCCCTCGAAGAAGTCAGAGATCTTGAGGGAGTCATCTTCTGCGATGTTCGTTGGTATCTCGATCGGACGCCAGGCCGCCAGAAGTACAACGAAGGACATATCCCGGGCGCAATCTTTGTTGATCTTGATGAACACTTAGCAACACTGCCTCGTAAGTCTCAAGGTCGGCATCCGCTACCAGCCGCGGCGTCCTTCGCTGCGAGCATGGGAGCGTTAGGCATTAGCCATCGGGACCCTGTCGTCGCTTATGACGACTCGGGAGGAATGTCGGCCGGTCGTCTCGTATGGATGCTTCGATTAGTCGGCCACAATGCAGCTCTGCTCGATGGGGGGCTCAAGGCTTGGTCAACTAGCTTAGAAACCGAGCCACAAAGCAGAAACTCAGTTGATCACCCAACCCGTGATTGGCCCGCCGATTTGATTGCCGATGCCGATGCCGCGGGGTTAGCGGGTTCATCATCACAAGAAACGCTTGTCGACGCCAGAAGCGGCGACCGCTTTTCTGGGGCCAACGAACCTGTTGACCCTAAAGGCGGCCATATCCCAGGTGCTATCAATCTTCCATTTGCAGAGAACCTTGACGCCGAAGGTTTTTTTCTTTCAGCGGAAGATCTGCGGAGCCGATTTGAAACAGCTGGGTGCGCAGACGGCGACAGCACAGTGATGTACTGCGGTTCCGGAGTCAGCGCCTGCAACAATCTTTTAGCTTTCGAATATGCCGGCCTTGGTCGAGCTCGTCTATATGCCGGTTCTTGGTCACAGTGGAGCAACAGCGACGACCGTCCTGTGGAGACGAATTAAAAAGTTGTAGCTCCGGGATAGCAACAACGACAATCGGGACGACATACTGGCATGTATGGCAGACCTTTCTGATTTTTACGCCCTCGACGAACTACTCAACGACGACGAACAAATGATTCGAGACACTGTCAAGAAATTCGTTGAAAGTGAGTTCAAGCCTCTCGTCGCCGAACACTTTGAAGCAGGTACTTTCCCAATGGAACTCGTCCCGACGATCGCGGACATGGGGCTATTGGGTATGCACCTTGACGGATATGGCTGCGCAGGGGCATCAGCAATGGCGTACGGCATCGCTTGCAGAGAACTTGAGGCCGGCGACAGCGGTCTGCGAAGTTTCGTTTCAGTCCAAGGTTCACTGTGCATGTTTCCGATATGGAAATACGGTTCTGAGGAACAAAAAGAAGAGTGGCTGCCGAAAATGGCGGCAGGCGAAGTTATCGGATGCTTTGGTCTTACTGAGCCCGACCACGGGTCTGACCCATCGTCAATGGCTACTAATGCCAAACGCGACGGCGATGAATGGATCCTCAATGGTTCAAAGCGGTGGATTACCAACGCAGGGATAGCTCACCTTGCAATCGTCTGGGCCAACACAGATGAAGGGTTCCGAGGGTTTTTGGTACCTACTGATTCCGAAGGATTCGAAGCGCGAAAAATTCAAAACAAGTTGTCACTTCGGGCGTCGGTTACCGGAGAGTTCTACATGGATGACGTCGTCGTTCCTGAATCTATGCGCCTACCGGACGCTGTAAGCATCGGAGCACCGCTGAGCTGCCTAAGCGAGGCGCGTTACGGAATTGCATTTGGCGCTGTAGGAGTGACTCGGGACTGCTACAACGCTGCACTTGATTACCAGCAAGAACGTCCGCAGTTCGGTAAGTCATTGTCCAGCTTCCAAATTAATCAAATCAAGTTTGCCGACATGTTGACCTCGATGACTAACGCCAATCTCCAGGCAATGAATCTTGGACGGCTGAAGGAAGCCCACAGCATTCGTCCGTACCACATCTCAATGGCCAAGCGGCACAACTGCAGGGTCGCCATTGACGCTGCGCGCAACGCCCGTGCGATGATGGGAGCCAACGGGGTGAGCACCGAGTACAGCCCAATGCGTCACGCAAACAACATGGAGTCGGTGATGACATATGAAGGCACAGAGGAAATCCACGGACTCATTCTTGGTCAAGAAATCACTGGGATACCTTCGTTCCGATGACCGATTTTGAATTGGGTGAAGTAGACCGACTACTCACCACAACGAAACAAGTTCGCAAACGTCTGGACCTCAGTAAAGAAGTGCCACTCGATCTACTTTTAGATTGCATAGAAGTTGCGGGCCATGCGCCTGTTGGAGGCAATCTTGAACGCAATCGTTGGATTATCGTCACTGATCCGGAGTTAAAAGCGGAGATCGCTCACTATTACGCAGAGGTAGGGCGGCCTTATCTATCGGCAAGTTCAGACATTCGCGCCGATGAACGAACCAACCGAGTTATCGATTCGTCTATTCATCTCATCGACCACATGCACGAAGTCCCCGCCATGGTTATTCCTCTGCGGCTCGATCGTCCACCTAGCGGTGAGAATAATGAGGGCTCAGCTGGCGGCTGGTGGGGGTCTGTGCTGCCCGGAGTTTGGAGTTTTCAACTCGCAGCGCGAGCGCGTGGTCTCGGATCTACTTGGACAACCTTTCACCTTGCACACGAGGCAAAGGTCGCTGAACTTCTAGGAATTCCGCCGACTGTGAGCCAATGTGCACTACTGCCAGTGGCGTTTTACACCGGCGATTCTTTTCATCCAGCGCCAAGACGATCAGTGGATGAAGTGACTTATCTCAACGGCTGGAAAAAACCAGTTCGATAACTCCTAGACAAAACTTTGTTGTTGAGAGTCTGCTCACCTAAAAATTTTCATCACATACTTAAGAGATGACCAGCTCTGCCTCTTCCCAAAAAGAGCGGGAGATCCTCATTAAGTACGTTCCGCCATACTCATTCGGACAGTTACTCGAGCATCTGCGCCCCCGAGCGAC
>DKNM01000117.1:0-2630 GCA_002470695.1 Candidatus Neomicrothrix sp. UBA7388
GGGAGCGAGTAACGAAAATCGCAGTGGCTGGCGCCGCTCATTATGGTCTGGTTCCGTTCGAATTCGATATCGGAGTTGAATCCCTCCACCATTGTGCCGTCACGGTTACATGACAGGAGAGCACCCAGCTCGGGGACTCCTAAGCCCAGGTACATCTCGGCGTATTGGCAACGGACTACGTCGAACGCGAATGTGAACTCGGATTGCTCTCGGACTTCGATCTCGAGTGCGCCACCTTTGGTCCAATTCTCTAAGGAATCAGCAAATTTTTGGAGGTCGTTGCCGCCCATAACCGCAGCAAGAGCGGCACCTTGCGTTCGGGCTACATCAACTACGGTTTCCCGAGCAAGCTCGAGTACTTGCTCCTCACCGAATTCTTGAGCGAATCGCTCGATTAAGGGTGCGACAATCCTCGCCTCAATTTCTCGGCGCTTCAAAACACCGATGTCGTTCAAAGTGTCAGGTCTTTGCTGGTCGGTACTTTTCTGCATAGCAAGGAGACTAGAGCAAAGAGTTGTTTGTTACAGCACGACGAGAAATCTTTAGCCTCTACGCGATTACGCCATTCGTTCGGAGCTTCGCGACTGCATCTGAGCTATAGCCAAGTTCGCTAAGTACCGAATCCGTGTGTTGCCCAAATTGCGGAGCCGTATCATGCAGTAGTTCGCTAGTTCTTCCCATGCGCCACGCCGGCCGAGCAGTTCGAATGGGTCCGATTACCGGGTCATTGTTTTCCAGAATCGAATTCTGAGCAATGGCTTGCTGGTGTGCATGAATGTTGGCTCGAGAAAGCACTTCCCCTACTGGCACCTCGTGGTTCCGAAATGTTTTTATGGCTTTATCGCTGCTCCAATGCTTGACGCAATCAGCGATAATTTCTTGAAAGTCATGAAGGTTGCTGCTGTCTAGAGTTGAATATTGGCCTCCTTCGATAAGGTCATGCCGTCCGATGGCTTGGCAAATGCTTTTAGAAGGTGTCATTAGGGGCATGATGACGATCGCACTGTCAAGAGTCGGATAGACACGGTAGAAGTCGGCTGGGTAAAGCCCTGGTTCGTCGGGTTCTCCGACAATGCTGTGCTGCATCATCGAATCTGGCCACATAAATGCAAGATTGGCCTCGTGCATGCTCACTTCGATGTGCTGTCCGCGCTTGTCTTCGTCTCGCTCCCGAGCAAATAACGCCGCAAGGATTGCCTCTGACATGGTGTGCGCTGTGATCTTGTCTGCTGGGAAGTGTCGTGTCAGGTCAAGCAAACCGGTAGAAGGGTCGCGTTGTGCGTCAACCATGCCTGTCACGGCTTGTATTACGTAGTCGTAAACAGGGTCCCCCGAAGCTGCTCCGGTCTGGCCGTATCCGCTAATGGACGCGTAAACCAGAGACGGGTTCCGCGCTAAACATTCTTCGGGGTCGAGTCCGATTCCGGTTGCCTTACCAGGTCGCATGTTTTGGACAAGAACGTCTGACCTATCCGCAAGTTGGCTTAAAATCTTCTGCCCTGCAGGGTGCCTTCCATCTATTGATATAGCTTTTTTGCCTCTATTCGTGTTGTAAAAGTAAGCGGTCATGCCGTTACGGGCAGCCCCAGTTCCTCTTGTGAAGTCCGGGGCTAATGGCGGTTCGACCTTGATGACTTCGGCGCCGAGGTCGGCTAGGAGCATCGTTGTCAGCGGTCCGGACAAGACGCTAGAAACGTCAAGAACCCGAATACCCGAAAGGGGAGCGGCCGAAGTCAATTTCGACCAGTTAAAGAATTCTCAGCGAAGCTAGCGGCTGCAAGTAATCGCTTATCGGACCATAGTTGACCTACCAGTTGAACTCCTACTGGCAAGCCGTTTGGTCCGTTGAGGACTGGTAAATGAATGGCTGGAACCCCAAGCGACGTCCAGACGCGGTTGAAGACAGAATCCCCGGTGGTTCGTAGGAGTGGCGCCTCGCCCGGAGCACTTGGGGTGAATAAGGCATCCAAGTCGTGATTCGCCATGAAACGGGTATGGCTTTCCCTTGCCCTTTGTAGCTCTGATTGTGCGTCAACGTAGTCTTGATATGTGATCGAATCTGCATTCGCAAACATACGTTGAACTAGTGGGCTGATTGCATCGAAGGAAGTTGCTCGCTCCCATGCGAAAACCCGCTTTATTTCATAATGCAAAATTAGGTTTGCCGCTTCAAATAACGATTCGAGGTGTGGCTGAGGTTCCAGGTCAACTACCTCCACACCGGCTTGCGCGAATGCAGTAGCCATTGTTTGCATTGACTGAAGTGCCTCGGGTTGAGCTTCATTTGCCTGGTGAGAGAGGTACCGGCCCACCTTTCCCCCAAAAGTATTCTTTGTGGCCTCACCGCTTGTCAGCGCATTGAACATAGTGATCGAATCAGCCACATCTCTCGTGAACCAGCCGATGGTGTCAAGGGCGTGTGAAAGAGTTGCTACTCCAGCTAGTGGCAACAGTTGTCGAGTTGGTTTGAATCCTACGACCCCGCAAAAAGCGGCGGGTCTGATTACCGAACCGACCGTTTGTGTTCCCAAAGCAGATCTAACTTGCATATCGGCCACAGCGGCCGCTGAACCACTCGAACTGCCACCTGGAGTTCGTTTTAAGTCATGTGGATTCCTTGTTGCGTTGGG
>DKNM01000117.1:3036-3358 GCA_002470695.1 Candidatus Neomicrothrix sp. UBA7388
GCGTCGTTGCGTGGCTGATTCCCCGAGTAGATACTCGAGCCGCGTTCGGTTGGTAAGTCGCAGGTATCGATGACGTCCTTGACGCCCAAAGTCCAGCCCTTAAGTGGGCCACTTGGTGCAGAAGCGAACTCTTTAAGAATCAGCTCATCAGGATGACGATTCACCCACGCCTGGACCTCCTCACCTCGGTCAGCCACGCGAGCAAGTTCTTTCATGAGTTGGGACTCTGGTGTCACCGACTAATCATTGCTTACCTGCGCCAGCGGCGCAGCTTTTGTGGTCGGTGTCCTTCTGGTGTCTAACTGAAATTAGTGCCACCGTT
>DKNM01000117.1:3736-4083 GCA_002470695.1 Candidatus Neomicrothrix sp. UBA7388
GCTACATCTGCTATCTCTTTTGGCTCTGCCATAGCGCCTAGGGGCACTAGCTGACTTGCAGTGGCAATTTGCTCTTCGGTCATTCCATCTCGAGGCTGAGCGGTGTCAACTATGCCTGGCGCAATGGCGTTGACCCTAATTCCGTGAGGAGCTAGTTCTGTGGAGACCGAGCGGGTAAAGCCTATGATTGCGCCCTTGCTCGCTGCGTAATGGCTGCCTTTAGGCGAGTTTCTGAAAAATGCTACAGAGGCGAGGTTGACTGCAGTGCCTGGTTTGTTCTTAGCAATAAGCTCGCGAGCCATCAACTGCAAGCATCGAAAGCCGCCCATGACGTTTACGTTTTGGAC
>DKNM01000072.1:0-1227 GCA_002470695.1 Candidatus Neomicrothrix sp. UBA7388
CCCAACAAATCAGCGACCTGTTCTAAATGCACCCCAGCGTCGACCAGCAGGCTTCCTGCGGTGCGACGCAGGTCATACAAACACAACCTCGGCAACCCAGCATCAGCACAAGCATGCCTGAGGGCTCGGCGTGCGTTGGGTAGTCCGATGGGTTGGTCTGTGTCGGTGTGGAACACCAACCCAGCCCACACACCCGCAGAAGGACCAGTAGATGTCGCTTTCAGTGCTCTTAGTGCCTTAGTGGTGAAGCGGGGGAGATCCAAAGAACGGCTACTGCGAGCCGTCTTTGGTTCACCCAAGAACGGACCATCAGTTCCTGTTCGCAAATAGTGGCGTACATGCACGACCCCAGGGTCTGTATCTAGGTCGAGGCAGGGCCAAGTGAGCGCCAGAGCTTCGCCTGGTCTGAGTCCAGCGCCAAGCATGGTTGCCCACAACGCATGCCAACGACTCCCACGAGACGACTCCAACAGTCTCGCAGCTTGCTCAGCGGTCAACACTTGACCGTGGTCGCTGCGAGTCGTGTGGGGGAGTGACGCCAACGCAGCAGGATTCCAAGTCAAGAGACGGTTACGTGCAGCCCACTTGTATGCCTGATCCAGGACGTTGCGTTGCATTTGCACATAACGCAACGACACCTCTCCAACCTGGGTAGCTAAGAACTCTTCGACGTCGTCCACTGATAGTGACTCCGCCTCACAACGACCCAAACCCGCACGTACTCGTCGAGCAACATGCTCAGAGATCTCCATTGTCTTAGGAGACAACTCGCCCTGAGCTGCTCGACGTTGGCGGGCCTTGAACCACCCATCCAACAAATCATCCACCAGCAACCTCTCAGGAGTCGTGGGAGTGTGTGTGACTGGTTGTTTCAGATAAGCGACTGCGTCACGTTTCGAGTGAAACGTTCGCTGACGTCGCCTTCGTCTCCCATCTAGACCTGGTGGCAGCTGCACTGCTGCCACCCATCTGTTCTTTGAGATGTCAAAGAACACTGATCCAGTGCCACTGTGTGTACGTCGTTGAACCATGATTTCTCTTTCGAGTAGCCAATAAGTAGCCAAACGACGAAAAAAGACTCAGCTATCTCTTCATGGATCTGTACTCGTGCATTCTGATTTATTGCGAGAAGAGCCCTAGAAATCAACGAATTCTTGTTGGCCAGGGCTAGTCCGAAGGAGTAGCCGTGGGAACGAAGTGACCAGAGCACCTGCTTTGCAAGCAGGG
>DKNM01000072.1:1568-7872 GCA_002470695.1 Candidatus Neomicrothrix sp. UBA7388
CGATTCCGATCAGCTCCACAAACAAAATCCCTGGGAACAGGCTTTAACCACAACCCTCTAACCAGACAGGGGGTTGTGTTTTTGGTTGAGGGGCACTTCTGGGGCACCCCATGAGTTTCGGTGTTCGTCATGCGCTCTAGCGCTCTCCAAATGGCGGAGATCGGAGGTTCAATTACCCTAAAACCGGAGAAGCGCCTACTTCGCTGATCCACTGTGCATAAGGAGTAAGGGAAGTGGGCCCGTCAGTAAACGCTTCTCGTTCTTTTATTGCTGGGAGCTACAACATCGCCCCGGGTTTTCGCACATTGCGTGGCCTTTCGATCACCTTGTGGAGTATTGATTATTTTATCTGCGATGAACGATCCGGCCCCAGAAATCATCGTTGGGTAAATGCAGAGTTCGATAGTTCATTCTTTTGATGCGATTTCGTCCATTTCGCGATCTAGCTGCGCCCAAATGTCCTTTACAACAGAGACGCACACGGAAACGAACAGGCCATATGAGACAAGTTTTGTGTCTATTTCGTCAGGTGCCTTAAGAGAAGCGACGGTAACCAGGAATATGCCTGCTACTACGAAGATCTTGTTGTAGGCATTGGAGGTTCTAATTAACCAGATGTCAAGAAGTAGAAACGCCACGAGGAACCCCACTGACCAGATTGTGATATCAGGGAAGCCAATAGCTATCGGCAAGACCACTGCCATTATTCCCATGATGACCGGCGCCGCTATTTTTAAAACAGCGGAAAGTAATCTGAAAGTCTTCTTATATTTTTCTTGCTCGGGAGGTTTGCTCATAAGAAATTGTTTCGTCAACTCAGGTGTTGTTTGACTAGTGAACGGACACCCTGTCCGCCGCCTCAGTTCGCCGAATGTTTGTTGCTTTATTTTTAGTGATCGTTTTCCAGCATTAATTGGCAAGCGATCTTAGAGGGTATCCGGCGCGGCTTGGGGTATTAGTTTGTGCCGAGGACCAACGAGAAGGTCCAAATTTCTGGGGTTGGATTATTTGCTGCCGATAGTTTCATAAGTGACGAAATCAACTGCCGAAAGGGCATGATATGCGCCACAAACAGGAGATTTGTAGTAGCTAACCGTCATAGATGACCGAGAAACAGTCACGCTGGTCCCCATGGTTGCACGCTCTCAGGCTTGGGTCTCAGCTCGTTTGTTCCTCTAAATTTGAGAAGCGCTTGTGGGTTTGTACTCATCCCGTCCGCCTCGAGAGGTTCTACCACTCTCTTTTGGCGGTAAACGCAAGCGCTTCTCTTTACTTTTCCAAACGGTTCTTTTTCTTGAGCAAACGTTGTCGCTGTCTAAAATCGGGCTCCTACTCTCATGCGGAGAGCCACGGCCCAAAGTCAATTTTGAAGTTTTATAAACGTCTCTTGCTAGAAGAAATTTCACCCATCCCTGTCCACACCTCATCGAGGCGGAATCTCCTCGCAGCGGGGTAGGGAAGTCTCCTCTACAGTCGTTAGAGCTGGCCGTGAGAGGTTGAGAACTTTGTCCTCAGAAGAGCGTTCTACGGAACTGACGCGAGTTCCCCATCTAGCTTGGAAAATTTTGATCGCAACGTGCCTGACTAATTTTGTCATCGGGCTTGACCTGTCAATCACCAATATTGCGATCCCGAACATTCAGGAGACTTTTACATCTGCGAGTACTTCTGACGTTTCGTGGTGCCTTACCTTCTACATGCTTACCTATGCAGGCGCTCTAATAGTCAGCGGGCGGTGGGCCGATCGTTTTGGGCGCGTTCAGGTTCTGAATAGCGGCTTTATTTGTTTAATTCTTGGATCAGGCTTGTTGATTGTTGCTCCGAGCGTTCCGTTAGTAGTTGTAGCTCGCGGTTTCATCGGCGTCGGAGCCGCTATGGCTGCGCCAGCGTCCTTAGGAATAGCGATTGCCGCATTACCGGTCGACCGCCGCGCTACTGCAGTGACGATTTGGAGTTCGACGCTGGCTTTATCCTCAGCAGTTGGTCCGGTAATTGGAGGATTTGTGATCGAACTCAGTTCATGGCGCTGGGCTTTCGCACTAAATATTCCAATTGGGTTAGTTGCATTGATTTGGGGAGCACGGGTGTTGCCCGAGACAAATCGAGATCCAAGCGCTCGACGCCCAGATATTGTCGGATCGGTAGCTATCACCGTAACCACCTCAGTCTTAGCTTTATTAATTGTCAAAGGCAGCGAATGGGGGTGGTCGTCGCCCATAATTTTAGCCCTGATTGGTAGTACGATTTTTGGCACAGGCTTCCTTGCGCAACGAATCATGCGTCACCCAGATCCTGTCCTCCCCAAAGGTTTATTGGCTATTCGTTCATTTCGGGTCGCAATCGCTTCATTATTTTTATTTGGCCTTGGGTTTTTCTCGTCAATGCTCACAGTGGTTCTTTATTTTGATGACATCGCAAACTATTCGACAGTCAGAGCCGGCTTTGGGATAAGTGTCCTGGCCGTTATGGCTTTTACAACAGCTAACTTCTCTGGTCGCCTAGCAGATCGCTTTGGCTACCGCCGTGTACTTATTCCTGGCATGTGTTTATTCATTCTGGGATGTTTATGGCTCTATCAAAACGCAGGTACTGACCCGAATTTTGTGGTCGACGTATTTCCGGCATTGTTACTTATGGGTCTAGGAATTGGCTCTGGCCCCACGTTGTTGTCAGCTGCTGCTGTCTCTGAAGTTGAGCAAAGCGATTTCAGTGTTGCTGGTGCGGTAGCTCAAACCTCCCGACAATTATCGGGTGCAATTGGTATTTCGATAGCGGTTGTCATTATTGGAGACGCAGCAGACCCAAATTCCTTTCGTTCAGCGTTCCTATTTTTGGCGTTCGTTGTCATGCTCGCTGCATTCTTAGCCTCACGACTGCACTCATCTAATTGAAATGCTGGTAAATTAAGACGCTGATTTCGCAAAGCTTCACGCGATACGGCGCTTTACACTTTGCTGGATAACGCTCATTAAGGCGATTCCTTACCTACAAACAAACCATGCGCTTTCGAATAAATACACAAAATTCAGACACCTTATGTGGAGCTGATTTTGCAACCCTGATGTGCGCCCGCTCTTCATGAACAGGTCGGACCACTTTTTGTACAGGTGGCAACTCGAAGCTCTCGTTAGCTGGCTGAGGTGTGGTCGAAGAGGAATTATCGAAGCTGTCACAGGGGCAGGTAAGACGAATGTTGCCATCCAAGCCGCAGCTGATGCCCACCGACGGGGCCTTTTCGTTTTGGTAGTCGTACCGAGTCGCGTCCTCATGGAGCAGTGGTCTGAAAGTCTGAATAAGGCGCTCCCTCATTGCATTATCGGAAGACTTGGCGACAGTTTTAGCGATCGAGTTGACGATTGCGACATATTAGTGACAACTCGGCACTCTGCGAGCGCAAAAAAGCCTATGCCTCCGGACGGACAGCAGGGGCTTCTTATAGCGGACGAGTGTCATGGATTTGGTGGACTGACCCTCCGAAAATCTTTGATACATGAGTATGAAGAGCGTCTTGGTCTGACTGCAACATTAGAAAGATCTGACGATGCGGTGGAAAAGACGTTATTGCCGTACTTCGGAGGAGTTTGTTTTCGTTACGATTTCGGGCAGGCAATATTTGATGGAGTTTGTGCGCAGCCGAGAGTGGCGTTTGTCGCAGTGCCGCTGGCTAAAGAAGAACGCGATGAGTACGACTTAACTGAAGCTGATCTTATTGCATCCCGCCAGGTTCTCCGGAGTATTCCTGACATGCCGCAGGAACCTTTTGGAGCTTTTCTTGCCGCAGTGAGTTATTTGGCAGAAAACGACGCCGGCCCAAATGGTAAGGCAGCTACTACGTACCTTGATTCGTTTTCAAAACGTCGTGAAATAGTCGCTACTAGTCGAGCTAAGTACGAAGTCTTATCAAGCTTTGCGCCTGTCATCCTTAGTGCGTCCGGTGCACTTATCTTTACCCAAACTGTGAAAGCTGCGAATCACGCTATAAACCGTCTGGATCCCCTCCTAGGTATTGAAATTATTACGGGTGACACCGCTCGCCTCGAAAGAGAAACCATCCTCACAGATTTACGTGAAGGCAAATTAGACGCTGTTGCAGCGCCGCGTGTTCTTGATGAGGGCATTGATGTACCAGATGCGAATTTGGGCATCGTGGTTAACGCCAGTCGTACCAGACGGCAGATGATTCAGCGTATGGGACGGATCCTTCGCATCAAGAAGGCTGGTGTTGGTGCGCGATTCGTTGTTTTGTACGCGAGTGACACCCTCGAAGATCCGACGGCTTCAGAACGCGATGGCTTTATGGAGGAAATTGAGGCTATTAGCGAATCGACTGAGAGTTTCGGTATTGGGGCTGCAGAGAAACTTGTTTCTTTCCTCGATTATCAGGGCCCAGAGAAAATAGTTGCTCCAGAGAAGATTGGTCCGCTGCAAAGCCTGGACGAAATGCCGACAGGGTTAGATGAAATTGAAGAATATGCGTGGTTGAGTTTCATTGGCTGGGGGAAGATGACCGATGTCCACAAAGAGGTGTGGGAGAATCCGCCTAAAATTGAACTCAGTGTCGATTATTTAGAGTTCGATGTCTTGGATCTCCCGGAGATCGTGAAGCAAAAGGTCTCTCCGAAACAAGAGGCCCGGTTATCGACAGGTGAGCAACCCGTCACCATGCAGAAAATCGGAGGCAATTTTGTTCTGCGTTGCACTGGGTGTGGCGCAACGTCAGAACCGACACCATTTCGATGGAAAGCCCTTGAAGAAAAAGTTGAGTGCAGTTGTCTTTGGTAGTGGCCGGGAAGTGATTACTACTTGATGTTGTCAGTTGATCATCGAATTAGATGGGGAATCAGTTATTCAAAGTCGTAGTTTTAGGGGCGTGAAAAAACGACTGTGGCGCTCCATTTTCTTGCTCGTTCTCGTCACTTATATTTGGGCTGCAGCGAGAGCAATTCTTTGAACCTGAGTGTGAGGTAGCGCCGTCAACGCTCTTCGCGCCGATATGCCAAGCCAAGGCCAGCTGGTGATGGGGAGGGACGCTTCCGAGCTTGTATTGAGATAAGAACCAAAATAAATAGGGTCAGGATATAAGGCAACATCGAAAGAATAATTGGAGAAAAATCAACTCCAAAGGTCTGCAGGCGTGTTTTTAATGCCAATGTTCCGCCAAAAAGAAGTGCCCCGAGGCCGACTCGACCTGGCCGCCAAGCCCCAAATATCACCAAGGCCACGGCGATCCATCCGCGCCCGGCCGTAAGCCCCTCCGCCCACTGTGGCGTCAATGTCAATGTTAAATACGCCCCTGATGCGCCGGCTAATGCTCCGCCCGCAGCCACTGCGGCAAGCCGAACCTTGAAAACTGAGTGTCCGGCTGAATCTGCAGAAGAAGCGGATTCTCCAGCAGCGCGTAGAGCGAGACCGACACGTGTTTTCCCGAGCACAAATGCGGCGGTCACGCCAAAAAGAATTGCGATGTATACCAGTGGCGCCTGCGCGAAGAGGATGGGCCCCACCCAGGGCAAATCAGATAGAGCGCCCCAGTCAACCGGTACAAGTTCGGCCCCAGGAGTGCGGCCAACGTAATCTTTGCCCAAGTATGCGGCAAGACCTAACCCGAGAATTGTCAATGCCAGCCCGGACACAACTTGTTCTGCTCCCAATCCGACGGTAAATAATCCATGGACTGTGGCGAGAATTGCCCCAGCAATCATTGCAATCAGAAGAGCGATCCAAGGGTTGTTTAATTCAGCACCTGCGATGAACGCAGTAACTGCCCCGATAGCCATCATTCCCTCTACACCCAAATTGAGGATGCCCGCTTTCTCAGCAATTAATTCACCCAACGCGGCTAGGTACAGAAGTGCCCCGAACGAGACCATTGCAACAAACAGACCGATTAGGGATTCTTCGTTCATGACTCTGACTCTTGTTGCGTTGTGCTGTTGTTATCCAACCGAATGCTGTATCGACTTAGGACGCCAGCGCCAATTGCTCCGAAAAGAATAAAGGCCTGCAAGATTGTCGAAACGGACGAAGATACGCCCATGGTTTGAATGCTTTGTCCGCCAATTTGAACTGCCCCAAAAAGCAGCGCGACTGCTGCGACACCTGATGGTCTCATAAGCGCAAGAGCAGCCACAATAATTCCGGCGAAGCCGTACCCGTTTGAAAGAGTCTCTGTCAGACGATCTGCAGTTCCCGCGAGTTCGATACTGCCTGCAAAACCTGCGATAGCGCCGCTGAGTAACAGCACGGTCAAAATCTTCTTTGACAACGAGATACCGCTATAGCGAGCCGTAGATTCAGAAGAACC
>DKNM01000072.1:8285-10318 GCA_002470695.1 Candidatus Neomicrothrix sp. UBA7388
ATGAGCTCTGCTGAAAAGAAAAGGAAGTCGTCCCTGATCCGGCAGCATTGGTGCGAGGGGGAAATTGAAAGAGTCGGGATCTTTCCAAGGGCCGTGAATTAGCCATTGGACTAGTCGAATCGCTACCTCGTTAAGCATGAGGGTCGTGATGATTTCGTTAACTCCTAATTTTGCTTTAGCTAGCGCAGGGCCAAGAGCTAATACGCCACCCCCTACTACTCCAGCTAGGAGCATTCCCGAAATTAATATCGGACCCGGTAAGTTCCCCCCAATTCTTGCGACCCAAGCAGCTGCTATTGCCCCAGCCATAATTTGTCCTTCGGCCCCTATGTTCCACAATCCCATCGATCCAGCGATAGCTACTGCGAGGCCTGCCAGTCCCAGTGGAACGGCCCGGTTTAGAGTTTTTGCCCAAGCATCTGCGTCACCTAACGACGCGTCGAACATTCGCGAATAAACCTTGAATGGCTCGTGACCCGCCCCGTACAGCAGCAAAATGCCAACAATTAGTGCAATTAGTAATCCGACTCCAAATGCTGCGGGCTGGCCTCCTGCCAGAGGCTGCTCGCGAAGGATAAGGCGAGGTTTTTTCATGGCCTGGGTGTGAGATCGGAGTTCGAAACCATAGATAGGCCGACTTCTTCTCGCGAGGCCGTTCGAGGATCGAATTCCCCTCGCACATGACCACCTTCCATTACTAGGAGACGGTCGGAAATAGTTAGCAATTCATCTAAATCTTCAGAAACCATCACCACCGCTGATCCGGCATCGCGTTGACGGATTAGCAGATCTTGTATCGCTTTCACTCCTTTGACATCGAGTCCACGAGTCGGTTGTGAGGCGAGGACAACAGTTGGCTTCGTATCTAGTTCTCGTCCGACAAGTAACCGCTGGAGATTTCCACCAGAAAGCGATGCAATTACTCCACTGGGATCTCCCGCTCGGACTTCGAACTGGTTAATGATGTTTTCAGAGTATGTTTGCGCTCTTTTCGCGGCAATAAATGGTCCCCGTCGCTGCTGCTGATACACCCGCAAAATAGCGTTGTCGATGAGAGAAAGGCGCGGAGCTAATCCAACGCCTAGTCGATCTTCTGGTATGTAAGCCAAACCGAGCTCGAATCTTTTTTGCGGGCTTAGATTCGTAGCATTTACCGAGTTGAGCACTACCGATCCAGACTCGGCCTGCCGGAGTCCCGCTATTACGTCAGCTAGTTCGCGCTGGCCGTTTCCAGCTACTCCAGCGATTCCTACGATTTCTCCTGCGCAAGCGACGAAATTTAAGGCGTTCAAAGCTGTTGTGCCTCGAGCGCCGAGGGCTGTGAGATTTGTTATTTCAAGGAGGGGCTCACCAGCGTTACCCTTGTGCGGCCTTTGGGTAACCATCGGTGATGAACCCACCATATGACGAGCAAGATCTTCTTGATTGGTGATCTTCATATCTAAAGAAGCCGCAACCGTGCTCCCTTGCCGCAGGACGGTTGCTTCGTCGCATATCCCCGAAACCTCGTGAAGTTTATGGCTGATAAAGATAATGGAGCGACCGTCATTAGCCATTCGGCGCAATATTTGACCTAATTCGTTTACCTCGGCGGGAGTTAAGACGGTAGTCGGCTCGTCTAAAATTAGTACTTGTCCATTGCGCCAAAGAACCTTTAGTATTTCCACCTTTTGGCGTTCGCCCATTGAAAGTTGCCACAGTGGCTGAGCGGGATCTACGTTAAGTCCATACCTGTCAGCCAAACTTGCTACCTGTTTGTTGATCTCTTTAGCCTTCAAGATTGGCGGCGAAGAGCTAAGGATTACGTTTTCGGCAACAGAAAAAGATGGGATTAGTCGAAATTCTTGGTGCACCATGCCAATGCCAGCGTTCAGAGCATCCGCAGGGTTCCTAAAAATTTGGGCCGTACCGTGCACTTTTATTTCGCCGCTGTCAGGCCGATAAACACCAGCAAGAACATTCATTAGGGTCGATTTACCGGCTCCGTTTTCGCCCAGGAGAGCGTGGATCGTGCCTTTTAAAATTTTGAGGTT
>DKNM01000008.1:0-6421 GCA_002470695.1 Candidatus Neomicrothrix sp. UBA7388
ATCCTTGCCTTCAGCGGCGTAGTCAAGTGCAAACGCGCGTCCTATTCCTGAAGAGGCGCCAGTTACAAGAACACTCACGTGTCGATCATGTCAGATGTGTTGAAGCTTCGCAGAATGCTAATGAACTAGGACGTTCGCGCACGTATGTTTGCTAGGCCTCATCCAGACAAGCGACCATGTGGGCGCAGACCTGGTTTGCGCTATGGGCGAGAGTCCTAGGGGTCCAGAACAGCGGCTAGCTTCACGTTCTCATCTGTCTCACCTAAAAAATGGGTTTCGATTTCAAAGGCAAGAAGTTTTGTAATGATCTGGGACCATTTCATCCTTGTAATTTTGCGACTAAGCCAGGAACTCGAGCCTCAATAAATTCTTTAACTGCGTCGATTCGAGGCCCTCCAACGCGGCCTCCAATGGCTGCGTTCAGCGATGCTTGATCCCAGAAGACAACCGAATCGACGAAATCACTGACTCCATAAGTCCATTGTTCGCTGAAGGTTTTGTCCACGATGCCGTCAGCCAATACCCCGACTAGTTCACCGCGCATATTCACTACGGGGCTGCCGCTGGACCCAACTCCGACATTCACAGCATCAAACTGGAAGTGAGGGGAAACCTCTACATATCGGGGTGGTGGGTCCCAGTAGGACATTCGACCGCCGTAGATCGCCCACTCCAAACTTTGTGGGTGACCCACTCCCACGACGAGCTCATCAAGAATTCCTTCGTCGGAAAGGGGGATCCAGTTATCGACGGGTCCCGATACTTTGATTAACGCGAGGTCGGGCACCCAGTCTTGCGGCACAGAGCCAACGACTACTCCAGGCGACTGGCTCCCGTTCAAACGGGTGATTTCAACGTTCTTGGCGCTCTCAACAATGTGGGCGTTGGTGAGGAGATACCCATCAGGGGAAATGAAAAATCCTGTACCTGCGTTGCTTTCGCCACCGGCAGCGTTCACTGATAGCGCAACTACGGCTGACTGGATGGATTTACCTACCGTCTGTATTTGATCTTGGTCTTGGTTTCCTAGATTGGTGGGGTCTTGCATTGAGGCGGCCATCATCTCGAGATAACGCATCTGTTCGACCGGTGGTATGTCGAAGATGTAATCACTGATCCAGTCCATCAATCCTCCCCAGTGGAGACAGATTCGGCAGAGGTTCGGCGCAACTTGGGGCGCTACGAAGCTGGTATTTACCGTGACGGCTTCGCTACGGCGAGACCGACTTTTTTCGACGAGCCCTGCGACGTTTTGATTGAGAAAGTTAGCGACTACGTCACCGGTAGGGCCGAACCCTCGGTTATCGAGCATGTTGTGGAACTCAAGTGCGTTCCATAGAGGCGTGCTCCTTGCGTCGGCAATAACCGATGCTGAAGGTTTAAACCCTCGTTGCCCAGAAACCAACCCGATGAGGTCGCCCTCAAGGTTAAGGATCGCGCTGCCGCTGGCGCCTTTATCGCTTGGGTTTGTGTATTCGATAAGTGGGAGAGACTGGGAGGTGTCAATGCCAGTAATTACTCCCCCGCTGGTAGCCCAAAGCAGCCCGGCAGGGTGACCTACTGCAATGGCTAAATCGCCGATTGAGGGCGTTGAACCAATTGAAACAAAAGGGAAACCGTCGCCATCGACTTTGAGGAGCGCTATATCTGGAGAGTAGGAAGAGTTGTAGGCAATTAGGTTCGCCGGAAATTGTCGACCGTCGTAGGTGGTGATTGAGTGAGCCATATTTGGCATCACTACGTGACCGGCCGTGATCACATAGCCGTCTGGCGTAATAAAGGTTCCGGTGCCTGCGGCTACATTTCCGGCAACGATTTCAACGACGGCCCACTTGGCGCGTGCCGCCATTGACATTGCGGCATCGCGTTGCCCTGATGTCACACCATTAGGGGCCTGAGCGTCGAATACGGCGAGTGCATTCTGCCGCCGTCGCTCGATTTCTTCGTTGCTCGTATTTGACGATTCCTTTGAAGGAGCGACATTTGCTTCATCGTCTCGATCCTGAGTGATCACCTGTGTCTGTGCCTGCGATCCATCTGCCATGGTCTCAGACGGTTGTGATCCTGCGATCTCTTCTTGACTTTCAATTGTTGGAGTCGGTGCCAGCGTTCCCGATGCCGGCGCAGTTGAATTTCCGCTACACGCCGTCAACGTCAATACGAGCGCTACCAGGAATGCTTTAAGGTTCACGAGCTGCAGTCTGTCACCCTGGCACGACCAAAAACTCGCCAGCAATACAAATCGTTGGTGGCGCGCATGTATGACCACTGGAGTCCTGAAGCTCACCTTATACCGCCATCCTCTCAAGCCCAGTTAGTTGCTATTGATCGGGCGATAGCGGGGAATCCCCGCTGGGAGCGGAAGCCAGGCCGATGCCAGTTGCCATCAGCTAAATGTCGGCTCGATACGACGCCTGGAAGTCCGTTGGGAGATTAAGCGGTCGAAATTGACCTTTTACCCGACGAGTGTGAGCATCCTAAGGTGGAATCCGCCGCAGATTTAGATGCCATCGACGAATTAAGGGTCTTCCGCGAGCGCTTCACTCACAGCGACTCCGAACCGGACTTGATTTATTTGGATGGAAATTCTCTCGGAAGACAGCCAGTGGAGGCCAAGAAAGTTCTCGAGCTAGTCGTCGGTGCTCAATGGGGCGAGCGTTTGATCCGGGGATGGAACGAGGGCTGGCTCGATATTCCTCTGCGGGTCGGCAACCTCATCGGAGAGTTGATCGGAGCTGCGGACGGCGAGGTCATTTTGGCCGAAAACACCTCTGTCTGTCTTTTCAAATTAGCTGTGGCGAAATTGAAAGCGCAGCCCAGCAGAACGACCATAATCACCACGAGCGATAATTTTCCCTCTGATATTCAAGTTCTCCACTCAGCTGCCTTGAACGCTGGCCTCGGGCACATCGTGCGGGTTATCGACACGGAGTTATCTGATGATCCAATGGCAGCGTTGTGTGAGGCCTTAGATGACTCCACCGCTCTCGTGTCCTTGAGTCACGTTTCGTACAGGTCCGGTTGGCGTTGGGATCTGGCAGAGGTCAACCAAGCTGCCACTAAGACTGGATCCTCAGTTCTTTGGGATTTGTCACACTCGGTAGGAGCGATACCGATAGACGTTGCGGCGAGCGAAGTTGAGGTAGCCGTCGGCTGCACCTACAAATATCTCAATGGTGGACCCGGAGCACCGGCATTTATGTATGTCAGATCTGACCAGAATGATTTGATAAACCCGATTTCGGGTTGGTTCGGAAGTCAAGATCCATTTACTTTCGACCCTTCCAGCCCGGCGGCATCTGATATCACACGTTTTTTGACCGGGACACCGCATGTTGTATCCGCGGCGCTTATTCAACCGGGAGTAGAGATGCTTCTCGATGCGGGAATCGATTCCGTCTACCGTAAGTCGGTTCAGCTCTCGGACCGCTTTATTCAGTTGTGTGATGAGCAGCTCGGGAGTCTGGGCTTTGAGGTTCGATCGCCGATAAACCACGTGAATCGAGGTTCTCATGTTGCGCTGTTTCACCCTGATGCGCAGGCGGTTGGACTGGCGCTAATTAACGAGGCATCAATAATCCCCGACTTTCGCCCTCCCGATATTTTGCGATTCGGGTTTGCTCCCCTCTACACCCGCTTCGCTGATGTTGACGCAACAGTAGATCGGATTAGAGAGCTGGTTATGGGCGGCGCCATTCAACGCTGGCAAGACAAGAACCCAATAGTCCCTTAAAAGGATTTGCTGGTAAGAGTTAGGGCGCTGATTTACTAAAGATCAAGGTTGAGCAAGCCGACCAGTAACCACCCCAGCCGTGACACAACGCAACATCGACATCGCTGACTTGATTCGCTGCTTCCCCTCGGACCTGCCGAATCGATTCAAGCATGCACAACATTCCGTATGCGCCGGTGTGCGCGTAGCTAAGACCGCCACCGCTTGTATTCATTGGCAGTTTGCCACCGGGCGCAGTGTGGCCCTCAGCTATGAAATGTCCACCTTCTCCGTATTCGACAAACCCAAGACCCTCCAAGCCAAAAATGGGAGTATGGATAAATGCGTCATAGATCATCAAGTGATCAATATCGGCATGTGAGACGCCTGAGCTTGCGAAAGCGGCTTCTCCGCTGGTGCGAATAAATTCTGGTTTGAGCGGTTCTCGCACTCCTCCAGGACTCATAATTCCAGCTTCGAGCGCGCCTCCCGACCCGAGAATATAAACCGGTGCTTTGGGGTAGTCCTGGGCTTTGTCAGCAGATGTGACGATAATTGCGCCACCTGCGTCTGATACGAGACAACACATTGCTCGACGGATCGGCCATGCGACCATCGGGGAATCCAACACTTCTTCTACGGTGGTGACGTCGCGCAAAGTAGCTCGCGGAACCTGTGAGGCCCACTCTCTTTGGCTAACGGCACCCACAGCGAGCTCCTCATCACTCAGCCCGTATTCGCGCTGGTATCGAAGGACCGGCAGTGTGAAGGTCGCCGCGGCCTGACCCCCACTGTAAAACATGTCGAACTGCTGTCCTGTGCCTCCTCGTTGACCAGCATCAAAGCTTTGACCCAAGCCTCGCGTCGATCTACCTGATTCGCCGTAGACAATCAGTACTGTTTCGCAATAACCAGCGTGAATCGCAGCGATTGCGTTTCTGAGTTGAAAAAACCAGGAGCAACCCCCGACGACGGTGTTGTCAGCCCATGAGGGGAAAATGCCCAGTTGTCTGCTCATGTCAGCGACAGGAAAGTAACCGCAGGTAAAGCCATCTATGTCTGAGGCTGTGACACCGGCGTCTTTCATGGCGTTCGCTGCGGCGTCAATGGCGAGTCCTACTGAGGACATGTTGGGTACTTTTCCTATTTCGGTTGATTCCGCCGCGCCAACAATTGCGGTTGAGCCAGGAGGAATCATGACGTCTCCTCGGCGGGTTCAAAGCACAGCACCGTTATCTCGTCGAAAGGCACAAAAACGGCTTTGAGTGGCATATCGAGTTGAAGCACCTCGGGCGTTTGCTCACAGTTGACTACCGAAGAGGTAAGCATCGGACCTTCCGCCAGTTTTACTAACGCAACTGATCTCGGCCCCTCGCTATTCCATAGCTTGAGCGGCTTTTCTTGGATCGTGTAGCTATATAGAGACGCATCCCCGCTGGCGTCGAAGAATTCGACATCAGTTGAGGAACATTCGGGGCAAATCGGCGAAGGAGGGAAATACGAGCTTCCGCAATCGTTGCACTTGTTGATTCGGAGCACTCCGTCGTTACAACCATCCCAAAAGGGCTGAGTTTCGGGTGTAGGCACAGGGACTAGAGGATGAGGCATGCTCCAAGTTCTAGTCTGCTTGGAAAGACCTTTGCTTGACAGAAGGAAGGATTTGATGAACGAAGTTATTGACTTCCGCTTTAGACCGGTTGGAGCGCAAAGTTGGACTCGAGAAACAACATTTCATTATCTCGAACGAATGCAATTAGACCCAACTCCCTCATTTGAGCATCAATCAGTAGACCTAATGTTCGACGAAATGGACGAAGCGGGAATTGCGCTTGGTGTCATTGGAGTTCCCGGACCAACAGGTATTCGGGGTCTCGATCCAGTCGGCGGTGATGCCATATCTGAGTTAACCGAAAAACATCCGACCAGGTTTCTTACCTTTGGATCCGTTGAACCCAGCGATATCGAAAGCGCCGCATCTACGATTCGCGAAATGGGCGAGGCAGGCGTTAAAGGAGTCACCATCGATCCATCTACTGCTCAAGTACACCGTCAGTTTCATGACCGGGCGCTATATCCGCTGTACGAAGAGGCAGCAAAACACCAGATGCTGGTGACGACAACTCAAAGTTGTCTTCTAGGTCCATACATGGAGGACTGTCGCCCCGAGTATGTCGACAGAGTCGCCACTGACTTTCCGAATCTTCGAATTGTAATTCAGCATGGGGGGTGGCCATATGTGCACGAGGCTATTGGTGTGCTCTACAAGCAACCCAATGTTTACATGGTCCCAGGCCAATACATCCACTACGGGTTCCCAGGTTCCAACGATTACATCGAAGCGCTTCGCAGGCAGTGCAGCCATCAAATAATTTTTGGCAGTGTTTACCCGAATTGCGGATCGTTGAAAGACCTCCGGTCAATAGTTTCAGAGTGGGGGCTACCCGAAGCAACCGAGCGCCGCTATCTGCGCGAGAATGCTGCCTCAATCCTGAATCTTTAAATTCCTCAAGAAAGAAGGGTCCAATGAGCAACAACCAAGGGATCGCGGTCGTAGTGACCGGTGCAGGCTCTGGAATCGGCAAAGCAACCGTTGCGCGGTTAGCAGACGATGGCGCCAAGGTTGTAGCAGTTGACTTGACTGAAGGGTCTTTAGAGTGGACCGACGATCTCGATGCAGTGATTTCACTCGCGGGCGACGTGACTGACCCA
>DKNM01000008.1:6808-6967 GCA_002470695.1 Candidatus Neomicrothrix sp. UBA7388
GCATTAAACGCGGGGATCTTGGTGCAAGGCGACATCACGCGTGGATCCATGGGTGATTTCGACCGAGTTATGGACGTAAACGTGCGCGGCGTTGCCTTGGGCCTCAAATCGACAGTCGAAGCGCTCGCCCCTGCGGGCGGTTCGATAGCGATTACTGGT
>DKNM01000033.1 GCA_002470695.1 Candidatus Neomicrothrix sp. UBA7388
ACGTGAGGCAGATGGCCTTTTTGCTTCACGTATTGTGTGCCCGACAGCTGAGGCTTTGGCGAAGTTTGCTTCCGATATCAATACGACTTCGTTGAAGAACCTCAGGGATACGAGAGTAGAACGCTTGACTCCTGGGCATGTGGTGCTGGTTTGCACTCAAGGTAGCCATGACGTTTGTTGCGGCGCTGAGGGAACCAAACTTGCGGATGAGCTGGCACAGCGTGCGCCTGCGCTGAAAGTGTTACGAGTCAGTCACACCGGGGGGCACCGCTTTGCCCCAACAGCCATGACACTTCCAGATGGCCGCATGTGGGCTTACACAAGTGCCGATGACCTGCTGTCGGTCATAGATCGCAGTGGGGATATCGAAAGACTCGCTAGACAATGCAGAGGCTGGTGGGGCGCGCCTTCAGGGCCTGCGCAAGTCGCAGAACGGGCGCTGTTCGCTAAGTTCGGCTGGGGCTTCGATGCTGAACATCGGGTGGTTCATATCGACACCACTGCCGATGGCTGGATTGTAAAAGTTGCTACTCGGTCCTCCGAGTGGTTGGTTGAGGTCACCCAGGGGAGGGAAATTCCTACTGTTAGTTGCCGGGCTGCGGGAGGGCTCCCAGCTAAAGCAAGTTTCGAATACGAAATACAGGCCTTAAGCGAACCGCTGTGAACTGTCCGCGTGTTCAAAAAAACGAGAACTCGATAACGCCGAGGTCTCGATAGTCAATCCGAAATTCGTCGCCGCGACGACAGTCGACGGGGCGCGTGAAAGAGCCACTCAGAATTATTTGGCCAGCCTCAAGAGCTCGGTCGAGCTGCGCGTATCGCTTGGCTAACCAAGCTACTCCCATCGCAGGGTGCCCTAAAACTGCTGCAGCTACGCCTGATTCTTCAATCGCACCATTTCTCTCACAGACTCCCGCTACCCACGGGAGTTCTATTTCTCTTGGATTTTTCTCTACTTGACCGAGAATGATGGCCGCATCAGCAGCATTATCTGAGATCGTGTCTGCCACCGATCTACTGGCCCCCGTCCGCGGATGTTTACGGTAGGAACGAGCATCAATCAGCTCAATTGCAGGGACAACCGACTCTGTCGAATTAAGCACGTCTTCTACTGTCACTCCGACGCCGGCTATCTGCTTTCCTATTACGAATGCAAGCTCGACTTCAATTTTAGGATCGCAATAATTTTTGACTTGTAGTTCGCAACCGGTTTCGAAAACCATGTCATCAAGTAAGTACCCAGAATCCGGTTCATCGATGTTCATGGCGAGTTGCATAGCGCGAGACGTCAGTCCAATTTTGTGTCCAACAAGTTTGCGCCCGCGCTCTAATTCAATCTCGAGCCAAGCATCTTGAATTGCATAGGCATCATCGATCGACATTTGAGGGTGCTTCACTGAGACGGGTTCTATCTGAATAGCCAGGCGGCGAGCCTCATCGTGGCGATGGGCTTGGCGAATAATTTCAGTTTCGGTAAGCGTTTTCATTATTTGACTGCACCAAGTTTGCTAATTGGGTGAGCATCATAAGCAATCGCAACATTCTTCGTTTCCATATAAAAGTCAAAGCTGTAATCGCCCCCATCACGTCCGACCCCACTGCGCTTTGTACCTCCGAAAGGAGTGGGAAGATGACGAACATTCTGGGAATTGACCCAGATCATTCCCACATCGAGATCCTTCGATACTCGGTGGGCGCGACCAACGTCACTTGTCCACAAATATCCAGCAAGACCGTAGTCTGTTTGGTTAGCGAGCTGGATAGCCTCCGCCTCGCTACTAAAAGGAATGACCGTTAGGGCTGGGCCGAAAATTTCTTCTTGGCTAATTGCCATTTTGTTGTTTGCGTTGGCAAAAACCACCGGGTTAACAAAGTTCGAGTCCGGACTATATTCATCGTCACTACGGATGACCTTGGCGCCTTCCTCGATGGCTTTAGCAACGTAGGACCGTACCTTTTGGGAATGAACTTCGTGAATAAGTGGGCCGATTTCGGTATCGGGGTCTAACGGGTCACCGACACAGAGGTTCTTAACCCTCTGACCTAATTTTTCGACAAACCAGTCATGAATGGAGTCATGAACTAGAAGTCTGCTACTTGAGGTACAACGTTCACCGTTGAGGCTGAAAATCATAAAGACCACAGCGTCAAGAGCGCGTTCAATATCAGCGTCTTCAAAGACAATCACCGGGTTCTTTCCACCCAATTCAAAATGAAGCCGTTTGAGTGTGGATGCGCCCTGAGCTTGGATGAGCGAACCAGTAGCGGACTCGCCGACGAAGGCAATAGCTCTTATCAGAGGGTGTTCAGTAAGTGCACGTCCAGCGACTTCCCCAGAGCCGTGCACGATGTTCCAAACGCCAGCGGGAACTCCCGCATCTTGAGCAATTTCGCCAAGAATTGACGCGCTTAAGGGACTCCATTCCGCTGGCTTATGGACCACTGTGCACCCTGCCGCAAGCGCCGGCGCTATTTTCCACGTTGACAACATAAATGGCGTATTCCATGGGGTGATAACGCCAACAGGGCCGATAGCGCGTCTCGTAGAGAAGTTCAGGTGACTTTCAGTAGGCATCGCGTTTCCATCAAGCGCTCCAGGCGCAGCGTCAGCGAAGTACCTAAAATTTTCGGCGCCTCGTATTGCAGCCGAACTCATAAACCGAATCGGCTGGCCTGTGTCAACAGATTCAACAGTTGCTATCTCATCTGCACGCTCAACAATCAAATCAGCTATCCGATGTAAAATTTTTTTTCGATCATTGCCGCTCCGACCCACCCAGTCCTCGAATGCATAGGAAGCTCCCTTTGCAGCTGCGTCAACCTCGTGCGCGTCCCCCGCCGCTACTTTCCCGAGCAAACGACCATCGCTGGGCGAAAAGTTATCAAAAACAGCATTCGACCTACTCCCAACCCATTGACCGCTGACCAAATGAGAAACTGGTTCAGAAGAAAATTTCGCAAGGCCTTGCGCCGCTATGGCCCGATTTTCATCGAGTGTTCGAGGGGACATCATTCAAACTCCTCGTAGTGATCTCTGATCGAATTCTGATTTATACGCATTGATGAATCGATGGGTTGAACCTCGACGCTCAGTGCTAGAGGATGACTCGCCAACAGCTCGCTAAGAAATACTCGACACGCGTCGCTGATCAAATCTCTAACTTCAATTAGCGAATCGGCTCCACGGTCTCCGTTAAGGCGCGCTACCACAGCCAAAAAGAGATTTTTGTTATTCCCATTGGCGATTAAGTACTCGTTACGCTCTAAAGCCCGGGTTCTTAAACCTGCCAACGGCACTGTTGCGTGGGATCCCGCCGCGTCATGGATACAGCGCAAGAGATCACCTATCTCGACGTGTTCTTTCAAATTTGCCGAATACTCGACAAGTACGTGAGGCATTAGCGCACCTCCGATTCTTTCCCAAAGAAGGCTTCATGTATGTAACATGTTATCAATTTGCCCGAAGGAGTTGCCGATGAGATATCTCACTTGCCGTCACGAGGGAAGGCTTACCTGGGGTGTCCTAACCGAAGACAACGAAGGCGTCATAGACCTAGGAAAACGGTTCCCTCAAATCCCCGATTTAAGCGCAGCTCTTGCGAACAGCCAGCTTTCTGAAATCCACAACACCTTTAGCGGACACGAGCCAGATTTTTCCCTGTCCGAGGCGATATTCGAACGGACTATTTTTAATCCGCGAAAGATTTTTTGCATCGGAGTTAACTATGGCGGTCGCGGTGCGGAGTATTCGGACCCTACTTCACCAAATAAACCCAGCGTCTTCGTGCGCTTCCCGAGTTCATTGACAGGCCACAATCAATCACTAATCAGGCCACCTGAAAGTTCGCAACTCGACTACGAGGGGGAAATAGTTGCGATTATCGGAAAAGGGGGGCGAAGGATTGCACAATCCAGAGCGAGGGAACACATTGCGGGCCTATCTCTAGGAAATGAAGGAACCATAAGGGATTGGCTTCGCCACGCAAAATTTAATGTTACTCAGGGAAAAAACTGGGAACGGTCAGGCTCTATGGGACCTTGGATGGTCACTATTGACGAATTGGGTGACTTCGAAAACTTGAGACTGCAAACCCGAGTAAACGGCGAATTGCGTCAGAATGATTTAGTTTCGTCCATGGCCTTTCCCATTGAGTTTCAGGTCGCCTACCTATCAACCTTTATTGCGCTCGAACCTGGCGACGTTATTTTTACTGGGACTCCCACAGGCGCAGGCGCACGACTAGATCCTCCTCAATGGCTTAAGCCAGGAGATGTAGTTGAAGTCACAGTTCAAGAAATTGGCACTCTCACAAACACGATCCAAGATGAGGACATCTCTTGAATACGCCACTACGCCCATTTGATCGATCTCTTCCAATGGCCTTAATGCGCGCTCGCGAAGCCGTAATGCAAGAGTTCAGGCCGCGGTTGGCCGCTCACGGATTAACAGAACAACAATGGCGGGTGATGCGCGCTTTGAATGCAAGCAATGAACCAATGACAACTCGACAACTCAGCGAAGCAACGTTTCTATTGGGCCCGTCACTTTCACGCATTACT
>DKNM01000116.1 GCA_002470695.1 Candidatus Neomicrothrix sp. UBA7388
GTTACTGCTTTTCGCTGTCTCAGCTTTCTTCTCCGCCACAGCTGGAACCGTAATCACCTTGAATCTCAGTCGAGTTTTACAAGCTTTTGCGGGAGCAGCGATTTTGCCGTCGTCGCTAGCGTTAGTGCTGCCGTTATTTCCTGAATCTCGCCGAACTAGTGCGGTCGGGTTATGGTCAGCCGCGGGGCCACTTGGAGCGGGAATAGCGCCTGGTGTGGCTGCTTTAATCTTAGATGCGGCCGGCTGGCGCATGGTTTACATGGTCAGCGCGCCGGTCGCTCTGTTGATGTTTTGGGCGGGGCAGTCCGTGTTGAAGGAGTTGCCGACTCCGCCTGATCAACAAAAATTAGACATAGTTGGTGCCGCAGCTGGCACCTTAGCTATTGCAGCCGTGGTAACCGCCATTATGCAGGGACGAGTTTGGGGCTATTCATCAGCTATGACAGTTGCTGTCGCCGCGGTTGGCGTTGGCGCCTTTGTTCTCTTTATTTCCAACTCGTTCCGCCACCCCGAACCTTTACTCAATCTGCATTTGTTCCGCCGGCGCGGAGTCATGGTCTCTAATCTCGTCAACTTTATGGTTGGGATCACCTCCCAATCCATATGGATCGTGTGGCCGCTATTCATGAAAAACGTGTGGAATTTCACGACCTTGCAAGTTGGACTCGGGGTGACTCTCGGACCCCTTGCAGCTGGTCCTTCCACGTTGATTTTTAGTCGGCTAGCAGATCGAATCGGATCTATCGGGTTGTGTCGGCTAGGAACAGCGCTCCAAGTTTTTGCGGTGACCTGGCACCTCAGCATGCTCGGCACTGAAATCAACTTTTGGACCGATTTCGCGCCCGGCATCATGCTTTATGGATTTGGCTGGGGAATGAGTATCCCATTGCTAAATGGTGTAGCGCTTCAATGGGTTGAGGAAAAATATTATGGCGAGACAAACGGGCTATTCAGCACCTTACGCTACGCCTCGGCAGCGATTGGCACTGCGGCTGTATTTGCGATCCTGACCACAAACTCTGGTGCCGAGGCCTTGCCCTACTATGACCGAATTCTTGGTTTCTTTTTAGTGGCGTCAGCACTCGGCGCAATTGCGATGTGGATTCCTATAGGGCGACCCTCGATAACTGAAACTAAATAGATTCAATTCGCATTATTGCGCCAGGTGGCCCACATTGGTGTTGTGAATGTTGCAACAATGCTCTCGCTATTTGGCTGGCTTGCCCTTCTGACAAATATTTTGACCCTAGTGCTCGTCGTGGTTTTCGTGACGCGCCGTCCGGTGATGGAGCGGTTTCGAAAGGGAGTCTCAGCTTACGCCGGCTGGATCATGATGACCTTCACTGTCAGCGCTTCTCTCGGCTCTCTCTATTTATCTGAAATCGGCGAATTGATGCCATGCAAGTGGTGTTGGTTTCAGCGTTGCGCAATGTACCCCTTAGCAATCATCTTCGTTGTGGGTGTTGCTAAAGGCGACAAAGAGCAGTCCATGCGGAGCTATGCCACTCCGATAGCGATTCTGGGATTAATGGCATCTATATGGCATTACCTTGTTCAACAGGTGCCCGCCCTCAGTGATGCTGAATCTTGCAGCCTTTCAACACCTTGCGCGATCACCTATCTAGAGAAATTCGGATTTATATCGATCCCCTGGATGGCCGGATCCGTGTTTTTGCTAACTATCGTTTTGTTACTGGGATTTTGCTCACCGGAAGGCTCCACTAGATGAGCATTCATGAGTTGCTCAGAAGTTGGCTCATAGATGCTGCTGACACCGCAATTAAAGTTGCTGCTCGAGACAAAATAATTCAGGGAGCGAACAAATTTCGGATGGCAATTGAAACAGCAGATGTGGTCCCCTACGAACCGCAGGAGCTCCCTGCTCTTCGCAACTTAAATCGAGTTGCAAACTCCGAACGAGCTACCAAATTTGCTGAGCTAGCACCTGCTCTCAGATGGGTACCATCTCATCGCTGGGACGACGAAGGTCGAGAGCGTGCTTTGTGTGTTGTGTCCGAATTATTTGACTTGCCTGGGATTGAGGCGGGCCTGATGTACGTAGATCAAGGATGTACGTATCCTTTGCATAACCATCCGCCTCAAGAGCTTTACCTGACTATTTCTGGAGTAGCACGCTGGCGTTTTGGCGGGTCGGAAGAACTAGTGAAAATACAACCGAATATGACGCTTTATAATCATCCATCTGACCTTCACGCTGTTGAAGCTGGTGATACACCTCTCGTAGCGCTGTACGTCTTGTGGGGTGAAGGGATTCCTAGCTGTTGAATTGGATGTCCTTGTAGCGCCCCCGGCAGGATTCGAACCTGCGACGCACGGTTTAGGAAACCGACGCTCTATCCCCTGAGCTACGGGGGCATATAAATGTTTCGGGTGATTAGTGGCACCGAAGACAGTTGTATGTTGACGAAGGCTATCTAGGAGCTTCGGCACTTTAGGTTCCAACGATGGCTTCGACAGTTTGCGTTGCAATTCTGGTCGGGAGAAGATCTAGTCCTTCTGTATTTCGTCGGAGGAAGAAGGCATGTCCCCAGATTCTTTAAGTGAAACGATGACGCTCCCCATAGAAGGTGCGGCCGCCTTGCGCGAAATCCTGGGGATTCTGACGGATCATGAAGTTGAGGACATCGATGGAAGACTTGATGCTTTAGATAAACGCCTTTCGTTGGCTTGGAGCTCAGATGAGTGGATCTCCATGAAGGCAACCGATCGTGGAATCCCAATGACGCGAGATGATGCCAAATTGTTGATCAACGGGCTCCGTTTCACGGAGATGATGAGCGTTCACTTGCCATTTTTTGAACAGGTTTGCTTCGTCAGCGATTGGATTGTGGCTGAACTGGATGATGTGTTCCCTGGCGTTTCTGATAAATAGGAATCGCCACTTTTCCTTTTGGCGCTGGTTGGTCTAATTTGCGAAGGCGTTTTAATCCGAAAGCGCGAAAGGTGGGAAATATGCAATTCATGGTGAAATATAACGTGGCACCTGAGTATCGAGATCAGGTTCAGCAACAGTTCAAGGCCACAGGTGGCCTGCCTCCCGAAGGAGTAGAGATGTTGGGGCGTTGGCATAACGCGCCCTCACTCTGCGGGTACATCCTATGCGAGACGGATAATCCTGTTGCGATCGGAAAGTGGTTTCAAGAGTGGACCCACATTTTGTCCTTTGAGGTTGAAATGGTTGTTTCCGATGAGGAGATTGCGGAAGTAATCGGCTGAAGCTCAGGATGTCGGTTTGATTCCTTCGGCTATATTCATTTCGCCGAAGGAATCAAGTCGACGAGTCGTGGGTAAAATTGAAAGGTCCCAAAGCCCTGTAGACAAAGGGTTTTAGCGGTCCTCGAAAGACCGGAACGTCCGGGCGTCATAGGGTGCTCCGCAGCGGTCTAGGGCTGCCTTCCAAGATGGACTGTGTTTCAACGCCCAGCGAAGAGACGCTATGAGTCGGCGACCGGCGAAAAACGAACCGCGAGGGGACGAAGCATTTGCGAGCACCGCTAAGTTCGTCGGCAAAGTTGAGACGGCAGCGGCGCGTACGATTCGGTAACCAAGAAGTTGAGAAGGCTGAAGTGGTGGCTTCTGGAGAAACGTCCAAGCCTGACGGAGCGCCTCAGAGCTACCCAGCTGGGGATGTTCAGTGATCCATTCGCGTAGCTCTCGAGCTGTTAGAGGTAGTTCGGAGATGCCGAGCAGTTCTCCTATTTTCGACTGCTCAAGAACAAATCGGTCCGCATCTTTTGGTTCTAACGGCTGACAGAAGTTTTGGTAGGCATCAAGAAAAGAGTCGGTGAGAGTATTTTGTACCCAGGCACCAAGTTGAGGCTGATTTGCGGAGTAGGCAATCCCACGTTCCGAGGTCCCTGACACCGGTTTATGAGCTGCCCGGACAACGGCAACAGCTTCTTGTACCTCTGGCATTGCCCCGTAATTTACGGTCGTTACAAAAAACGAGGTTCTATTTAGTCTTCCAAGTGGGTCAGTTTTGTACTGCGAATGATCGGCAACTCCTGCCGCTACCTCTGGGTGGAGCGCTTGCAGGAGTAGAGCTCTTACGCCGCCCACGAAGCTTGATACGTCCCCCATTACTTTCCAACTGACGCTGTTTGGGCCGAACAAACCAGGGTCGTTTGTGTGAAGATGAGTTTCTTGTAGAGGCTGTTCGCCCTCCGAGAAGAGGCGTACCACGCTTGCTGTCATTCGTTCTTGGAGGCTCACGACACTTCGATTCGTTCAGCTAGCTTGTCGGCTGCTGGAGCTGCACCGTCGATCCACCATTGTTTCTTGTCCTCAGTGAAGAAGTAGATGAGCTTGGCCACGGTGGGTTGTCCAACCCTGACTTCGAGGCTGGGTGTCCCGTTGGTAACAAGGCACAAGCCGAATGAGACT
>DKNM01000026.1 GCA_002470695.1 Candidatus Neomicrothrix sp. UBA7388
GGAATTCTTGGAATTAATGCCGGCGCCGCTTTCGCAATGGTCACGGCTATTCACGGACTCAATATTGTTACTCCGGCCGGTTATGTATGGTTTGCATTCCTTGGAGCGGCTGGCGCAGGTTCGCTTGTCTACTTTGTGGCTAGGGCGGGGTCTGGTGGGGTAACACCAGTAAAGCTGGCTTTGGCTGGCGCTGTTGTGACTGCCCTCCTTTCAGCTTGGACATCAACGCTTCTGCTCTTGGATGAAGAAACACTTGACGAGGCAAGATTCTGGCTGGCGGGGTCGCTCGTGGGTCGCGGCACGGAGGAGATGCGTCTATTAACTCCTCTGATTGCCGTTGCTCTTGTTGGTGCTCTTTTGATGGGAGGCGCGCTAAACGCGTTTGCTCTCGGAGAGGAACGTGCCGCCTCGTTAGGGCAGAGAATTGGTACCTTCCGATTTTTCGCAGGATCTATTTCGATATCCCTCGCTGCTTCCGCTGTAGCTATAGCGGGACCCGTAGCTTTCATAGGCTTGGCTGTGCCGCATATTGCAAGGTCTCTGGTTGGCCCTGATTACAGGTGGATCACAGTCTTGTCGATGCTCATCGGGTCGAGCCTTCTTCTGGGAGCTGACATTGTAGGGCGAGTTGTTGTTTCACCGAGAGAGCTCCAAGTTGGCATCGTGACTGCACTGATCGGGGCACCATTTTTGATTTACTTGGTTCGATCTCGGAAGCTGGCAGAACTTTGATCACTTTCGGGCTTGCGAATCCGTCCCCTTCCTTCCTCCTTTATTTCTTTTCAGGGGTATTGGTCGCACTTTTTCTAGTTAATAAAAGTCGTGCTGTGGCATCAAAAGCATGTGTGCTGCGGTTCGGCAAGTTATCTCTGCTGTTTGATCTTCGAATACTCAAGTTATGTATTTCGACATCAGTGCTGCTTTTTCTTTTGTTCCTCTTTGGTCTTGAGACGGGGGAGTACCCGATACCCCGGCTGAAAGCTATAGCAACTGCTTTCTGGGACCGAAATAATGAATTTGAGTTCGTCGTGAATAGCCTGCGCTTGCCTCGAGTGCTCACGGCGATGCTCACAGGCTTTTGTTTGGCGATCTCCGGCGCATTGTTTCAATCCTTGTTAGGAAATCCCCTTGTTTCGCCAGATGTCATAGGAATTAACAGCGGCGCAGCGCTTTGCGCGGTTTTTGTTCTTGCAGCCGGAGGCGATATCGGTCTTCTCCCATGGGCTGCCTTCGTGGGCGCCGCTGTAACCGCTTTAAGCATCTATTCGCTTTCGTGGAAGACTGGAATCAGTCCTGGTCGCCTCATCCTTGTCGGCATAGCGGTCAACGCTTTGCTGGCCTCGGGCGTTACATATGTGATGGTGAAATACCCAATTGAACGTGTCGTGGCAGCGGCGCGTTGGCAGGCTGGAAGTTTGTTCGGCGTGTCATGGACCGAGGTCGGGACTCTAAGTGTCAGCGTCATAGTTTTAACTCCTCTAGCGCTGCTTTTGATGCGTCGCCTACGGATTCTTCAGTTAGGTGATGACATCGCATCAGGCCTAGGTCTCCGCGTTGAGTGGGAACGAATGGGTTTGATTGTTCTTGCTGCTGCCCTCGCCGCCGTTGCAGTAGCTGCTGTCGGGCCACTGGGCTTTGTGGCACTCTTGGTGCCCCACATGGTGCGTTTAGTTGTCGGACAAGTGACGGGTGGCGCTTTGTTGTTAACAGGGTTAGTAGGTGCTCTTTTTTTACTGGCTTGTGATTTAGTGGCTCAGCAACTTTTTGCCCCTACCACGCTTCCTGTCGGGATCATCACTGCCGCAATAGGTGGCCCCTATTTCTTGTTCATTCTTGTTAGGTCCAATAATGCGCTTTAAAAAGGTTTGAATCGGTGAAACTTGAAGCTTCGAAACTAGATCTTGCTTACGGAAACAACCGCGTCATCGACGGGCTTGATTTAGCTTTGCCCGTCGGGAAAATAACAGCGATTATTGGCGCGAATGGATCTGGAAAGTCAACGCTTCTCAGGGGTATGGCGCGCATACTCAAGCCAGAGAACGGGTTGGTTCTGCTGGATGGGTCTGACATCAATCAGTTATCAACCAAAGCGGTTGCTCAGCAGTTGGGCTTCTTGCCGCAAGGTCCTGTTGCGCCCTCGGGATTGACTGTTCATGACTTAGCGCGTCGAGGACGTTACCCACACCAAGATTTGATCAGTCAGTGGACTACAAGTGACCAAGTTGCTGTTGACAATGCGTTGCGCCTGACTGGTTTGGAACAATCATCGGAAACACCCGTTGATCAGCTTTCGGGAGGTCAGCGCCAAAGGGCTTGGCTAGCCATGGCTCTCTCACAAGAGACGCAAATAATGCTACTTGACGAGCCCACGACCTACCTAGACATAGCCCATCAGGTAGAGATCTTGAATCTCCTGAAGCGTCTCAATTCTGAGGAGGGGAGAACTATAGTCATGGTGCTGCACGACCTTAATCAGGCATGTAGATATGCGGATCATATGGTGGCGATGATGAATGGTCAGATTGTTGCCGCGGGAACTCCTGATGAAGTCGTGACTCCGCAGCTAGTTGAAAAAGTTTTCGGCCTAATGTCGGTGATAATTGACGATCCGGTTTCGGGAACTCCTATGTGCGTTCCGAGCTTTCTTCTCGACGGTGAAACCGACGAAGGATAAGAGGAAGTCTGCCAGTTGGTGGTTTAGACGTCGCTACGAAGAGACCTTAAAAGGTTGATGACAAATGGTTCGAGTTGTGATGCTTCGGAAGCGGTGTCGGGGAAAGCGACTCTGCTGATACGAGGCCCTTCGCTTGTTTCTGCGCTGAAGGTCATCCCATAACGATCAACGCCGACCATGGTTGCTTCCGTTGCGTTAGGAAGCCCTCCGCGTTCCTGGACAAAAATCAGATTTGCGTCGGCGTGGTCGTCGTTCATGTGCTGAATAGCGTGCTCTGCATTTTGTGCAAATGGATCTGCTTCAGATGACGAATAGTTTTCGCCTTCCACCCAACTCATATGCCCGAAGCCCCCGACAAACCTGCAGTCGCTAACTGAAAGCTTCCAGTAGTTGAAGTCTTTGAAATGAGCGTAAGCCGAGGCATACGGGTGTTGAGCGAGATATAGCTCTGCAGATTTATCTGGCGATTCGGCGAGCGCAATGCTCCCCACCAACGTAAGCCTGGGGCCCGTAAGAGGGTCGGCGTCTTGCGATGTGGCATTGCTTACTAAAAAACTACTGCGTGAGTCGCTACGAGCATTTTTAGTGTGCTCTGCAAGATCAGAAATCAGAAGTAATAGGTTTCCATCCAGATCGGGTACGTAGGAGACCAAGCTGCCGTAGGGGTAGCCGTCCTCGGTCAAGGTTGAGAGAACTCCGCTGTCATTCGATGAGAGCAGTGTCCGGGATAGTTCGGCGTCGCTAGGAAAGGAATCG
>DKNM01000113.1 GCA_002470695.1 Candidatus Neomicrothrix sp. UBA7388
TCCCAGCGCTCGGCGGCCGATGCCGGAGTGTGGCAGGGAATTGTCGGCACCCTGCAGATAGCGATTGCCACGACGGTTTTTGCGGTTCCAATTGGTGTTGCAACTGCGATCTATCTCGTGGAATACGCTGACAACAACAGGTTTTCAAGGTTCGTTGAATTAAATGTCAGAAATCTTGCCGGTGTTCCATCCATTGTGTACGGGCTTCTTGGTCTGGCTGTGTTTGTTAAGTCGCTAAGCGGATTTACTCAAGGAAAAACAATTTTTGCAGGCGGAATGACGTTGGCAGCAATGGTTCTTCCGATTGTGGTGATTACCTCTGTGGAGGCTTTGAAAGCTGTGCCTCAAGGTGTCCGAGAAGCGGCGTACGGAGTTGGTGCGACGAAGTGGGAGGTTGTCGCAAGACAAGTGTTGCCTGCGTCGTTCTCGACGATTTTGACGGGCACAGTTCTTTCGCTAGCGAGGGCGCTGGGCGAAGCGGCCCCACTGATTTTGGTTGGGGCAGCAACGGGCTTTATTAGCTTCGGCGATGCGAACTTCCTCGAAACCTTTACAGGGCCGTTTACAGCCTTGCCAGTCCTGATATTTAATTTCGCTCGACAGCCGGGCGAAGATTGGGCGGCAAACGCAGCGGCGGCGAGTGTTGTGATTCTTGTGCTGGTTTTGATGATTAATGGAACGGCGATTTATTTACGCAACAGATTTGAGAAAAAGTGGTAAACACGCACAACTCGGAAGAGACTCAAGCCAGAATGAAAGTCGAGGAAGAGTCGCCTCGCATTGATGTCGAAACAGCGGTGCTATCGATGACTGAAGATCAAGTGGGCGAATCAGATGCCAAGAGCGCGAGCACTGTATTTGAGGTATCCAAGCTCAACGTTTTTTACGGCGATTTCTGCGCTCTTCGGGACGTCAATCTTGACGTTACGCAATCAGAAGTCACCGCTTTCATCGGACCATCTGGCTGCGGGAAATCA
This sequence comes from Candidatus Neomicrothrix sp. UBA7388, assembly GCA_002470695.1. GTDB lineage: Bacteria > Actinomycetota > Acidimicrobiia > Acidimicrobiales > Poriferisodalaceae > UBA7388. Next base: position 978 of record DKNM01000113.1, read on the forward strand.
ACCTTTTTGAGGTGCTTCAACCGTATGAACGACTTGATCGAGACCGCGCGTGTTGAGGGTCAAGTCCGCTATCACGGTGTTGATCTTTATCAGAGTGAAGTTGATGCGGTTGAGGTTCGGCGACGAATAGGAATGGTGTTCCAAAAGCCAAATCCTTTTCCGAAATCCATTTACGACAACATTGCGTTTGGCCCGCGAATCGCTGGCGCAAAGAAATCTGAACTTGATGACATTGTTGAGCGCTCGCTTCAGAGAGCCGCCTTGTGGGACGAAGTGCGCGACCGTCTCTCTGATCCTGCCTACGGCTTGTCTGGAGGACAGCAACAACGGCTTTGCATAGCGCGAGCCATTGCAGTGGAACCAGATGTCGTTTTGATGGATGAGCCCTGCTCGGCTCTCGACCCGATAGCTACTGCAAGAATCGAAGAACTAATTGCTGAACTAAAGACGGACTATACGATCGTCATTGTTACTCACAACATGCAACAGGCAGCACGAATAAGTGATCGAACGGCTTTCTTCTCGGTCCAAGTGACTGATGCTGGTCGGCGAACCGGTGAGCTTGTCGAACTTGGTGCCACCGAACATATCTTTACCAACCCGGATGATCCCCGCACAGAGGCTTATATCACCGGTCGTGTCGGCTAATTCAGCTCTGTCGAGCCATCCTCTACGCTTTGAATGAGGTGTTAAATGAGCAATACAGAAGAAACACGGACAGAGTTTCACCAACTCATGGATGAGGTTCGCGGTGATCTTGTCCGGATGTCAGGTTTAGTAACCGAGGGTATCTCTACTGTGACTCAAGCCCTGCTCGGTAACGACATAGGTCTGGCGGATCAAATTTCGAGTGGTGACGATGAAATTGACCTGCTGAGTGTTGAGGCAGAAGAAAAGTGTGTGCGGATGCTGGCACTCCAACAACCAGTAGCTGTCGACCTTCGAACTATCCTGACCGACCTTCGCATGATCTCCGAAATTGAGCGCTCAGGCGATCTGGTAGCAAATATCGCTAAAGGAATCGGCCGCCTCCAAGGAGTTGAACTCGACCCTCGTTTGCGAGGCCTTTTGGACAGAATGTCGGAACAAGCGCTGCGTCTAACAAGCCGCGCAATGGACTCTTACCTCGATCGCGATGCGGGGCTCGCTAGCGCGCTAAGTGATTTAGATGACCGACTCGATGAATTGCATAACGATTTCATCGAAACAGTCTTCTCGTCGCGCAATGATCGCCTGATCACCACACAGCAAGCTGTGCAACTCGCCGTGATTGGCCGCTTCTACGAGCGGATAGGTGACCATGCTGTCAATGTGGGTGAACGAGTTCAGTACCTCGTCAACGGAGAGCTGCCGGAGCACAAGGGCGCGCAAAGAGCTCGAGCTCGAAGAGAGCAGGGCGATGTGTCGTGACTCTCGCGCTGGCGATATTACTTTTGTTACTAACAATTTCTTTCGTAATCGCCTTTTCACGACGCTCGAAGGCCCAGAGAGAACTAACCGCGCAACTTGATTACCTTAACGGTGCCTTTGAGTCACTCACGAATGACGCGACACTAGCCGTACTTGGATCAGAGCGGCTTCGACTGGCCTTGGATCAATTACGAGCAGGAGTTGTAATCGTGGACTTGGCAGGCCAAGAAACGATCCGCAACCAAGTAGCTAAGCGGTACACCGATGCCCGGCACGCTGATTCGCTAGTAGAAGGTGCTCTCACAGAAGCGCTCGAGGTCACTTCTAGGGGTAACCCGGTGGACCAAACCGTTAATTTTTCTGGACCGCCGAGCAGGATGATTCAAGTTCGGGGCAGACCGCTATTACACGAAAACCAACAGATCGGGTCCGTAGCTATCGTTGACGATCAAACGGAAAGCGTCCGATTGGACCGGGTCCGACGTGACTTTGTCGCGAACTTGAGCCATGAGTTGAGAACGCCGATAGGCGCGATTGCCCTGCTTTGTGACACGTTGGCTGAGGAAGAAGATCCGACGGTCAGCAAACGTTTGATTGATCGCATCAGTTCTGAAACCACCCGCGTTGGAGAAATAATCAATGACCTGCTCGAATTAAGCAGAGTCGAACTCGACGGAGAGCCTCGAACTGACAAAGTAGATCCCCGGTCAGTTATTTCTGCCGCAATCGATGAATATCATCCCGCTGCCGATGCGCGCAATATCGAGATTCTCTGGGACTTTCCCGCCCAATCTGTGCAACTAAAAGGAGATGCTGGACAACTGGTCCGCGCAGTAGGCAATTTGGTTGATAACGCAATCAAATACTCCGAGCCAGGGAGCAGCATTACAGTATCGGCAGTCATTAGGTCAGACAGCGTTGATCTCAGCGTGCGGGACTCCGGAATGGGTATTCCAAGGGGAGAGTTTGATCGAATCTTTGAACGGTTCTATCGCGTCGATAAGGCGCGAAGTCGAGAAACCGGAGGAACAGGTCTTGGCTTAAGCATTGTTCGACATATAGCGGTTAATCACCGCGCGGAAATACTTGTTGAGTCCCGAGAAGGCGAGGGATCGGTATTTACTCTTCGGATGCCGAAGGAAAGCACACAATGACTTCGATTTTGGTTGTAGATGATGAACCTGTTTTCATTGAAGCGTTAACAATTAGCCTCGAGAGAGAAGGTTTCGGTGTCATAGCCGCTGCCGATGGACCTGCGGCCCTGAAAGCGATCTCAGAAAAAGACCCTGATCTTATTTTGCTTGACGTAATGCTCCCCGGAATGTCGGGCATCGATGTTTGTCGCGAAATCAGGAAAAGTTCTTCCGTGCCGGTGATTATGGTCACAGCGAAAGGTGAGGAAATCGATGCAGTAGTCGGATTAGAAGTAGGTGCTGATGACTACATCACAAAGCCCTATCGATTGCGTGAGCTCATTGCGAGAATTCGAGCCATACTTCGGCGCAGCGAGAACTCACCTAAGGAGGACGAAACTACCTCGAATCCGGAAGTGCTTGTCGAGGGTGCGGTGCGGCTGGACCTAGAGCGACACGAACTAAGTGTCGATGGCGAACTGGTTTCCTTGGCGCTCCGTGAGTTCGAACTTTTGTCCTACCTAATGGAAAACTCAGGCAGGGTGGTCACCCGTGAAAGCCTGATGCAAAATGTTTGGGGTTGGGACTACATAGGCGACACGAAGACTATTGATGTTCACGTGAAGCGACTGAGGTCTAAAATTGAAAGCGACCCATCAGCTCCGCTGCGCATCTCTACTATTCGGGGAGTCGGTTACCGCTATGAAAGAAGTGGGTGACTGCGAAGTTTTGCTTGGGTTGCATATTCTGTGCCTGTAAGGATGATTCTTGGATCAAAATCCGCTTCCCCCAACGAACGAAGCTAATGGTTCAGACGCGCCCGAACCGGCAACACCTACAGCTACTCCTACTCAGCGCGTATCTCTAGGACCATTTGCTCGGCTGGCGCGCGTTCAGTTGGTGTCAGCTGCGGGAGATGCTCTCTTCACTATTGCGCTCGCTGGCTCGCTTTTTTTCAATCTCGACCCTGCCGCAGCCAGACCCAAAGTAGCTCTCTATCTCATGCTTACGATTGCACCGTTTGCAGTAGTCGGACCACTAATAGGACCGCTCATAGACCGCTTACGTGGCGGCCGACGAGCGATGGTCATCGTCAGCGGAATGGGCAGAGCGATCCTTGCTCTCTTAATGATCCGACACTTGGATTCGTTGCTCTTGTTCCCAGAAGCTTTTGGAGCCCTGGTGCTCGGCAAGACGTACCACGTCGCCAAGAGCGCCATCGTTCCGGGGCTGGTTCGCGGCGACAACGATCTCGTTGAAGCTAACTCAAAGTTGGTTCTCCTCAGTGGCTTAGGCGGAGCGATGGCCGCTGGACCTGGGCTTCTCCTCAGCCTGATTGGTTCTCAGTGGGTGCTGGGAGCAGCAGTGATGCTCTTTGCCCTAATGGTGCCTCTAGGCGCTCGATTGCCGCGTACATCTATAGCTCGAGAACCGACCCCAAAAGACGAACGCGATGACTTGCGAAGCGCCGGCATCGTGCTAGCTGCTTCAGCAATGGCCATTCTCAGAGGCATGACCGGTTTCACTCTTTTTCTGGTTGCATTTTGGTTACGTAGAGAAGATGCCGCGACCGTATGGTTCGGTCTAATGGTCGCCGCCAGCGCAGCGGGAGCCTTCATCGGCGCGATCGGAGCTCCCTATCTTAGGAGGCTTGTTAGGGAGGAATATTTACTCGGAGGGGTACTTACTATCGCCTGCATAGTTGGTGTGTTTGCAGCCTTTCCCAGCAACCGGACTTCTGTCCTTGCCTTCGTAATGTCGGTTGGCTTTGCTGCGGGTCTTGGCAAGCTTTCCTTTGATGCCATAGTGCAACGCGACGCCCCCACGGTCAATCAAGGGCGTTCCTTCGCAAGGTTCGAAACACGATTCCAACTTTTCTGGGTCTTAGGAGCTCTGATACCAGTGATCGCCCCGAATGGCGTACTCCCCGTCAGGGCGGGCCTCATAGTTCTTGCCTTTTCAAGCGGCGTGGCAGCATTTCTGTATCTCGGAGGTCTAGTAGCGCTCTCACGAGGCAGAAGGACACCATCCAGAGTGATCGCGGAGCAAGTATGGACCCACAAACGACACCAGAGAATTAGCGAGCGACTGCCTCGGAAAATTCGAAAGCTTTTACCTGACCCAAGACAATCAAAATCGGATTAATCAGAATCTAAATTTGGCAGATCGATGCGCGCTAGCCATAAGCCTGGTGCATCTAATTCATTGGGAGTCGGCAAGGCATCGCTCTCGGTCCACAGTCGAGATAAAGCCGATTCACCAGCGCGGTCAATTACGCCAGAAATAAACTCAGTGCCCCTCGTCAAAAGTTCAGGGGTAACTTCAACGCCCAAAAGCTTTTCAACAAAACGATCCCCGGGGCTTGCAGAAAATCGACGGCGCTTCGCCACCTCACTTAACGATTCGTACGACTCCAGCAACTGCCTTGACACCTTCTCCACTACGTAATCGACGTAACCCACAACTACGCCGAGAAGGGCGTTGAGGTCAGGGATTAGAGCGCTCTGTGCATCAGACCGAACAGCTCCAAGAAGGTTCTCTGGATCACTTAATGCGTTTTGTAACCTTGCTTGTAGTTCTGCTGGGTCACCACTCCCGATATCAAGATCCATGAAACGATTCTCAAGACCTTGCGGGCTGGTCTCGAAGCCATCGACATAACCATTAAGTAACCGGTCGAATTCGTTTCGGACGTGAGTGACATTCATAACCGATTGAGTTGCTAACTCATTAATACATACCCAGAGCCACACATCGTCGCGGGGCAACGACCACTCGCTCGCAAACAGGTCAACATTGGCTATGACAACCAGAAGTTGTGCATTTGGCCTTGGAATAGGCAACTCATAGTTGCCGAAAGCTTTTGTGGCAAGATGCCCCGCTATTGACCCGGCACTCATAGCCATCATCATTGGGTTCATAGCCCTCATTAGGCCATCGAGCATCTGCATTTCCGGTTCCGTTACATCGGTGGATTCAGTGCCCTTGGCGAGACGTCCAGCAAGCCTCTCTAATAACGGTTGGTAAGCGTCCAGAGTCTTCGACGCCCATTCAGATCGCGTAGTAGCAGTTATGGAAACTGCTTGGTCTGAAAAACCGGCCCCGAGAGATGTGATGTCGGCAACCCTGAGCTCGGCGACTCTTGCCAATTCGTTGAGCTTTACACGATCAAGGGGATCCACATTGGGTTCGGCTTCCCCTTCGGTAGCAATCTGGTAAGCAAACTGGCGCGCAACATCCCAAGCAATCGGACCCCCGTGATTGAAAAGTTTGCCGAGATCGCCGAAGAACGGCAGTCCACCGAATGGGTTATCTTCTTCAAAAGAATCATCGCTAGCCACGAATGCATGGTAGGCCGAGGACTGTGCCTCTTCACCTCAGTTAATGAAATAGAAATTACGAGAAACAGGGATTGACAAGTGAAATCAGTGGGAGTCTCAGGAGCTGAAGGGGCATTGCGTTCACGGATAGCGGACGCGCTTTCGCAGATCTCCGATGAAGTACTCAGTTTCACTTATGAAGACGGCGACATAGACCTTGAGGGCGTCGAGTGTTTAGTGCATCTTGCTTTTTCAGATGACTCGGACCAACGAAATTTGATTGACCTGCTGGAACATGCGGAAAAGTCAGATATTTCACAACTAGTTGTTGTTTCCAGCGCGATGGTTTATGGCGCCTGGCCAAATAATCCCGTGCCAATCTCAGAAGACGCCGCAGTTCGCCCTAACCCCGAATCCGCCTTCGCAGTTCACCAGGCAGATGCCGAGAGAACTGCATTGGAATGGGCCGACCTTGACTTGAACCGTAGGGTCGCCATTCTTCGACCATCAGCCGTTGCCTCACCCAATGCAGTCGGATTAATTGGTGAGGCGCTGCTGGCGGCCGCCCCTATCAGAACCCGCCGTGACGATCCCCCTCAGCAATTTGTTCACCTTGATGACCTAGCGACGGCAGTCGCTACGGTGGCTCAAACTGATGAATCAGGAGTTTTTAATGTCGCTCCAGATGGTTGGTTAACAGCCCGGCAAGTACGGGACCTTATAGGTGCCCGCCCAACAATTCGGCTTCCGATTCCATTACCCGGACGCCTTGATCGGTACGTGGCTAGGCGAGTCGGTCATCAAGCTCCCACCGGTTTGCTGCCCTACACCCGCTACCCATGGGTTATAGCGAACGACAGAATCAGGGCCATAGGTTGGGCTCCCCGGTACGGCAACGACCAAGTGTTCGTTGCCGCCGATGCTGGGATGCCCTGGGATTCAATGAACGCTAAACAAAGGCAAACAGTTTCATTAGCGATCGGGACAGCT
>DKNM01000055.1:0-2298 GCA_002470695.1 Candidatus Neomicrothrix sp. UBA7388
GGCTACGCAACAGACACACTTCCGTTCCGACAAGGTCACCTTGGTCTGGTTTCGTGTGGAGTAGGAACTCCAATCACTTATCTCCATGGGATGCTCGGCAACCCTGGTGAGCACTCGTTTCTTCGTGAACTCGCCAAACGCGATTGGGCCGTGACCGCACCGAGCCTTCCCGGATTTACAGGGTCAAGTGAAGCAACTGAACTTAGAAATCTCCACGATTGGGTCGTCGCTGCGAGTGAGATGATTGACGTCGCTGGAGTCACGGGACAACCGGTCGTTGCGTCGAGCGTAGGAGCGATGGTCGCGCTTGAGCTAGCAGCAATCAGACCTGAAGCTTTTGGGCCAATGGTGTTGATCGCCCCGTTTGGGTTGTGGGACCCCGAAGACCCGGTAGCGGACCCTTTTGCCACTACTTTGACTAACCAGCGCCAAATGCTGACTGTCGACCCCTCGGCCTCCGCAAGTTTTTTCGACGACGCGGAGGATATGCCCGCTGACCTCCTGGTCGAGCATGGGGTGGACCGTTACCTCACACGCACCGCATCAGCGCAACTTGTATGGCCGATTCCAGAATTCGGAATCAGTGAACGGATTCATTTGGTCAAGAATGAAGTCACGTTGATTCACGGTGCAAGAGACGCGATTATTCCGCATTCATATCTCCAGAAATGGGCCGAGATATTTCCGAACCTTTCAGGGACACACCTCGTTGACGCAGCCGGACATCAGGTCGAATTTGATGAACCCGAAAAAGTTGCATCCATTGTCACCTCCGTGCTTGGGTAAACGGTTAATTTTCCGCAGTTATCCCGAACTCGAACCACTGCCGGTCTCCAGGGAGGGCTTTGGCATCCTGAGCCATCCGGATCAGGGAGTTAAAGGCCCTCTCGGTGCTAACTTGACAAGTCAACAGTGCTGCAAAAGGCAAAGGACTGGCTTATGCCGCTAGGCCACATCGGTGTAAACGTTTCAGACCTAGGAGTCTCCTACAAATATTATTCGGACCTCATGGATTGCTTAGGTTACGAAATATTCCTCACGGCTGACGATCAGTTTGCGATCAAACCGGCTGGAAACAAAATTGGGACGTACATTTTTTTCTATCCGTCAGAAAAGGGCTACGAGCCTGAGTCTGCTGGCCTGCAGCACATGGCCTTCATGCTTCCAGACAGAGACAAAGTTGAGGAAGCGGTGACAATTGCGGACGAACTCGGGTCTGAAATAGTTCATTTGCCTCGAGAGTGGCCAGAGTATCCGCCGCCTTATTACGCCGCATTTTGGCGAGACCCAGACGGAATAATGCTAGAAGCCGTCTGCCATAAGTAACAGGCTAAGCGACTGCTTCGCTGATCAGAAGAGGCAACAGTGGCGCTAACTCCAAGGACGTTCGAAGCGCTGCTTCCATGGCGGGTCTTCTACCTCGAGCGGGGTACCGTCATTTTGATCGGGTTTGTCCGACGAAGGTCGCCTTCCTGCCCACATACCGAGAGCGAAAACAGCAAAAGCGAGAAGTAAACAAGAACTCATGTATTCAGTCTGGCACTTCGCCGCACCCTAAACACAACGACTTAGTGGCGATTCTGCAGGAGGCAGAGCACTCGGAGGTTCTCATGGCTGACAGTCGAGTATTTGGTTTACACATTTTTTGTTACCTGTTGGACTTTCTCAGCTACGGTGCCAAGTGAATAACAAACGAAAGGTGGGAAGTCATGCCAACAGCAGAACTTGTTCACATGGCAACAATAAACGTCCAAGTTGGTCCGATGATCGAGGTGGGCAAAGGTCATAAGGGGACTCGAGTAACAGCGAATGTCTCAAGCCTCACGGTGACGAGCGAGCGCCTTAACGCAACCTTGGCAACAGATGATGCAGCTGATTGGCTGACGGTTGGAGACGATGGAACAGCGTTGCTTGACGTGCGATTCACGCTCAAGACAGACGATGGCGCATTTATATACGTTGAGTACCAAGGCAGAGGCGACATGACGACAGGCCTCATCGCGACCGCTCCAACTTTTCAAACCGGCGACGAACGATACGCATGGGTGAACAGTGTCCAAGCGGTAGCGGCTGGCCAATTAAATGGTGAGACAGGCGAACTGGTTTACGAGCTTTACGAAGTTCAGGTTGCAGCCTAAAAATATTCCTTTGTCATTGGTCGCCCTGACACGGCCAATGACATTTCGGATCACCCAACAAAAAACTTGTGAAGAGCGAGAAAAATCCTGCTGTTACGCAACTGTTCTTTGTTGTCCCTAGCCGCAGTTCGATAGCGAAATCACAACGCCTGACTGAAGT
>DKNM01000055.1:2696-15574 GCA_002470695.1 Candidatus Neomicrothrix sp. UBA7388
GTGGTAGCAGCGCAAAGGGGGACTAGATGACACTAGCGGAACTCTCCGCAGGCCAGCATGCCCAATCAATGGCCGAGTACGTAGAGAAACGAAGCCTTGCCGCAAGGTCCTTCGGCAGTCGCGGCCCGATCCGATACGACGATGCGAATAACCTGCACCCGGAGATTCTCGCTGACTTCGAAAAAAACGGCTTTTACATCTTCGAAGACGTTATATGCGAAGAAGAAATCAGTGAACTTCGCAGCGCTGTAGAAGACACCATTGAACGTGCCCCGTCCCATCCGGGTTCGGAAACGGATGCACTCGGCCGGCCAGCTTTGGGTATGGACTACCCGATAGACCCATTCATCTTCATCAAACCCCTGTCCGACCCTTGGGGTGGAACGAAACTTTTGAGTGGACGTCACCCTGTGAAAATGGTTGAACCCACCCCAAATAAGGAAGCCCCGGAACACGTTGTTCATCTGGTCTTGCAAATGTGCACGTCGATGCCCTCAGCGCTTCGCCTATACGGACACCCCGATCTTTTGAGCATCGCTGAAGCGATCAATGGGCCCGACTTTGTGCCATACAACGACTCAATTTTTGTCAAAAAACCCGGGATAGGTGGCTCAGTTGCCTGGCACCAGGACGGAGCGACCCACTGGGATAACCCTGAGTGGTACCCAGGTATCCACGGGTTCAATTTCCAAGTTCAGTTGTATCCGACAACGCCGGCCAATGCGTTATGGATCGTTCCGGGCAGTCACACCAAAGGGCGAATAGACATCAAAGGCCTTGTGGAAGAAAACGAAGAAGGCGAACGATTACCAGACGCTATTCCCCTGATAACAAATGCGGGAGATGTGACGATCGTAAATCGGCAAATGTTGCACGGCTCGTTCGCAAATACTTCCCCGGATCCCCGTATCTCGATCACCTTCGGCTTTTATCCACATTCGTCTGTCCTAGGCGTTTCGGGCGGTCTGAACATTTCTCTCGAGAAGAACAAAGGGCGCCGAAAAGTGTATGACGAAGAACACATACACCGCCGCTCGGCAGTAGTTCAACTCGCTATAGATGCTCGCAACCAAGCACGACCCCAAGAGCGCCGCTACCAATACGCACCGTTTATTGGCTTTGAAGACGATTACCGATACGGGCCTGCGACCATCGAAAGCATTCTTAGCAACTACACCCTTTACGACATCGCCATATAACTCAAATATTGGACAACTCGACACTGAGTTTGGTTCCAGGCCAATAACCCGTCAGTCGATTCTGGCCTAAAATGTCCGCATGACATCAACGCTCCCTGAATCGGTAAAAGCAGATGCCCAGCGCTGGTTCGCCGAGTACTGGGACCCTGATCTGCCGCTCGGTCAATGGTGGCAACTCTTAGCAGATTCAGGGTGGGCGTTTCCCTCTTGGCCAGAAGGCTTCGGCGGAAGAGGGCTGTCCTCCGCTGCGACAAAAGCTGCAGTACAGGCAAGGCGAGAAGCCGGGGCCTTTGGCCCACCCAACGGCGTAGCGACTTTCCTCGCTGCGCCGACGATCATGCACTACGGAACCGAAGAACAGAAACGAAAGTACATACCGAAAATCGTTAACGGCCAAGAAATTTGGTGCCAACTATTTTCCGAGCCTGGAGCGGGTTCAGATATGGCGGGATTAGCGACTAAAGCAATTCGCGACGGTGACGAATGGATCGTAAACGGACAAAAAGTATGGAACTCGGGTGCCCAATGGGCACAGTACGGGATCCTTATTGCTCGAACCGACCCTCAACAACCCAAGCACCGCGGCATCACATATTTTCTTATCGATATGGAACAAGACGGTGTTGATGTCAGGCCGCTGAAAGAGATGACAGGAGACGCAGCATTCAATGAAGTGTTCCTGAACGATGCTCGAGTTGCAGAAAGCGATCGCCTGGGCGACCTAGGCGATGGTTGGCGCGTTGCTATGACCACTCTCTCGCATGAACGCGACCCTGACAACGCGGGAATGGGAGACACAGCGGCCTTCGGAGAGATTGACCTCGCTGAGAGCGTAGGCGAATACAGTGCAACGCTTTCATCCAAAAATGACGGGTTCTCCCTTGCGCTCAGCGGCGGCGTAACAAGAGTTTTAGAGGGCGTGACCTCTCAATTTGAGGCTTCGGAAGACCCTAAAGTTCGACAAAAACTAGCGAGCATTCTTGAGATGCGTCGAACTTCGAGATGGTCCGGCATGCGAGCCGCAGCGAAAATAAAATCAGGGGGCCAGCCAGGCCCTGAGGTATCAACACTCAAGCTCCTTGGGTCTGAAATGGGTCGACAAATTCGCGATGTGGGCCTCGAATCGATGGGCGCGCACGGCATGCTTTATGGCCAGGACGCTCCCGTTGACGGGCTCTTTCACGCATATTCGATGTTCACTCCCGCTCAGTCAATTGCGGGTGGGAGCGATGAAGTTCAGCGCAATATTATTGGAGAAAGAGTGCTGGGATTGCCGAGGGAACCTGGTGAGAAAGAGCAACGCGAGTTGCCATGGTCGGAGCTCCCTCGCAGCTAAAAATAAAATGCACGCGAAACGATTGAGACTCCGAGATCCCGTTAAGTAGTTGGGAATTAAGGGGCACCAGATTCCAACGGCGCGTCAGGGTCTTGGTTCCACTCCAATAGGGAACCGTCGTAGAGCGCCACGTTTGTGTAGCCAAGCACTTCGAGAGCGAGAAAAGCTGTGCTGGCCGCAATTCCGCCGCCGCAATACGTGATTAGCTGTTCAAAGTTACCGGCGCCAGACTCTTGAAGAATCGCAGTTAATTCAGGCCCGCTGCGGAGGGCACCAGACTCTGGATCGATGATTGCTGTAAACGGGACGCTGATGCTCCCGGGAATGCGACCCGGGCGACCATAATGTTGCCCCTCTCCTTCGAATTGCTCTCTGGTCAGAGCGTTAATTAGACCGATATTCGGGTCGGTGATGGCAGCGTAAACGTCATCTCGGGAAGCGAGCCATCTAGGTAATGGAGTTGCTTGAAAGCGGGTAGGTGGAATGTCTGGCACTTTCTGGCTAGACGGTCGACGTTGTTTGACCCATGAGTCGTAAGCGCAGTTAAGGATTCTTACGTCCTGTGCGCCTGCGTAACGCAGGACCCACCAGCAACGGTGAGTGACGGCGTGCATTTCCCCGCCATAAATGACCAAAGTCTGGGAATTCGAAACACCCATTTCACCAAGAAGGCGGTGAAGGTCCGGCGGCGAAAGAGCTTCGAAGGGGAAAGCACCATCGGGCTTTGAAAGATCGTCAACCATATGTAGGTAGTGCGAATTGGGAATATGTCCTTCTTCGTATTGTTGGCGCATAGAAAAAAAATCGGATGGTCCTGGGGGTTGGGGTCGAAAACCTGCCCGAACATCGAGAATCGCTATCTCTGTGCTATCCAGACGGGCTTCGAGCCAATCTGCGGATACGAAAATTTCTTTGCCGTCGCTGCTCACGTTCCTCCTTTAGAGCGGCTATTTGCGCGCTTAATTGTCATTTAAATATTAGGAGCTGACACGAAAGGTCTTCAGAAGGACCATGGGTATTCGCCAATCTCGCTATACGAAGTCTTGTGGCCTAACAAACGTGTTCTTGTCTCATCATCGCTGGCCGCATCCACTGCAGTAAGGGCCATCGCTAGAGCGCCTTCAACCGCTGCCCGATCTGCGTCAGGGGTGCGACAGTAGGCGGCGAATTCCGGCTGATGATTGACTGCTGTGCCTGAATCAAGTCCAAGCATCGGGTGAATGGTGGGCATCAGAAGTGACACATTGGCCATATCAGTGGAACCGGCGACTTTGGTCGAAGGAGGACTGAAAACCCGTCCCAGCGATTCAGCGTTTTTGCGGTACTTGCCAATCAGATCATGGTCGTGAACGAATTCAGAATATGGAGGTCCTAGCGGCTGCACGTCCAATATCGCGCCCGTAGCTATGGCGCCCGCTTCGAAACATGCTTTGACTCTGGGTTCAAGCATTGACAGGGAGTGAAGGTCGGTCGAGCGATAGAAGTAGCGGGCTGATGCTTCACCGGGAATGATGTTTGCTGCCTCTCCTCCTTTGGTGACGATGCCATGAACTTGGTCATCTGAATTGAGATGCTGACGAAGTAGCCCTAGTCCCACTTGGGCCACGGTTATCGCGTCTGCAGCATTGACACCCAGATGAGGCGTTACCGATGCATGAGCTGTCCGGCCGTGATAGTGGAAATCGCATTGCGAGATTGCGAGAGTGGGAAAATGGTCGCATTCCTGCGGTGCAGGATGCACCATCATTGCCATGTGGGTTCCGTCGAAGGCACCCCGTTCGAGCATCAGAATTTTGCCGCCGCCTTGCTCCTCTGCTGGTGTGCCCAGCACGCGCACAGTGATTCCCAAGTCATCGGCCACGTTGCGAAGTGCCAGACCAGCACCGACGCCTGCTGCAGCTATGACGTTATGTCCGCAAGCATGACCAATATCGGGCAACGCATCCAGTTCCGCACAAATTGTTACGGTTAAATCGCCGTTTCCGTAAGTAGCGCTCCATGCTGTTGCCAAATCATTGATCTGAGTTTCAACATGAAATCCGGCTTTCTCTAGAACCTCAGAGGTCATTGCGGCGGTTTCGTGTTCTTCAAATGCGAGCTCGGGAGTATCCCAAACTCGGTGTGATAGATCGACGATTTCATGAGCGTAGGACGCGTTGTCGGAGGCGACTCGGTTGCGAATATTGACTGTCATGCACCGAGCCTAGATGGCGAGCGCCCCACAGGCTTCTTCTGTCAAATCAAGTATGAAGGAAAGTGAATGATTTTCAGATGTTGAGGAAAGAAGCGGTTTCATGGCCATTTACGATCTGTAAGACTCTTCATCTATGGATCTTGAAACCCTTTTAGCTAAGCAAGAAATTGGAGATGTCATTTACCGTTATGCGCGAGGCATCGACCGGCTCGATTTTGATTTAGTGAGGTCTTGTTACCACCCTGATGCGGTTGACGATCACGGCGCCTTTAAAGGCAACGTTGATGAGTTCATCGAAATGTGCCGGGAGTTTCTACCGCGATGGACCGCAACCATGCATTTCATGGGCAACGTGCTCATTGATGAAATAGATGGGACCGCAGCGAGAGCGGAAACCTACGCCGTGGCCTACCACCGCAGAGAGGCGACGGAAAATTCCGAAGGCAAGGACGATGTGTTTGGCATTCGCTACGTGGATAGGTTCGAAAAACGGGAAGGCTGCTGGCGTATCGCTCACCGGATTGTCGCAACTGAGTGGCGGCGAGTCGACCCCGTTAAGGCGAAGAACTCCCGGGGTGCGGTGGGAGTATGGGGTACCAGAGATGGAAACGACGTCATTGATTGGATCATGGACGCGCAAGCAACGGTCGCCTAAGGAACTTGATGCATCCGATAGAAAAGACGCCGCCGAAGATGGAATGCACTCCGCTTAGGCGATTAAGTGCTTTTTCCTAGCGTAAGTTTCGTGCGCCGCAATTACCAAGTGTCGATCGGGTGTTTCTTTTCGGTTTGTTTTGCCCGCAGCTCGCTTGAGGCAGGTAGGTGCTTAAGTAGGAGAGCAAGAGCATTGCGGGTCTGAGCAGGTTCGATCACGTCATCGAAAGAATTGAAGTTTCTTGTCGCCGTGAATGGGTCCTGAACGCCAAGTTCTGCCGTTGGCCAAGCAACTTGCCATAACGGAACAGTGTGGCCGGTTGGTGAGCCAGCCATTAAGTGGCCGGAGAACCCTCCGGCCTTTCGAATCTGAATCGAAGCAAGTGGGGTAGTTCGAAGTTGTTGAGTTTGTAGGACTCTGGTGTGCCATCTGCTGACACCGGGTTGTAAACCTGCGTCGGTCTCTAACGCTGTGTATGGGCTGTCAATGAGCGAAACGATCGGGTACTCGTACGTATCGCATAACTCCACGAAACGACCGATTTTAGTAGCGGCAGATTCGGTTATAACGCCGGAGTCGAAGTTGGGGTTACTCGCGACTACTCCGACCACTTTTCCGTCTATGCGAGCGAGTGCTGTTACAACGCTCGGGGCGAATTGGGGGCGAAGTTCAAATATTGAATCGTTGTCAACGAGTGCTTCGATGACGGGATAAATGTCGTATGGTCCTGATTCAGGAACTAAATCGGCGATTCTTTCGGCGCAATGGTGGGGTCGTCCACTTGGTTGATCTGAGAGATAGGCGAGGTATTGTTTGGCGAGAGCTATGGCGGTGGGTTCGTCGTCAACCAGAAGATCTATTCCACCGGTCTTTTCATGCATTTCGACGCCGGCTAGCTCTTGAGGAGTAAGAGTCATACCTAAAGCCGCTTCCACCATTGGCGGCCCTCCCATGCCGATAGCAGAACCACGCGTCGTGATGACTATGTCCGAAAATCCAGCGAGGCTTGCGTGTCCGGCGAAGGAGGGGCCAGAAACAATAGCCACTGTTGGAACCCAGCCTGATAGCTCAGCCATTCCATCGAAGAGGGTAAAGCGACCAATCTGTCCGCTGAGCTCTAAATGGCCGAGACCCGAGCGAGGGTGTCTGGCTCGGCTCCCTCCACCATCTACGAAGAACGCTATTGGCCATCGTTGCTGATGAGCGAGTGAGATGAGATGCTCCAGTCGAGCGGCACCGTAGCCACCCCCACGGTCTGTGTAGTCCGTTGAAGAGCTAATGACCGTTGCACCGTCAACTGTTCCTATGAAATCGACTCCACCTTTCTCTGGGACCCATTCACCATCCTCGTCGCGAGCGGCGATTGCTCCAAACTCGACGGCCGATCCGGGATCAAGAAGCATTGAGGTGCGCTCGCGTGCCGTTAAGTGGTTAGTGGAGTGAACCTTTTCAACAGCGCTAGGACGCGAGGCATCTTGCCGCAGGGCCTTAGCTTCTCGGAGTTTGTTGATTAGGTAGCTGCGCATTGGATATCACCGGGTGTCGATATGGCGGAGTCTTTTGGTCGGAAGCGAGCGCTTCGTTCTCCGAAGCATTGACGCAATAAGGGGTCGTGTTTGCTCAGGCAAAATCACGTCATCGAAAGAAAATGTCCGTCCCGCTCTGACTCCCGATGCGACATCGCGCATTTCTTCTGCGTATTGATCTCTAATCGTTCTAGCAGTGACAGCATTTTCGGCGTCGCGAATTTCCTTTCTCTTCACTAGGTATGCGGCCCCTTCAAGGCTCATTCCCCCGCTTTCGACAGATGGCCACGCGACGCGTAACTCGGGCATGTTTCGGCTAGCGCCGTATCCTGACATTGCAAAAGGTCCGAGCCCGTACGCCTTTCTAATCTGAATGGTGTAAAGGGGAACTTGTCGATGGTGGATAGCTGATAACGGGCGAGCATGATGCCTTGCGATGCCTTCCTTTTCGGCGTCTGGGCCGACCATGTATCCGGGGTTGTCAACAAATGAGACCAATGGCAGTGCGTAAGCATCGCACCACTCGACGAATCTGCTGGCCTTGTCTGCGGCAGCGCTATCGATGGCTCCGGCGCGCGGTGAAAATGGCTGGTTGGCAAAGACGCCAACCGCCTTTCCTTCAACCCTCGCAAAGGCAGTGATTAACGATGGGGCCCACGCTCCGCCGACCTCAAAAACGCTGTCTTTATCGGCGAAGGCTGCTATTACTTTTCGCATATCGTACGGACGTCGACGATTCTCGGGGACAATGTTTGAGATATCGTCGGCCGAGTCGCTGGCGGCAAAGTCAGAAATATCTTCGTGCCAGTAAGTGAGAAAGCGCTGTGCTGCACTAACGGCCTCTTGAATGTCCTCAACTACCACGTCGATGTTGCCCCGCTCTGCCAAGCTTTCGGCTGGCTCGCATTCGCTTGAGTCGAGGTTGCTTCCAAATTCGGATTTTTTGGTTGCGATTGTCAGGTCGCAGAGAAATGTCATTGCTGCATGGCTATCGCGAGCAGTTCCTACCGCTATCGCCACGGTAGGTGCCCAGCCTGAAAGTTCGCATAATCCTTCGAACACGTCCCAACGCGCACGCGTGTAGTTAACAATGGGTGGTACCGGAAGCGGATCGCTACTCCTTGAGCCGTTCCCTTCTATAAGCAGCACAAGTGGCCACCGGTTGCTTATGGCAATAGTTATCAACTTTGCCAATTTGCGCATATTCCGGTCGCTGTGCGTTCCATCCAGAACTGACCAATCATGAGCTGCGATAACTGTGGGGTGACCGCTGATATCACCAACGCCGCCGACTAACCCATCCGACGGACCGTCATCGTCGACAGCGGTGGTATGCCCAGCTAGAAGCCCGTATTCAGTGAAAGAGCCTTGATCTACGAGGAGATCGATTGCCTGACGTGCGAGTGGGCAGCCTGCGAGCGCTAGGGCCTTTGCATCAATAATTTGCTGACGTGGGTCGGACTCCGCATCTTCGGTCATGATCGGTGGATTCTTGCATAGGTGCCGAGTGATTTCCTGCAATCAGGTTCTCTTGGCGAAGAACGTTTCCTAGTACAACTCGTTTCCATCGTGCCATGAGGCGAATCTGCTCTCCATTTCGGCGACGCTTTCATCTGATTTTGTTTGGTCGCCTAAACACTCCGCGTAACTGGCGAGGCCACTGATATCTGGCCATTGTTCCGATGACCATAACTTTGACCTAATTACCGACTTGCCGCAGTGGAACATCACTTCTTTGAGATGTACCACTAGCGCCAGAATCGGCGTATTTGAGTTGACTTCCATAGTTGCTAACAGTTCAGGGTCGGTAACTATTTGGGCGGAGCCACTTGCACGCAAAACTTCACCCCTTCCGGGAACAACGAACATCAAACCAACTTCAGGTGAATCCAGGACGTTGTGTAGCGTGTCGAGACGTCTATTGCCGGGGCGGTCGGGTATTGCCAATGTTCGGTCATCGAGAATTCGAACGAAGCCAGCGGGATCGCCTTTGGGTGATAAATCCATTCGTCCGCTGGAGTCGACACTAGAGATTACGACGAAAGGGCTCCGTTCAATCCATCGCCGGCAGTGAACATCCAGGGAGCTGAGCACCTTGGTTTCCTGTGCAGGGCGTGGCGGTGGAACAATCTCCCGCAGCTCTTCCGTCGTTGTGATGACATGGCGCGCATATGACATATCTCTATTGTGGCGCCTACTTGGCTATCGGCGCAGAACTTGAATCGATCCACCTATAGTCAGCTCTGAGGACCGGCCACAACTCCGTTGTCATGAAGTTTCCCAACTTCAGTTGATGTCATGCTTAGCATTTCAAGCAGTATTTCATCGGTGTGTTCGCCAAGCCGAGGGGCGACTGTAGGTTGCCCTCTGTCGATTTCGGAGAACGATAGCGGTGAGCCTGGAGCTAGTATCCGCCCGACGCCAGGTTGGTCTATTTTGTCAAACATGGGGTTGTTGACTGTTGCCCGACGGTCTTCGTTTACCAGTTGAGTGAAGGTCTGATAGGGGCCCCAACAGACGCCTTTGGCATCAAAGGTCTCGGCGATCTCTTCCAAGGTGTGGTCTTCGATAAAAGGCGCCATAAATGACGCTATTGCGTCGCGTGCGTCCCAACGGTCGCCTTCCTTGCTGAGGTCGACTCCCAAAGCCTTCTCAATGGCCGGTAGGTGTTCCACAATATCTGTAGCTTCTACAAGGCTCTGCCATTGCCTTTTGCTAATTGCAACAACCATGATCCGTCTGTCGTCTTTGGTGGCGAAGTCTCTGCCGAAGGCGCCGTACAAATCATTGCCGACTGGAACCCTGTCCTCTTTGGTTAGCTGAGCCTGTGCCATGTAGCCAAGGTTGGCGACCATCGCAAATGCCACGTCTGTCAATGAAATTTTAGAAAGCTGGCCGATACCGGTTCGGTGTCTGTAACGCTCAGCTGCGAGTAACCCCAGGGCGGCAGTCAATCCCGTAGCGGTATCCCAGGCGGGTAAAACGTGGTTTGTGGGCATGTTGGAACCGATTGGCCCCGTAGCCATAGCAAAACCGGACGAAGGGTTAACCGTGTAGTCGACCGCAGTCGACGCGTCAGGATTGCCAATAATGTTGACGTAGATCAAATCATCTCGCTCTTGTCGCAAACGCTCGTAAGAAAGCCAACTTGATTCAGGGAAATTAGAAAGAAAAATTCCATTGTCGGGACCCGGTTGCGTTATCAATTGAGTGATAATTTCCCTGCCCGCTTCGCTTCGCAGGTCGACTTGGATCGACTTTTTTCCTTTATTAAGGCCCGCCCAAAAAAGGCTTACACCTTCCTCGGTAACTGGCCATCGCTGATAGTCAAGACCCCCTCCTATCGCATCAAACCGAATTACCTCGGCGCCTAGCTGTGCGAGTGTCATGCCGCCGAGTGGTGCTGCGACAAAGGCCGAACCTTCTACAACTCGTAAGCCTTCGAGTACTGGTGTCATCGCTCTCCTTCAATCGCCCCACTAGCTGAATGCGAAGGTTTCTATGACCGACTATGGGTTAATAGATATTGTAGTTTTTCTGCTCGTGTTACGGAGCAAAAACTATAGGAGTCCAGACAAGTATGTCGTCGCCTGTATTTCCCTCCGAGTCGACAGTGGCGCCTCGAATCTCGAATCTCAATAAACGACCCCCGTTTACCGCCAGTTCGTCTTTTAGTTCATGGGTAAATTCGATTAAATCGCCTTCGAAAGCGGGACCCACATGGTCGCAACCATCCCACGCAACGACCGTTGCGAGACCAGGCAGCATTCTAGTGAGCGAGGATTGCGCTAACCCTTGAACGTGGCCGCCATAAACGAGCCGTTTTCCGTAGATGCTTGCGGAATGATCTCGATGCACGAAGGCCTGGTTGAAGGTCATTCGGGCTAGCGAAGGCGCTAGGTCAACATGGTCTCTCATAGCATCTTTTCTGACTTCCCCGGGAGCCCACTCTGTTGCATCAAAACGTTTTAGGTTCCAGTCGGGAACTAGTGAAAGAAGCTCGCTTAGCGGAGCCGGATCGGAGGGACCCGGAATATCTGATGAATGACCGGGTGAGCCTGACCGGCTAGCTACAAGAGCACAACGTTCGTACTGAACTACGGGCCCTTGATCGCCGGAGGTTTCAATGCCGAGCCAAACCTTTCCCCGGTGCTGATCACCTTTCGGTTTTGCGTCAGAAAGACCGAGAACTGTTGTTGTTGTTCTTATCGTTTCGCCAACTTGTACCGGGGCCAGAATTCGAACAGAGCGATAGTAAAGGTTCGCGATCGCTTTGCGGGTCGCATTGGTTGTTTGGCCGATGGCAAATTGCATTACTAGTCCCGGATTAATTAAGCCGGTGCCAGAGCCACTTACTTGTTCGTATCCATTGCGATCCGCCGAAGCAAAATGCTGATCGCCGGTGATCATGCGATACGCAACGTTGTCAGCCTCAGTCAGGGTTACTGCCGGCAGGGGTGGAATGATCATGCCGAGCTCGAAATCGTCGTAATACGGGCCGTCGTTGTCCACGGGGGCTCCTTGCTCGGAGAGAATTGGTTAACAGAGATTAGCTTTATAGCCCTTTGCATCCCTAACGCGTCACAATAACGGCTAAAAAATGTGGGACTATTTGCCGGTCTAATCGAATTGCCTCTTATTGGCTTAAGCGATGTTGCGGAGCGGTTGATGGAACGCGAAAATCACGGCTCAACTTCTCCGTCGCACTCGCATAGCCATTCGCAGTTTGCCTCATTGGCGAAACTTGGCTTAGCGAGATCACTGACGCTGAAATGTATGGTCGCCGCACTCGTATCGGCCGGTGCGTTAACTGTGTTCGGGCTGATTGCTTTGTGGCCTAGTCAAGAGCGCCCTAATGAAGTGCGAACCAACGCGCAGGAAATAGGTTTAACTTTCGAGCTTCTTGAGGCCACTGTGTATCAAAGCAGTGAGGCTGATTGCGGTTACTCCCTCTCAGGAGAGTTGGAATTATGTCGCAATGTAACGGTAGTTCTTGACGAAGGAACTGAATCTGGCTCTTTGGTTGCGTTGCCTGAGGCCAACATCGCCTTCGACCCATCTTTCCCAAAGTTGTCAGTAGGCGAGAGCATTATTGTCGCATTGGACCCCCTTACGGGCTCGTACCACTATGAAGATCGAGAGCGCTTGAACTCTTTGTGGTGGCTACTCGCGTTATTCGTTGTAATCGTCGTTGCGTTTGCGCGATTCCGGGGAGCACTGGCGCTGGTAGCGATGGCGGGAACTGTATTAATACTCATCAAATTTGTTGCCCCATCCGTTCTTGATGGAAATGACCCGGTTCTTGTTTGCGTCGTAGCCGCCTCAGCGATCGCGTTCTTCAGCCTGTATCTAACTCATGGTGCAAACATAATGACCACTGTTGCGCTGACGGGAACCTTGATAGCGCTGGCTCTCACTCTTGCCATCTCATCGGTGTTTTTTGAGTTAGCTAAGTTCTCTGGTTTTGCTAGCGAGGAGGCTTTCATTCTTCCCTATCTAGCGGAGGGCCTAGACGTCAGAGGGCTTTTGCTTGGAGGAACCATTATCGCTGCCCTTGGGGCATTAGATGATGTAACCATTACTCAGGCTGCCACAGTTCTCGAATTGAAAACTCAATCCGGAGGCCTTTCGACCAAGGAACTCATGGCATCGGGTTTAAGGGTCGGTCGAGAGCACATTGCTTCAACTGTAAATACTTTGTTACTTGCGTACGTCGGCTCAAGTATCCCGCTTCTGTTGCTTTTTGCGGTTTCGGACCAAACGCTTAGTGAGGTAGCGAACTCGGAACTTATCGCGGTAGAGATCGTGCGGACACTATGTGGTTCGATTGGTTTGGTGGCTGCTCTGCCGCTTACAACTTTTCTCGCAGCCTTCCTCGTTCGTTCCCCCAAAGGAAAAACTCATGAACCTGACGTTGAGTGAGCTAGTTGTTGTCCATTTTGCATGCTCAAATCCTCGATATTTTGAA
>DKNM01000032.1 GCA_002470695.1 Candidatus Neomicrothrix sp. UBA7388
CTCTAAATAACGTTTCGATCTTGTCGTTCGTTTATTTCGTCAGGGGTTAACCCCAAGAATTCTTGGTAGATGGCTTCGTTATCGGCACCTACTGGGTGAAAAACTTCGAGCTCTCTTAGTCGCGAGCCGTGAAACCTAAGTGGACTATGCGGCAGAGGAATATCGCCCAGGGTGTCATGTGTAACCCACTGCAGAAATTCACGCTCAATAAGGTGAGCGTCATTGACTACTTCGTCCACTGTCCGGACAATTGCTATGGGTACGCCAGCTTTTGACATGCGTTCCGCTACTTCGCTGCGTGGGCGCGAACAAGTCCATCCTTTTACAAGGTCGTCGACGTCTTGCATGTGTTGAGCCCGGTCTGTGTTGTGCCGAAAGCGGGCATCTTCGAATAGATCAGTTCGCTCAATCACTTCTAGTACTGCTCGCCAGTGCTTGTTCGTCACTGATATTAGGGCTACATGTCCATCCAGACATTGGTAAACATCGTACGGAGCCACACCCAAAGCAGCATGCTTATTTCCAGTACGAGTGGCAGTCCCGGTTTGATGCCAAGAAAGCAGATTGGAGCAAAGAGTATGGTAAGCGGCCTCAGCCATCGAAGTTTCGACTAATCGTCCCTCACCAGTCCTCTCGACATCCAGAAGGGCCGTAACGATGGCACCGTACAGATGTGCTCCGCCGAGAAAGTCGATAAAGGCAACGCCCGCTTTTACTGGGTCTTGATCTGTGTGTCCCGTAACACTCAGCGGTCCCATGTGCGCCTGCACTGTTATATCCATAGCCGTTTGTTGCGCGTCTGGGCCGCTCAAACCAAAACCGGAGGCATGAGCGAAAACAAGTCTGGGGTTCACTTCCCAAAGTGAACTCGCGTCTATACCTAATTTTTCCGGCACTCCTGGCGCATAGTTGACGAGTACTACATCCGACTTTTTTGCCAGGCCCATGAACATTGACTTGCCCTCGTCAGATTTGAGATCCAGTGTTATCGCTTCTTTCGAAGAATTAATCGATGCGTATGAAATCGAGTCTCCTCTTGCTCGTAACGGCTCTCCGCGTGTTTGCTCAATCTTGATAACCCTTGCGCCCGCCATGGAGAGCAGAAATCCTGCGTACGGCCCTTGGTAAATCTGTCCCAAATCCAGAACAGTGATGCCCTCTAGTGGAAGCCCGCGATCGGCGGAGCTCACTTGAAACTTCCGCCGAGAATATCGCGAGCCATAATTAGTCGTTGCACTTCACTTGGACCCTCGCCGACACGCCGAATTCTTAATTCGCGGTACCACCTTTCTAAAGGCAAGTCTTTAGTGACACCGACGCCGCCATGAATTTGGATACAACGATCAACTACTCGGCTGCTTGCTTCGGTAGCCACTAGCTTGGCCATGGCTGCCTCAGTTCGGAAACGGTCTCCCCTGTCAGCCTTTTGTGCAGCCTCTAGTACGCAATACTTAGCGTGACGGATATCAATTTCGTTGTCCACCACCATCCATTGAATCGCTTGCTTCTCTGCGAGCGCAGAACCGAAAGTCTCCCGATTTTTTGCCCAGTCGATGGCCATTTCCTGTGCCTTAATCGCAGGGCCGATGCAGCCCGCAGCGTATGGAATTCTCTGTCGGCTTAGGCGATCGTTAGCAATGGCGAAGCCTCCATTAACCTCTCCCAAGATGTTGTCCTCGGGAACGCGCATCTCATCGAACTGTAATTCTGTCGCATAGTGTGTCGCCCGTAAGGTGTGTACCACGCGACGGACGTGAAAACCTGGCGTATCGGTGTCAACTATGAACGCTGTCACACCGTTGCGACCAGGGTCATCTGAGGTTCGCGCAAAGATGAGTGCGTAATCGGCCTTATCGGCTCCGGATATATATAGCTTGGCGCCAGAAAGAACCCATTCCCCGCCGTCTTTGAAGCCTCGCGTCTGAATAGCTCGAGCGGGATCCGAACCGCCCGATGGCTCTGTGAGGGCGAAGCAGCCTTTCTTTTCGCCTCGGAGAGTGGGGTATAGCCAGCGCTCTTTCTGCTCCTCTGTTGCTTCGTAAAGTTGGGCTAAGCCTGCGCCCCCAAATACTCCGTAACAAGGGTTGTAGAGGCCGGCTCTATGTTGAGACATCTCGATTGCCATTAAGGCACGGGTGGTCGTATCAAGACCCGGGCCACCGTACTCCTCAGGAATATCCAGACCGTAAAAACCCATCGACTGGGTCTTCCCGACTAAGCGGTCATAGTCCGCTGGAAGAAGTGAGCCCGCATCAGGATCTAGTTCATCTTCCAAAGGAACTATTTCGCTTTCCACGAAACGCCTTGTCGTATCGACTATTAGTTGCTGTTCTTCACTGAGCCTGTAGTCCATTTGATCCTTTTCAATCAGGAGATAGTCGGCCAACCCGAGACTCTTCGTCCCGCTGATGAGGCGGAAGTTCTCCGTTGTCGTGCAAATGAAGCATTAAAAGCTCGTCCCATCTGCTGCGGTAGTTTGATGTAAATTCACAGCGAAAAAATTTTGCTGTGTCTTTGTGTAAAGAGAGTTCTTCCTCCAGAGCGCTTCTGATGCCAAATAGGTGTTTGGCGCCGGCGTAGCCGACCGAAAGCACATTGCCTTCCTCGTCAGCGACCTGGTAGACCCCCAACTGGCCAGGAAGCGCTGCGATTGCCTCAGAGTTGAGGTGCTCCCAAGGTTTTTCAAGCCTGATACCCATCTTTGGCTTCCCTTTTAGTGAGAGATAGATGGCGAAGCGATAGCCGAACCCATCAAGTCTTCAAAATTTGCTCGGAAAAACTTGTCTTTAACTTCGGCGGAGAAATGTTCTACTTCGTTGTCAAACCTCCTGAGCGGATTCCGTCCTCCCTCTACATGAGGGAAGTCAGAGCTGAACATGCAGATTTCTTCGCCCGTGTTTTCAATGATCCACCCAGTGGGTTCAGTTGGAAAGGGCGTCACCCTGATTTGTCGATGCACATAATCGGAAGGCCGCATGCTTAGTTTTTGGAGCCGTCCCTCGTGCCGTTCAAACGCATCGAAGGCTGCCTCTAGCTGTCTCATAAAGGACGGAAGCCATGCTGCGCCGAGTTCTATGATGCCGACCTTAAGGTCCGGGAAGCGTTCGAATACCCCATCAAAAATAAGAGTAGAAAGCGCCTGAATTGGAGGCGAGGCAATTGCCATATATGAGACGGAACGGAAATTCTCTCCACCACCATGGAAATCGGGTTCAGGTGGTAATCCGTTATTTCTGTGTTGTGGAGGCATAACTAGATCGGGAGTCGCTACGTGCATCACAACAGGTATCCCGGCTTCTTGTGCTGTGTTCCAAATTTTGTCGAACGCTATGTGACTATGAGCGTGATTTTTCGGCATCCGATTCGGTATCAAGAGAGCGGAGGCTCCTTCATCGATTGCCTCGACTGCGCAGTCAGGAGCCATTTCTAAATCTTGGAGCGGTACATAGGCGACTGGAAGTAGTCGCTCATCCCCTGAACAAAAAGCTATTTGTGCACGATTGGCTGCTGAGGCTGTTGCGTAAGTAAGCGCGGGCGAAGCTTCGTGTTCCATTACCTCGAGAAGGGTGTTGGGCATTGTCGGGAAAACCAGTTGGCTTGCGAAGCCCATGTGATCTAGCGCTTCGCTGCGATCGGCAGGGCTCCACGCTCCGTGGGCCCTATAGTTTTTTCGAATCATGATCTCGTGTTCCGCGGAGGCGCGAAACTCTGAGTCTTGTTGAAGGTCTCGACAATGGTCGATCTCGCTAAAAATAGGGCTTTCTTCACTCTCAAAGAAATTTGAGCGGGCGTATTCACGTACCTCCTTGGTAGCAAAATTGTCCAACCACTCTGGAGGCTCCATGGTGTGAGCGTCGGCGTCGTGAATTATCCGATCTTTTACGTAGGTCATGATGTATCTCCGTAATTGCTTGCTGTGATGCTAGTTGCGACGGCTGGCTGTCTGCTCGTAGCTAGTTGTCATGAAGTTCTTCATTGATTCCTTCCCACCTGTCAGGGTCTAGGACCCGCATTTCGATGGCGCCCGAGGAGCTGTTTCGGATCAACAGCATGCCTGAGCGTCCCGAAAGTTCCTTGCCCTTTACAATTAACCCGTCGGGCAATGTGACCTGACTGCCTGCAGTTACATAGCAACCCGCTTCCACGGTGCAGTTATCGCCTAGAGAAATCCCGATACCAGAATTGGCGCCAAGCAGGCAGTTCTCACCCACCGTAATCGTTTCCTTTCCTCCTCCCGACAGTGTGCCCATTATCGATGCACTCCCCCCGATATCGCTGTTCGCACCGACAACTACGCCGGCGCTAATCCGGCCTTCTATCATCGAGGGTCCTAAGGTGCCGGCATTAAAATTGCAGAAACCTTCATGCATAATCGTTGTGCCTTCCGCAAGATGTGCGCCTAGCCGAACTCGATCGGCGTCAGCGATACGAACACCAGATGGGACTACATAGTCAGTCATGCGCGGGAACTTATCTACTGATGTGACGGAGATAGCCGAGCCTGAATCAGCAGCAAGACTTGCTAGCTCGCTGACTTTCTCGGGTAATACCGGACCGGCGTTAGTCCAAGCGCAGTTGGTTAGCAACCCGAAGATTCCTTCCATGTTCGCTCCGTGCGGCTCAACTTCACGTCGGCTAAGGAGATGAAGTCTCAGGTATGCGTCAGCGAGGGTTGTAGCGGGGTGCTTGAGGTCAGTGATTGTAGTCTCGACAACTCGCCCTTCAATAAGGCCCAGCGTCTCGGCAAGGCAGGCCCTCTTGGGTTCTACGGATCCTTCCGGATACCAGACGTCCAATTGAGTTTCTGACTCTCGGTCGAAATAGCTATGGCCAACTGCAGTGATGCTCATTGGGCCATTTTTGCAGGCAGAACGTCGGATACCGCAGTAAACCGAGATTTCGAGTGGAAATTTAAGCAATTTTTTGTCTAAGGAGCGCTTAATTGAGCTGCCGCAGAAAATGATATTTCGATTCATTAGCGGCAAGGGCCCTCTTGCGCCTAGTTTCGAGTGCTATGAAGACACCTGTCTGTGAAATGCTCGGCGTGGATGTTCCGATCCTCGCATTCACCCACTGTAGAGACGTCGTCGCTGCTGTCACCAAAGCCGGTGGTTTTGGAGTGCTTGGCGCGGCTGGTCACACTCCTGAACAACTCGATGTTGATTTGCAATGGATTCAAGATGAGGTTGGAGATAAACCTTTTGGAGTTGACATCATTGTTCCGGCGAAATACGAGGGCTCATCGGAGGGTGGTAAATCGCTCAGTGATCTTTCCGACATGATTCCTCAAACTCATCGTGACTTCGTCGACGACATGATGGAGCGGTACGCTGTCCCGCCTCTTCCCAAAGGCGATGCTGAAGGAAAGAATGGCGGAGTTTCCTCGGAGGCGGAGCCGCCCATGACTTATGCGCAGGCAGTGCCCTTAATGGATGTCGCCTTTTCGCACCCAATTAAGCTCATTGTTAATGCGCTGGGCCCGCCTCCACCGGACATGATTGAGAGGGCTCACTCGAACGGAGTTTTGGTTGGAGCTCTAGCTGGCAAAAAAGCTCATGCTGTCCGCCATGTGGCCTCGGGTGTCGACATCATCATTGCCCAGGGTCATGAGGCAGGTGGACACACTGGGGATATTGGAACCATGGTTCTCGTCCCTGAGATTGTTGACGCAGTCGCCCCTACACCTGTCTTGGCTGCAGGCGGGATAGGTAGTGGAAGACAAGTTGCGGCTTCAATGGCGCTTGGGGCTCAGGGAGTTTGGTGCGGTTCGGTCTGGCTGACAACGCTAGAGGCGGAAACGCACCCGGTTGTGAAGGAAAAATTTCTCGGTGCTACCTCTTCTGACACTTTGAGATCACGCTCTCGCACTGGAAAGCCTGCTCGTCAATTACGATCTGCGTGGACTGACGAATGGGAGGGTGAATCATCGCCAGGTACATTGCCGATGCCTCTGCAACCAATGTTGATCGCTCAAGCGAGTCGTCAAGTCGATAGAGCGGCTATGAACCCGGAGAATAAGGGCGCGGTCGAGCTATCCAATTATTTTGTTGGACAGATTGTGGGTTCGATGAATGAGTCGATTTCGGCGACACGGGTAGTTGAGGACATGATCACCGAGTACCTCGATGTGATGGAGCGTTTTGACTCTTTGAATAATTAGCGCTGGGGCGAAGAATTAGCTAGCTGAGTAGAAGACCTAGCGAAGAAGGAGACCTCATGGAGACAATGAAGAATCGTGTAGCCGTTGTTACTGGAGCGGCTTCGGGTATCGGTAAGGCGCTTTCGTTAGCTTTCGCTGCTGAGGGTTCATCTGTTGTGCTTGCCGATGTTGAAGACGAAGCGCTTGCTGCGGCGAAGGCCGAAGTCGAGGCTCTTGGTGTAACCGCTTTAGCGGTTAAGACTGATGTGACTGATGAGGAGTCGGTCGCCGACTTGTGCTCGGCGACGCTTGAAGCTTTCGGGGAAGTACACATTCTTTGTAATAACGCCGGCGTTGGTGGCGGCGGTTTAATTAAAAACCAGCAGTTAGTTGATTGGAAATGGGTTATTGACGTTTCGTTATGGGGCGTTATCAATGGTTTGCATCACTTTCTGCCGCATTTGATTGAAGCGGAAGACAGCCATGTGGTCAGCACCGCTTCGGTAGCTGGATTGATGGCGGTTCCCGGACTCGCTCCCTATAACGCAGCTAAATATGGGGTAGTCGCAATAATGGAGACTTTGCATCATGAAATGATGCGTGACGAGGAAGCCAACTTAGGTGTATCGGTTTTGTGTCCAGGTGTAGTTCGCACGAATATAGCTACCGCCCAACGGAATCGACCGGAGCACTTACGACGCCAGAAGGGTGAATCCGGTTCGAACGCCGCGAAGGCTCCCGAAGAAGCTCGCAAGAGAAATTCAGCTATAGCGGCGGCATTAGAAAACGGTATGGAGCCCTCCGATGTAGCTTCACAGGTCGTCAATGCAATTTACGATCGCAGATTCTGGGTTCTCAGTCACCCGGAATTACTCGGCGAAATAAACCATCGAAACCAGGAATTAGCTGCCCTGAAGAACCCGACATTGATTTCAGACTTCACATAGTGAATCGTAAATTTCTTGCCGCATGGCTTCCTAAGGTCTCATCTCCAGACCAATGAAGTAATCCTTCAGAAATAGGAACTTCTGGATTTATCCTTCCGCAGGCTTGGTTCATGAATGCCAGTGAATCGCAGTGAACTGTTGCTGTTGGCTTGGCAATGAAGTCTGTTTCTCTGGCTTTTCCCTCAACCTCAACGAAAATATCTTTTGCTACTGCTCCGGTGATTTCGAAATGAATTGACTGACCCTCAGTGAGACCGATTTTCTTGCCAGCGATGTACCCGATGGAAAGACGAACTTCGTTTAAGGCCATCTCAGCGGGTGCTCCGCCGTTGTCAGTTGGCATGCCTAGAGGGCTTCGGCAATCGCGTTCGTGCATCCAGGCATCGAATTCTCGAACTGCCATGAAGCGACCATACGTCGCTTGGCCAACTGGAGTCACGCTAGGGCGATTGAAATCGTCTTGGCTAGCATCGGCGAGGTTGCGTCGCCGCTGATCAAATGTTTGTTCCATGTGTGTGACTAATTCGGACTCTGTCATTTGCATGGCTGTTGCAAAACAGGTCCCAACCTTCTCGAACGGTGGAGGTGTAGCTGCGTCATCGGGCATCCAATTAGATAAGACTTGCTCAACAGATACAAGGTGGGCAGCCACTTCTTTGACTGTCCAGTCCGGGCAAAGTGACTGGGTTTGCCATTGTGAGCTATCGAGCTGTTCGAATAAGTTGACGATGCTGGTCCAACAGCTATCCAAGTTGCTGACGATAAGGTCTCTTTCGCTCATGCGGCAAAATTAGTATTCATTTTGCTTGAAAGGTATTCCGTCATGTCCAACGCGATCATTTTCGACAAAGACGGGACTTTGCTGGACTTCGGAGGCACCTGGGATGAGGCGGTTGGTCTGGCCTTTGACGCGATACAAGATGTGGTGCTCAGAAAAGAGGTAGCTGAATTATTTGGTTACGATCTTGAATATCGGTACGTGTTACCGACTTCTGCTTTCGTTAGCGAAAGCGTCGATACTACTGACCAAATCCTGAGCGAATTGATTGATGTTGCCGCATTTAAATGCATCGTCAACGAAGCATCCAGGCAAAACATTCGATCAAACGCAAATGCCACAGAGACTTTACGATTGCTCAAGGAGCGGGGATGGGAGCTTGCGGTCGCAACTAACGACTCTGAAGAGGTAGCTCGGAGTCATATTAAAGCGTTGTCATGGACACCGTTCTTTTCGTCGGTCAAGGGCTTTGACTCAGGCTTCGGTGCGAAACCTGGCCCTGGCATGGTTTTGGCAGCTGCAGAAGAATGTAATGCCCTAAACGAGACTTATTTGATGGTCGGCGATTCACTCCACGACATATTGGCGGGCAGCGCGGCGGGCGCAGTGACAGTGGCTATAGGTGAAGACGATGGTGCGGCGGCACTCGCTGACTTCCGAATCGATAACTTAAGTGAGCTAATTTCCCTAGCGGACCAGTTGGGATAGAGGTACCGGTTTCATCGCTCGGTCTCATTTTGGATCAGCGAGTAAATCTCAGCGAGCCGATCGATAATCGCGCCAACCGAGCGCGACCCCGACTGAAATATGGCTGTGGCGTTGACTGAGGTCCAATCAAAGCCCATCGCATTGACTACCGCCGCTCGCTCCGCAACAGCATTTAGATCGGAATAGAAGAGCTTGTCTTCGCTACTTCTTGGTGGCGGTTGAAGCATGAGTTGCAGGCCAATTTCTGAGGCGTCTCGGCCCGATTCCTCTGCTAATTGTCGAATTTCGGCTGCGTAGCCTATTGCTTGTTCGTCGGTGACGCCCGATGCCATCCATCCGTTGCCCCGTGTAGCGGTTCTCTTGAGAGCCGCCGGGCTATCTCCCCCGACCCAGATTGGTATGTTCGGGCCCTGCGGTGAAATGGGTTCCATTCCCATATCCTGCGATTGGTAGTAGACGCCTTCAAAGTTAATTCTGCCTCCTTCCCAATATCTCCTTAACAGATCGATGGCCTCGTCCATCCGTCGCCCCCGGTTTGAAAAGTCTTCCTCAAGTGCGTCGTACTCACTGTCTTGCCAGCCCACGCCTACACCCAAGCGAACTCGGCCACCCGACAATGTGTCAAGCGTGCTGACTTGTTTGGCTACGAGAACTGGTTGCCTTTGCGGCAGCACTAGCACTTCAGTTGAAAGCGAAACTCGATTTGTGACGGACGCGATGTTTGATAGGAGGATGAGTGATTCCAAAACTGGCATCTCAGCCGGATAGAGAGTTTTACGACTTTCACTTGGGTAGCCCATCACTACATGATCGAACGCCGCTATTTCGTCGTATCCGATTTCTTCGATTGCCGAAGCGAGTTCAAGGACCTTTGCTGGTCCCTCGCGGTAGGCAACTGACGGAAAATCGACGGCAATCTTCATTTAGGCGCCTGCCAGCCTCACGTTGGCTTTTGCGGGCATGAGAAGAGTTCCGTCTATATTCTTCTCACTGATTTCGAGTTCGACCGAAGTGTTTGCTTGGTCAATCGCGGTGACCGTCCCGGCGAAGATAAGTTCATCGCCAACGAATGCACTGGCTCTGTTCTGCCATTCAATAGACAAAAGTCTGGCTCGGGGTCCTGCCCAATCTGTCACGAACTGGGTAAGCCATGATCCCTGTAGTGGCCCGTGGACAACGAGGTCGTCGTGCCCCTCAAAGTTGGCGTATGCGCGGTCATAGTGAATGCGATGAGGGTTGAAACTCGCCGCGCTATACAGAAAGAGTTCAGCTTCGGATGCTTGCTTTTTCATCTTCGGTAGCTCGTCACCTATCTGTACCGTTGACATGGTTGGGTAGTTGTTCATCGAGCGATTCCAATCTGTCGGGACTTAGCCACGATGTCTCCCCGTTGGTTCGTGAACGTAGTTTCTCTTACTAAGCGGACAAACGACCCCTTTTGGCCTTCTTTCTCATCTAGGTCGGCCAATCGAGTAGTTCCAGTAATTTCATCACCTACGCATACTGGTTCGTGGAAATCCCATTCTTCTCCGCCAAACATCATCCGCGAGACCCTTAACTCAATGCTTGCGTTGTCGTTGTAGAGCCCGTCAGTTCGGAGGTTTTCGATGGGTTTCGGTTGTACCAGCGCATGTGTGAGAAATAAAGGGGGCACTGTCAATGTTGCGTAACCCGCAGCTACAGCGGCGGTCTCGTCGAAATAGATCGGATTTAGATCGCCGACAGCGTAGGCATAACGTTGGGCCTCTCTCAGTTCAATCCGGACTGTGAACGGACCCGAAAGAACCTCACCGATGCGTTTTAGGGAATCTGGCGGTATTAGTGAACTAGGCATTGACAAAGGCTAGATGACGACGATGCTTCTGTGCTGGGAGTCGTCTAACCTTAAGGCGAGGTGAGACTTATGTCACTGTGGAGTAGGAAACTGGAAATGCCTGCGCCTGAATCGGCGTTGCCGGGCCGAGCGGAATCTATGGCTGTCCCTGAGGCGCATGAAGTTTTGGCAACACCCATAACGCCACCTTTTGCGGCGGGAAGTGAACGCATAGTTTTTGGCATGGGATGTTTCTGGGGAGCCGAGCGGATTTTCTGGCAAGCCCCTGGCGTCGTAACTACGGCCGCAGGCTACGCAGGCGGCTATACGCCGAACCCGACATATGAAGAAGTGTGTAGCGGTCTAACCGGCCATAACGAAGTCGTACTCGTCGTATTTGACCCGACGGAGACGACGTTTGACAATATGCTCAAGCTCTTTTGGGAAAACCATGATCCGACGCAAGGGATGCGTCAAGGCAACGATATTGGCACTCAATATCGATCCGGTATTTACGTTTCTTCGGATAATCAGCGACGACAGGCGGAAGATTCTCGGGTTGAATTTCAAGCCGAGTTGCAAAAAGCGGGCTACGGCGCCATAAGCACCGAAATCTTAGATGAAGATGATTTCTTCTATGCCGAGCACTATCACCAGCAGTATCTCCACAAAGTACCGAATGGCTATTGTGGCTTGGGTGGGACCGGCGTGACCTGTCCCTCGGGAATTGCGATCACTGACTAGTTCTGCGCAGCATTAGCTAATTTTTTTATTTGCTGAAATTGGGCTACGAGGTCAACGTGGCGTATGTGAGTGTTTAAACCGCTTGGATTGTGAACCACGTAAACAGGTCGATGGCCCAAACGAATGGCTTGCTCGCCGAAAGATAGTTTGTTGTTATCAGCCGCTAGGCGCCATCCAGTAATTCCCAATACGCATACGATTCGCGGAGATAGCCAGCCACATAGGCGATCTAGCCGTCCGAAACCATGTTTGTATTCGTTTGCACTTATCGCCGAAGCCTGTGACGTAGCTCTCTTGGCGAGATCAGTCATGCCGACATGATCCGTTTCAAGAATGCGAATTGGGTCCCGCACTTTGGATACTATTCCCGCCTCATATACGGCTGGCCAGAAACGGTTGCTTTTACCCGCAAAGGCGTAGCCGTGTTCTACGGAACTGGGACTCGGATTTAAACCAACAAATAGGACCAGCATTTCTGCTGCGACGCTATCTGGGAGAGTGGGAACGACTTTGGTAGCCAGGTAGCCGTTACCACTTCCTCGATTTGATATTTCAAAACCCCCGCCCTCGAGTACATCGGAGATGCTTATCGGCGACCATTGACGACCAAACCGAAATCGGTACACCTCATCGCTGAGGCTCCCTGCATGTAGTTTCTTCAATATCCCAGGCACACAAGATGGTTCTCGACCGCTCAGGTCGATTGACGTGCTACGAGTGGATTTCAGCGAATGCCTCCATGGTGAGTTGGGTAACTGACATGCGGTCATCACCCCAGGGCATCGGCATCAAGATTGGGTACTCAACGCCTGCTTCTATATATCGCCGAGCGAAATCCGTCACGTCGCTGGCGCTACCAATGAAGTTGATCGATTGAATCATTTTCTCGGATATTGCAGCCAGGGCGCCATCTCTATCTCGTTCCATTTGCCGTTCACGCAGTTCATCAACCTCTTGGGAGAATCCTGCTGCGCGGAACATGTTCGCGTAACCGTCTGCCATGGCATAGTTAAATAAGTCTTTGCGAGCTGAGCGTTGAGCAAAGTCAAAGTCTGCGACGGCTGCATGAACGTTGCTCATAATCGTGGCACCCCCACCCGATCGCACATGCGATATGGCCTCTGGCACGTGGCTAGGAGGCACGTAGTTCAGCAACACAGCGTCGGCTATTTCGCCAGCTAGTTTCAACATCTGCGGGTTAAGAGCCGCAAGAACAACCTTAGGCGTCCGTTCTTCAAGTTTCACCGCCAAGCGAAAGCGTTTGACGCTCCAATAGTCGCCTTGGAATGTCACTGATTCGCCGGACAGGCATTCCCTAAGTAGTGAGACGTACTCTCGCATCATGGCGAGGGGTCGATCGGGAGGTTCAAGACCATGTTGACTGAGAATCCCCGGGGCCGAGACTCCCAACCCCAGCCAGATTGTGCTCTGGGGGTTAAGAGATTGGAGTGTGGTTGCCGTCATCGCAGTCAAGGAAGGACTGCGAAGTTGAATTGGCATGATGCCTGTCGCTAGGTCGAGAGCAGGAGCGCATTGAGATACAGCGCCTAGCAGAGAGATCGAGTCTGTGCCGGTCGCTTCGACGGTCCAGAAAGAGTTATATCCATTGGACTCAGCAGATGCGGCGATTTCGGGAACCTTTGAGGGGCCAAAAACACCAAGGCTCCCGTACGTAAGGCCTGTGGAAATGTTCTTCTCTGTGCTCATTGGTACCAACATAGTCTTAACGTTTAAGTTTGTTCTTGTAGCAAATATGCACTGTATGTAGTCGTTGTCGGCGCTAGGGTAAGTTCAACAGCAAGATTTTGATTTCTACGGATAGGAGACTTTGGTGACCGAAGCACAGGACGTGACGATATCTATCCCAGAAAACGTAAATGAAGCGGTGTCCATCGTTGACCGGGCGCTGGGAAGCTTCATGCATCGAGAGCTTGTATCTGCAAGTGAAGTAACTGACGTGCTTCTAGATATCAGGTCTGCGCTTAACAAAGCTCACACCGAAGCAGACGAAGTCACTCTTGACCTATCCGACGTTGAGTCGGAAATGGAAGTATC
>DKNM01000121.1 GCA_002470695.1 Candidatus Neomicrothrix sp. UBA7388
GCAGATCAAGAAATGATCCGAACCAAAGACTGGGGTTTCGAAATACCGAGTGAGCCTGTCGCTCAATAGTTAGAACCTGGCAAGGAGATTTATCCCATGACCGAATCAATTGAAAAGCATTACGGAACCGCTGGAATAGTCTCTCGAATTGTGCAGGCGTTGGAAGAAGCTGGTTTGGATCGCTCAAGCATTGATGCGGACTCTTTGTCGGGTGCTGACGAATTTCACATTGGAGGTCGAGAAGGAACCGAACACGTTGCGACTGCTCTTGAACTCCGCGAGTCAGATTATCTACTTGATGTCGGCTGCGGCATCGGGGGGCCGGCAAGATATTTCGCACAATCAAGTGGCGCAGCGGTGACCGGCATAGATTTGACGCCCGAATTTATTGAAGCTGCGCTTGAGTTAACGGACCTCGTCGGAATGGCTCAGATGGTTGATTTCAAGATTGGTTCAGCTACAGATATCCCATTCTTAGACGAAACTTTTGACGCTGTGGCCATGCTGCACGTTGGCATGAACGTGGAAGACAAAGAGCAGATGATGAAAGAACTCGCGAGAGTGTGTCGACCTCATGGCAAAGTAGTGATCTACGACGTGACTATCGCTACCGAAAGTGATCTTCCGTATCCGATGCCATGGTCCACAACATCTGAACACAGCTTCCCGGAGGCGGTAGAAAAGTATGAAGAAGCCGCAGCAGATGCGGGTCTCCGACATCTATACAATTCCGACCACCACGATTTAGCGATGAGATTTTTTCATGAAGCCCCTGCAGCACCCTCACCGGTTTCGCTCGGTCACCTGATGGGTCCAAGAATGCTTGAAATGAGGGACAATGCCGCGAGGGCCGTGGAACAGGGTCTTATTCGCCCAGTGATGATGGTATTTGAATCTTCCTAATATCAAAAAGCCTTCTCCGTATTGACCCCTCTGACGTCCATTTCGAACCGAAGCCCTTCAATCGGGGGGCGCGCAACGTACCAATGGAATCCCTCGGCCATCGCTGGGCCCACTCGATCTATCAAAGTTTGACCCGCTTGATTAAACCAATCATCACCGCAGTAAACATTGATCATTGAGCAGTCTCGCCAGTCGACACCTATTGCAGCCATCCGGGTTTCCATTTCTTGGCACACTTGCTCGATACGTAATCGCCACGCTTCTTTTCCATCAAGGTCTTTCGCCACAATGCTGTCTGGGTGCAGTTCACTCTGATCTATGAGATCGCCAGCTCCAGCAACTACGAATGATCGAGCTTCATTGTCAACTGCAGTTTTCACATAACTAAACCCACGCAAGGATGTTTCCTTAGGTGGATAGTGGACAGGCGCAACATTCGTTCGAGCAATCGGGTTGTCTTCACCGTCGAGCAAATCCCAAGCTTCAAGCAAGTCTCTGTACTCATCGTTGAATTGGATAAAGCCTTCAAAGGAGTGAGGTCGGGGACATCGAAGCTCAACTGCGCATAGCGCGGAACGTTCGACACCATCTTCGCCCGTGATCTGCGCTATCCGTTCGAAGCCATCACGCCAAGGAAGAGCCTGATGCAAGGTCACATGAACGATCTCTGACCCCGGCGCTGCGACTACTCCACCGGAGTATGGGTCAATTCCGGGCACATACGAAAAGGGAGCAACGGGACTGGGGCGGAGATTCATACGGTCCTCTCTTGAATTAAGTCAATATTCTTGCATTGTCTCTATGGGACGGTAGCCAAAGAAGTAGTTGGGGGTTGGTCCCAAGAGATATGGTCTCTCGACATAACAAAGAAAAAGGCGGTTTCAGTGAAGGTCACGCACGCAACTCAATGGCAGGTCAAGATGGGGCGTCAAGGAGATTTCCTTGCCATTAACAAAAGAGCGGCAGCTATTCATAAGCGACTAGGAGCATCGGAGATAAAACTCCTTGCGGCACTGGCCGGTGCACCTCAAACGCAATGGACCTACGTGATGATATTCCCTGACGAAATGACCTTTGGCAGCGCAATGTCGGCCATGGATACCGATGAGGAATGGCTTGCACTTGGAGCAGAATTCTCGGTCGACCCGCCGGCAGAAGCAACCAACTCGATGCTCGCTCGGGATTTACTTAGCTGAGATAGACGAAAGCCTATTTTTGGCCATCTGAAATTAGGTGTTACTCACTTAGCTCCATATTTGACACATTTAGTAGCCATGGGCGACTACGGTTTTATTTATGGGAGAAATGGTTTCATTCGCAAGCAACGGACATGACGCAAGAGGGCATCTAGCCATTCCAGATAGTGGCTCTGGTCCGGGACTTATGGTCATCCAAGAGTGGTGGGGATTAAACCCGCAAATGAAGGGGGTCGCCGACTATTTGGCAGACCAAGGGTTTGTGGCGCTAGCCCCTGATCTCTACCACGGTGAGCTCGCCGGCCATGATGAGATGGACAAAGCGGGCCAGCTCATGACTGACCTTCCAGCTGATCGAGCGGCTCGCGACATGAGTGGCGCTGTTGACTATTTGCTCGACCACAGCTCCTGCACCGGTGACGGGGTTGGCGTAGTGGGCTTTTGCATGGGCGGCCTGCTTAGTTTCATGATCGCAGCTAACCGAGGTGACGCAGTGAAAGCGGCAGTCCCGTTCTACGGCTTTCCTCAAGGCGAGGACCAACCTAACTGGGATGGATTAACGGCATCCATTCAAGGGCATATGGCATCACCGGACGATTTTTTCCCACCCGAAGCTGCTATTGACCTCGGTGAGCGGCTCCGAGCTATGGGAAAAGATGCGCAAATTGAAATTCACGAAGCGGGACACGGCTTCATGAATGAAGAAAATCCAATAGGCACTTTCAACGAAGGCCTAGCTGCAGAGCTCTGGCCGCAAGTAATCAGCTTTTTACAATCGAAGCTCGGTTAAAAGCCCTCAGATAACGGGCTCTGTTCCAGCTACCGTTATCCGCCGCATAACGCGACGTGTGTTGGAAATATCGTAAGGCCGCAAACGATGCAAGGTCGACCGATTGTCCCATATGACTAAGTCATTGTCGGCCCATCGGTGTTCGTATATAAATTCCGGTCGTGTCGCCTCTTGCAACACCAGTTCAACTAGCTCGCGGCCTTCATTTACATCCATACCCTCGACATGAGAGACGTGGCCTCCCATATATAACGACTGACGCCCGTCTGCATGAGTTCGCACCCAGGGATGGGTGACAGGAGGGTACTTCGCTTCCTCTTCAGGACTCATGGGATCCATACGGCCGGGGTTATTAGCTCTACTGAATACATAGCTGTGAACTAGACGATTCTGGTTTACGACTTCCCTTAGGTCGCTAGGTAACCCCTCAAGTGCAGCGATCATGTTCGCAAACTGAGTTTCGCCGCCATTTTCGGGCACTTCTACTGCATAAAGCATTGTGCAAAGGCATGGAATATTGCGGAAAGAACTGTCTGTGTGCCAGCGTTCAGTTCCCCTCAAAAACACTGACTGTGGTTCTTCATAATCAACTACTTGACCGTCATCGCGAAGGTTGCTCAGATTAAAGATTTCGGGATGGTCAGGATGACGCTTCTCGGGTTCTGGAAGAATCTCGAGCTCCCCAAACGCGTTTCCAAGCTGGACTAGACGCTCAGGCGTAATCTCCTCATTGCGAATAAGTAAAACACCGAAGTCAGCGAGACCTTTTCGTAGCTCATCTACAAGAGCTGGTCCCAAAGAATCGGTCTCTCTTAGCCCCTGTATCTCAGCACCGAAGCCCTCCTCTAGAACGTCAAAAGCGAGAGGCATTGTTAACCAGCACTCATCAGTACGTCTGATCCCACCGGAATAATCGGCGAAAAGTCCCTCGCAGCGTAATACTCAGGTCGTTCGTAGCTTTCACCTCGGTTGCTTATGGGGCATACATTTACGTACAACAAAAGACGACGCATAGGACTTATATTGACGGTCGATCCGTGGACGACCGTCATATCCATAAACAAAACTGACCCTGCAGGAGCTGTGATCGTTTCAAGTCCGTATTGAGAAACTAAGCGAGCCATTGTCTCATCAGTTATGTCGTACCGATACTTCGAGACTTGGTCAAAGTCCGGAGAGCTGGGATCAATTGATGCGGTCGAGACTAGACCTTCTTTGTGTGAACCCGGAACGGCCAAAAGCGGGGCGTTGACTTCAGTTACATCATCCAAGAAGACAGCAATCATGATGCCCTTCGCCTCAGGGATACCGTCAACTCGATGGTAAGTACCAAAGTCTTGATGCCAGGCGACTATGGAGCCATTGGTCTGCTTCATATTGATGCGAGATTGATGAACGTATACCTCTTCACCCAATAGTGAGCGGCTGGGATTGATCAAATTCTCATGTCTACACAAAAGAGCAAGTTTTTCGTTAAATAGATGCATACCCCAAGAAACATGGGGGGAGCCATCAGCTTCGCGCCCGACTTCAGGTCCGGGTCTATCAAGAACTTGGAGCGCAGCATTAGTAAGCAAATCCAACTCTTTTTCGGAAAAGACGTCGCCAACTACTAACCAACCCCGATCTTCAAATTCTTGGCATTGGTCTTCACTTAGATCCATTATCCGCAACTCCCGAACGAATTTGCTCTATGCCTTCTTTCAAGGCCCCTGTCATCAACCCGATGTCATAGCTGTAGCTAACCATACGAAATCCTCGTTGGACCCACTCAATACCGGTATCGACTGAGCCCGCAAGACAGGCAGCTGCTTTACCGTGGGTGTCACAAGCGTCAAGAATAACGTCAATCCCGCGCTGCATTTCGGGATGACCGGTATCTCCAGGCACTTCCAATGAAAGCGAAAGATCGCCGTGACCCAGGTGGGCTACATCAACACCAGGCACCGACATAATTTCCTCGGCGTTAGCTAAACCTTTGGCCGATTCAATGAGTACGCACACCATGGTCCGGTCATGAGCACCCGAAATAATAGTGGGCACCGTTTCTGAGCTGTAATCATCATGGGCTCCACCAAACATTGCACCTCTTTGACCCGAAGGGGGATAGCGCGTCCATCGCACGAATTCTTCTGCCTGCTCAGCTGTTTCACACATTTGGAAAAGCATGCCCATTGCGCCTAAGTCCAACAGCGAAGCCGTGTACTGGTATGTCGTGTCGGGTGGCCGCACTAAAGGGATTATGTCCAGCCCGCGGCATAAGGCTAATTGCATTTTCATTTGCTCCATCGAGAAGCCGCTGTGTTCCATGTCATAGAACACGAAACTAGATCCAGCATTTTGGAGAATCTGAGGCAATCCAGCACTCAGAAATTCGAAAACCATTGTGCCGTAATGGGTTTCACCGTTGGCTAGTTGAGTCTTGAGGGGATTTGGACGCATCTCGTAAGTGTTGCAGATATGGACCTAAGAATTTAGATCTGCCCGGAATAACGAACCTTTTCGATCGTGTTGCCTCGATACGATCGAGAGCTATCTTGCGCGAGATTTTTTCAGTTGAGGGTTCCTGACATCGCTACACCGATTGATGGAATAACCGAAATACGTGGGAAGCTCCAGCACAGATGCGGGCACTGTGTGCTCAGGGTCTTCAGTCAGGATGTTCTCGAGTCCAAGGCAAAGAACCAGCATCCCGTCTCATGCAAGTCAGCGAGCGCACTCAATTTCGTAGACATTTACAGACTGAAGCCACCCACAGTTTGTAAGAAATCTATTTTTTTGGGAATAAAAGCTGTTTTGAGTTGCGCGCGTTTAGTCTTTTGGTAATAATTAGTGCTAATTCAATTTAGTACTAATAAGGAGTAACTAATGTTAACCAACGTGGCATCACCCACGATCGTGTTTTCCAAAGCCAAAGTGCTATTCATGGCCGCTGGATTTCTCTCATTGGTCCTCTCGGTGAGCCTTTGGTTCAGCGGGGCCAAAGACCAAGGCATTTTCGTCGGACTCTGGGTTCCGGCAATCCACTCACTCGGGGCTTTAGTCCTTACTAACGACCGGAGCGCACAATGAACGAAACGCTACTCATGTGTATTGGTGCAGCAATGTTCGGATTAACCGTGTGGGCAGTTCTTCTAACAGCCTACGCCAGCGGGCGAGACGCTTCGCGAAACGATTTAGCTTTCGGACACCGCGAACCACTTCCTTTCCCCGAAGGAGAGGTCGCCTTGCAACCTGTGTATACCCAGGTGACCTACCCGGAGCCGCGTCAAGTTAGTCAGGTCAACAGCTAACCGCTGTGTGCGCATGGAATCGCTTATTGCTCTGACAGCTCTCGCCACCGCAGCGTTTATGGCAGGTGTGCTGTGGTTGGTTCAAATCGTCCACTATCCGCTCCTCGGAGCGGTCCCGAACGAAGATGTCCAAACAATTGCACTACGTCACCAAACCCTAATCACGAGGGTTGTCGGCCCGGCCATGATTGTTGAAGCGGCGGCAAGCGCAATGCTCCTTTTCGTAGGACCGATGACCTCGCGTAGCCTCAGCATCGTTGGGTTTCTGCTCTTGGGAATTGCAGTCGCAGTAACTATCTTCCAAGCTGTTCCCCTCCATGCGCGGATAGCTCAGGGAAAGGCGTACTTAATACCCCAGCTAATACGTATTAACTGGACCCGAACCATTGCGTGGACACTTAGAATTCCCGTCGGAGCTTTGGTCGTCCACCAAAGCTTGAGCTAAAGACCTCTTATGACACCGAAACAACCCATTGACGTCGCAGTCAACATCGAGCTCCCGCCAGAACAAGTTTGGGATTACGTGAAAGATATAGAGTCCCATACAGATTGGATGCGAGACGCTAGTGCAATCAGAATCACCTCAGATTCAGCCGCAGGCAAAGGCACAACCTTTGAATGTGACACCAAGATTGGACCCTTCCGGCTAGTCGACAAAATGGAGATAACCGACTGGGTTGACAACGAGGTCATGGGCGTTCGTCACGAAGGAATCGTGAGCGGATGGGGTCAATTTTCCTTAGCTCGCACTCCCGAAGGTGGTACTAGCTTTCGTTGGGCAGAAAGCCTCAGATTTCCCTGGTACTTGGGTGCCAACGTGGGACAAATCTGTGCTCGACCCCTACTTCGGTGGATCTGGAACGGCAATCTGAAGCGTCTCAAAGCCCAGCTAGAAACTGTTTGACCGGCCTGAGAAAGCTAATTTTTTTTAACAATCCTATTTAGTGCTAAAACATTTAATTTCGACTAAGATCGACGACGAAAGGAATAACGTGACCATCGAACTAACCCCCCTACCATTTGAAGCCTCGCAACTTGAGCCATTCATTAGCGAACGAACCGTTCTCCTACATCACGGAGGACATCAAGCGGCGTACGTTAAGAATCTAAATGCGATGCTCGAAGGTGACGAACGGAACCTCATCGAGGTAATCGGGGACTCCTCTGGAGCAATGTTTAACAACGCAGCCCAAGTATGGAATCACGAATTTCTCTGGAATTCGCTCGCCCCCGCCGGACAGGGTCCCTCAAGCGAGGTCGACGAAGAACTGAGTAGAGCATTCGGCTCCACGGACAGCTTCCTGACTCAACTTATTCAAGCTGCCTCGGGTCACTTTGGTTCGGGTTGGGCGTGGCTTGTCTCGGATGGCTCTGGATTGCAAATAACGACAACCTCCAATGCAGAAATGCCAAGCCTGGCTACATCTCAACCCCTCCTCACTATCGATGTTTGGGAGCACGCCTACTACCTCGACTACCAAAATCGCAGGCCCGAATATCTGGAAACAGTCCTACGAAATCTCATCAATTGGCAGCACCTTGAGGAGCAATTGATCCTCAGCACGACACTCACCCACAGGAGTTGAAATGGAACTAGACGAAGTTACTCAGGAGTTATTCGGCCCTCTCGCCCATTTAGCCGGCGAGTGGGAGGGCTCAGACGGTATGGACTTTTCATTCCATCACGAGGAAGAAGCAACTGGCTTCACTCCCTACATGGAAAAAGTTCAATTGAAACCCTTTGGGCCAGTCGACAACGGAGAGCAGCATCTCTATGGGCTCGACTATCGCATGGCAGCTTGGCGGATGACCGAGCTCGACCAAGACCCGTTCCATACCGAGGTTGGTTATTGGCTATACGACGCTGAAGCCAAGATTCTCAGTCGTTGTTTCATGGTTCCACGCGGGTCAGTTCTCATTGCTTCCGGTCAGGTTGAACCTGATGCAACAGAGTTCCTTCTGACCGCTGAGCGGGGTTCAACAACTAATGGAATTCTCAGCAATTCGTATCTGGATGAGCGAGCTCGGTCGGATAGCTACGAAATCAAAATCTCTGTTTCTCCAGACAATTGGAGCTACGAGTCAACAACCGTGCTCGAAATGGCCAACCTCGGCCGATCTCTCCAACACACAGACCGCAATTCTCTTTCTAGATTGAAAGGCTCATAATGACTACCAGCACCTCCCAAACCCTGAACCTCTATTTGAACGACATCGGCAACCATGAGTTACTAACCAAAGCCGATGAGGTAAAGCTCTCAGATCAAATTCGTAAGGGCAAAGAAGCGCAAGAGAAGATGGAAGCTGGTGAATATCGCGATCTTCAACAGCTCCAGCGACTCGAACGACTCGCAAAAAGAGGGTCCCGCGCCAAAGAAAGATTCATCCTCTCAAATTTGAGACTTGTCGTGAGCGTTGCCAAAAAATATCCAGTACCGGGTTCGCTCGGGCTTGAAGATCTAATCCAAGAAGGAAATATTGGCCTCGAACACGCCGTCGAAAAGTTCGACGGGAGGAAGGGCTTCAAATTTTCGACATACGGTACCTTCTGGATTCGCCAAGCGATTAACAGGCTTATCGACCAGCACAGCAACCTAATCAGGATTCCTGCAGATACCCACAGCGCTTTGAGAAGGCAGTTGCGG
Organism: Candidatus Neomicrothrix sp. UBA7388; assembly: GCA_002470695.1. Classification (GTDB taxonomy): domain Bacteria; phylum Actinomycetota; class Acidimicrobiia; order Acidimicrobiales; family Poriferisodalaceae; genus UBA7388. Next base: position 8,828 of record DKNM01000121.1, read on the forward strand.
GAAGCAGACGTTACATCTCCTGAAATGTCTCGTGAGATGAAACGCATCCACGCGTTAACCAAGGTTGCTTCGCTCGACGGCCCCATGCTCGAGGGCGAAGATAAAGACATGTATACAGTGCTTGCTTCTGGTGAGACGACTCCTGAAGATCTAGTCACGGAGTGGCATAACCACGAACTAGTAGAACGGGCACTTGGAAAGATGACACCACGGGTAAGAGAGATGGTCCGTCACCGCTTTGGGCTTGACGATGGCATCGAAAAAACATTCCGGGAAATCGGTGACATTGTCGGCGTTTCTGCAGAGAGTGCGCGACGCGCTGTATCAAAGGCCCTTTCAGGACTAGCAAGCGACAAAACGCTGGACCCAGCTCAGTGAACACCTTCCTAACCCGCGAGCTTAGATCTCCAATTCGATGGCGGGTCTAGTTAATGACATCGTTAATGTTGTTCACACGGGATCTCCGCGTTGATGACAATCCTGCCTTGTATGCAGCCGCCGAGACCGGTCACTTTCACTGTCTCTTCGTGAAAGATGACCGGGTCCGGTCTTCACCGATCGCATCCGAGCGGAGAAACAACTTCTTAGAACAATGCCTCAAAGACCTTTCTCATTCACTGACTCAAAGGGGCTCCGAACTTGAGATCCTGACCGGAGACTGGTTGGACGAAGTGACATCACGAGCGGCCGAGCTAGACGCTCAAAGTATCCACATGGCAAAGGATTACAGCACTTACGCGAAACAGCGGTCAGCCAAACTTGGGGCGTGGTGCAAGCAACATGACGTCTTGTTTGTAGAGCATCCTGGTCTAACCGCTGTACCTCCGGGCGATGTCGCTCCCGCAGGGGGTGGTGAGTACAAAGTATTTACTCCTTACTGGCGAGCATGGCTTAATGCCCCAAAGAGACAGGTGATGATCCCGCCTCCCCCTTTAGCTGATGCAGGTGTTGCGCCGAGTATTCCGACTGCTCCCGAAGGCCTTGAAATTGGGTCAACTTTGGGGGGGGAAACGCACGCTTGGGACCGCTTACACCAATGGCTTCAAAATGGTGTTTCCCGATACCAAGAAATGCGTGATCTCCCTGCTGTCGATGGCACCTCACTCTTATCTCCCTATTTGCACTTAGGTTGCATTTCGCCATTGCGTCTCGTGCAACTGTCGGAGGACCTACCAGGAGCTGAACCCTTCATTCGGCAAGTGGTGTGGCGTGATTTCTATACTCAGATCCTTGATCGCAGACCTGACGTGTCCCGCAATGATTATCGCCCCCGAGGAGATCTAGAGAACTACGACCGACCTCTGTTCGATGCGTGGACATCAGGGACCACCGGTTTTCCTCTCGTCGACGCAGGAATGCGACAACTCAAAGCTGAAGGACTTATGCATAACCGAGTGCGGATGGTGACAGCTTCATTCCTTGTTAAAGATCTACATCAACATTGGCGTCTCGGAGCTGACTATTTCATGACTCAGCTCATAGATGGAGACGTTGCCAGCAATTACCTAAATTGGCAGTGGGTTGCCGGCACTGGGACCGATAGCAACCCCCATCGAATCTTGAATCCAACCACCCAAGCTACTCGCTTCGACAAAGACGGAATTTACATCAAACGTTGGATCCCCGAGTTGTCCTCTCTCGATACAAAAGACATCACCAATCCGTCGGCAAATATCCGCAGCCAAGTGGGATACCCCAGCCCCATTGTCGACCATCACGAAAGCGTCGAGATTTTTAAAGCACGACGGTTAGCTACGGCTTAGAAAACGCCGACGACACCTGCTTATTATTGCAATCATGCCAAGCTCGCGCCGGACGGATCTAGGAGCCTTCACTCATTCTGCTTGTGAGTCGACAAGACAAGCCAAATATCGACGAAGATTGAAGAGCGTTCCCGCACTTTTAGTGGTGTTCTCATTGACATGGGGCGTGCTGCCACTGCTCATCACCGTAGCAATATCTTTTGATTTGATAAGGCGGCGCGGGCTTCCACACACGCGACTTACACTCTTCGGCGCGTGGTGGCTTGCCATGGAGCTACTCGGCGTAATTACGGCATTTTTTTTGTGGATAGCTTTCGCCCCAGGCGGACGATTACTGAATAAGCGATCGCAACGCAGCCATTCTCAATTACAAAGTCTCTGGGCTCGCAGCCTTGCGTTCGGAGCCAGATACACAATCGGTTTGCGATGGTCTGTCATAGGTTCGGAATGCCTTGTTCCCGACGGGCCTCTGGTCGTTTTAGCCCGACATGGAAGTCAGGGCGACGCCTTACTGACTGCTGCCCTTCTTTCTAGAGAGGGTCGAAGACTTCGTTTCGTCCTGAAGAAACAACTACTCGCCGACCCTTGTCTCGATATCGTTGGCCACAGAATTCCAAATTATTTCGTGAACAGAGACTCTTTCGATAATCGTGACGAACTAACCAACATCGGCAAGCTCGCTAAAGATATTGGCGACGATGAGGCGCTCGTTATTTTTCCGGAGGGCACAAGATTTTCTCCGACAAAGCTAGTGAATGCTATATCCGCTCTTGACGCCACTGCGCCATTGCGAGCTAAATCGGCAAGAAAGCTAAATCGCGTACTTCCAATTCGCACCGCTGGCACACTTTCTGCCCTTTCAGTGACCGCAGCCGACATAGTTTTTTGTAATCACGTCGGGATCCAAGACATTTCTTCGTTTTCGCAGCTCCGCGACTCAGTGCCACTGAAGACAACGTTGCGGTTTAAACTATGGCGCTGTTCCCGTCCCGAAGTGCCGCCAATCAGCAAAGAAGAGGACTTCGTCGATTGGTTAGATCAACAATGGGTAAAAGTCGACGAGTGGGTCTCGGAAAACGACAATTCAGAGCTTTCGTAAGCGCGGAACTAATAACGGAGTTGCGCTCCGATACTTAATATATTCAGGATCTGTACCCCATCTCCGCTCTGCTTTAGCTTCAAGCATTGGGGCTCCCGAAATTTTCATCAAGAGAAGCCATACAAAAACGGGAGACGAAAGAGTGACGTACTGCCAGTTGGACAGTGAAGGCAAAGCAGCGATCGTTAGTCCCGTCCACAAAACAATTTCACCAAAATAATTGGGGTGGCGAGACCGACTCCACAGGCCGGTACGGATAAAAGTCTCGTTGCCTGATTCACGAAACTTTTTCTTCTGAGAATCGGAAAGTGCTTCGATTATGAAACCGGTTGACCATAGGAGAAGACCACAGATTTCGACGAACCCGAGCGGCTGGGCTTTGCCATCACCGAGAACAGCGAGCGTTGCACCTAATGTGACAACTACCCAAGTCGCCTGCAAGGTCCATGTCATTAAAAACCACAGGAAGTTTTGCTTTATCGCGTTAAAGCGGCGGTCAGAACCGACGTCTACTACTCGGCGCACCAGAAACGAACCGAGTCTCGCCGCCCATATCGTGACTGCGATTGCAAGCATTACGTCTAAGAGGCCGAGGTTCGCTCTGGCGTAGTAGGCACACAGGGCAATCGAGATCGCAAAGGTTGCCGAGCCGAATAGGTCGAAAAACTTCTCAGTTTTGCGCACCCACGCGACAAGAAAACCTAGCCATTGCAGCAAGACGGCTACGAGTGCTGCTGTCATGATGGGCGGGAAGGCATACTCTGTCCATACTCCGTCGGCACCGCCAAGCCCAACGATGGCGATTAATGCCAATCCGACCAAAATGCCCAGACTTAAAATTTTTGTGCTCACGGTCTCGCCTGCTCCTTTGGATTTTCAGAACGGTTGGATAGGTCAACAATCGCTGCGAGCATTCGTTTAAAAATAATGGCGTGAGCTGGTACAAGAGCCAACCAATAGCAACGGCCCCATAAGCCCCGGGGCACAAATACGGCCTTTTGCTCGGTGATGCAGCCGGCATCGGTCGATTTGACGCGCCATTCTAACCAAGCGTGTCCTGGCACTTTCATTTCTGCGCGTAACCGAAGAAGATCGGGACGAACTTCGACAACTTCAAAAAAATCTACTGGATCGCCAACTCTCAACTCTGTTGGGTGACGTCGTCCCCTTCGAAGACCGACACCGCCAAGAAGTTTGTCAACAAAACCTCTGAACGCCCAGAGCCAATTGAAGGTAAGCCAGCCAGTGTTGCCGCCCAGAGAGCGCACCACCTTCATCACCGCGTCAGGTTCACAATCAGAAATTTGCTCACGGTGATCTACGAAAATCCGGCCACCTGCCCAGGACGGGTCGCTGGGATCAGGCGCGGCAGCACCAAAATCGCCGCGACGATCATTACTCCAGCGAGTCGAAAGTTCTTGCCCTCTTACCGAAGACATT
>DKNM01000074.1:0-12828 GCA_002470695.1 Candidatus Neomicrothrix sp. UBA7388
GAAGCTTCCGCCGAAGCCGAAACACCCGAAAACGAAGATAAGGAGGCCTGATCATGGGTCAGAAAGTTAACCCGTACGGCTTCCGTCTTGGTATTACGACAGACTGGAAGTCCCGTTGGTACGCCGATAAGGAGTACCAGGACTACATCATTGAAGATTGGGAGATCAGGAATTTCCTGCAGACCGAACTTCCACACGCAGCTATCAGCCGAATAGAAGTCGAGCGCACACGTGAAAAACTTCGGGTCGATGTCCATACCGCACGCCCTGGAATCGTCATTGGCCGGCGGGGAGCCGAAGCGGACCGCTTGCGCGAAGGTCTGACAAAGATCTCAGGCAATCCCAAAGTCCAGCTCAATATTCAGGAAATCAAACAACCTGAATTGGACGCAGCCCTCATTGCGCAAGGCGTCGCCGACCAGCTAGCAGGGCGCGTTGCATTTCGTCGCGCGATGAAGCGTGCTGTCCAAAATGCCCAAAAAGCCGGAGCACTTGGCATCCGCGTTCAATGTTCGGGACGTCTTGGTGGTTCCGAAATGGCTCGTACGGAGTGGTACCGCGAAGGGCGTGTGCCTCTTCATACTCTTAGAGCTGACATTGACTACGGATTCCGAGAGGCAAAAACCACAGCTGGCCGAATTGGGGTGAAGGTGTGGCTCTACAAAGGTGACATACTGCCCTACAAAGTGTCTGCCGATGAACGTATTAGCCGAGAAGCAGCAATGGCAGTGGGTGAAACCTCTGGTTCAGCCGAACATAATGCTCCTGTTGTCTCCTCTGGCGGTCGCAAAGCCGATGTTCCGGGCGATGAGATCGAAGAGCCAGCACCACTGATTAAAGAAGCCGATCCAGAGTTCGAAAAGCTCTTGGAAGAAGAAGAGCAGATCGAGCGAGCTACTCGCGAGCAAAGTCAAACCCCCAACTTCAGACCGGGAGACGACTGAGATGTTGATGCCAAGGAAAGTAAAACACCGTAAGACCCATCGTGGTCGAACCAAAGGCCGCTCTAAGGGCGGCACCACTATGACCTTCGGCGATTTCGGTATCCAAGCTTTAGAACCTGGTTGGATTACGGCACGTCAAATTGAGGCAGCCCGTATTGCTATGACCCGTCACGTTAAACGTGGCGGCAAAGTATGGATCAATATCTTCCCTGATAAGCCCGTTACCGCTAAGCCTGCCGAAACTCGAATGGGATCCGGTAAAGGCAACCCTGAACGTTGGGTAGCAGTAGTTAAACCCGGACGAGTCATGTTTGAGTTGGGTGGCGTCGACGCAGAACTTGCTCATGGGGCACTTAATAGGGCAATCCAAAAGCTTCCTATTAAAGCGCGCGTTGTTAGTCGAGAGGAGGCGATCTGATGGCAGCTGCAGCAGCACTCCGTGAACTTGCCGACGATGAACTTATTGATCAACTTGGCGAAGCAAAGCATGAGCTCTTTAACTTGCGCTTCCAGTTTGCAACCGGACAACTTGAAAACCCGGCGAGAATTTCGCAGGTCAAACGCGACATCGCTCGCATCAATACTGTTCTAAGAGAACGAGAAATAGCGGCCGCTGAGTCGGCCCCAGCAGAGGACAACTCATGAGCGATACAGAAATCGCATCTCAGGAACGCAAACGGCGCAAGACCCGAGAGGGTTTAGTGGTATCTACTTCAATGGAAAAGACCGTTGTAGTGGCAGTCACAGAACGCGTTAGTCACGCCCGCTATTTCAAGACCGTCCAGCAGACAAAGAAGCTATACGCCCACGACGAGGAAAATGATGCACGGCTCGGTGATCGAGTGCGTGTCATGGAGACTCGACCGCTTTCCAAGAAAAAGCGCTGGCGTCTAGTTGAAATTGTCGAACGAGCTCGTTGATTTTGGAGTTACTGAAGTGATCCAGCAAGAATCCCGACTTAAAGTCGCAGATAACTCAGGCGCCCGAGAAGTGCTGTGCATCCGCGTTCTTGGAGGCACCGGGCGTCGCTACGCCTCGATTGGTGATGTTTTCATCGCGACGGTCAAAGATGCTATCCCTGGCGCAGGAGTCAAAAAAGGTGAAGTCGTTCGCTGCGTAGTTGTTCGAACTCGTAAAGAACGGAGGCGCCCTGATGGAAGCTATATCCGCTTCGACGAGAACGCAGCTGTTCTTATCGACGAAAATCGGCAACCACGAGGTACCCGCATCTTCGGGCCAGTCGGTCGGGAACTCCGCGACCACCGATTTATGCGAATTGTTTCACTTGCACCGGAGGTCCTCTAATGAAGATCAAGAAGGGTGATTTAGTTCGCGTACTGTCCGGTAAGGACAAAGGCGCAGAAGGTCATGTCATGTCGGTTGACACCGACAATGGCCGAATCACAGTTGAAGGCGTACACACCGGGCGAAAGCATCAACCGCCCACACAACAAAACGACCAAGGCGGAATCATCGATATAGCTCTGAGCATCAACGCTTCGAACGTGGCCGTCGTCTGTCCCACGAGTGGCGAAGCGGGTCGCGTTGGATACCGAATCGAAGGTGACGAAAAGGTGCGTTACCACAAGAAATCAGGGGAGGAATTGTCGTGAGCGCAACTCTTTTCGAACCCCGCATGAAAGTGCTGTACCGAGAGACGCTGCGAGATCAGCTCCAAAACCAGCTAGATCTTCCCAATGTGATGCAGGTGCCTCGATTGTCGAAAATCTCTGTCAACGCGGGTGTTGGCGACGCTCTCGTCAATCGAGCCTTCCTTGACAGTGCAGTTGAAGATCTCACTAAGGTCACTGGGCAGAAACCCGCTATTACCCGAGCTAAAAAGTCTATTGCTGGATTTAAGCTCCGTGAAGGTAACGCAATCGGAGCGAAAGTTACGCTTCGGAACAACCGAATGTGGGAGTTCTACGATCGTCTAGTAAGTCTTGCAATTCCCCGAATTCGTGACTTCCGCGGTCTTTCTCCTCGCTCATTTGATGGGCATGGTAACTACACCTTTGGGGTCACTGAACAGCTGATATTCCCAGAAATTAGCTACGACTCAGTAAACAAAATTCGAGGTATGGATATCACTCTTGTGACGTCCGCCACTAATGACGAACATGGCCGAGCGCTTCTGACTGCCCTCGGTTTCCCGTTCCGTACAGAAGGGCAGAACTAATGGCCAAAAAGGCTCTTCGCAATAAGCAACAACGAACCCCCAAGTTTAAGGTTCGCGCCTACACCCGCTGTCGCCGTTGCGGTCGACCGCGATCGGTGTACCGCAAGTTTGGGCTTTGTCGGGTATGTCTCCGCGAGATGGTCCATGCAGGCGAAATTCCTGGCGTGACCAAGGCGAGCTGGTGAGAGGAGATTCATAATGACGATGACCGACCCAATCGCTGACATGCTGACCCGCGTCCGTAATGCCCACCAGGGTTATAAGGACAACGTTGAGATGCCTTCGTCGAAACAGAAGGAATCTTTGGCAGCAATTCTCAAAGCCGAGGGCTATATCGCAGGCTATGAGACTAGTGACGCAACCGATCGACCAGGACAAACTTTGTCGATTCAGCTCAAATACACTCCCGACCGAAGTCGCACGATCTCCGGTCTGAAGCGGATCTCCAAGCCTGGTCTGCGCGTCTACACCAAGTCCGACAGCGTTCCCAGAGTCTTAGGAGGCCTGGGCATCGCAGTATTGTCCACGAGTAAAGGTCTTATGACCGACAGAGAAGCCCGCCGAAACCATGTCGGTGGCGAAGTCCTCTGTTACGTCTGGTAAGGAGACCGCATGTCCCGAGTAGGTAAAGCACCGATCACTATCCCTGACGGACTATCTGTCGAGATTTCTGATGACATGATCAAAGTGTCGGGAAAGCAGGGCGAATTAACCCAGCAAATCCCGGAAGGAATCGATATACAGGTCGAGGACTCAGTGATCACCGTGGAACGAGCTGATGACAGCCGTCAACAACGATCCCTTCATGGTCTGGCAAGAGCCTTAGTAAATAACATGGTCGAAGGCGTATCCAATGGCTTCATGAAAGAGCTCAACATTGTAGGAGTTGGTTATCGGGCTCAGGCTAAAGGCACTAATGCATTGGAACTGGCTCTTGGATTTAGCCACCCAGTTCAAGTAGAAGCCCCCGAAGGAGTCACCTTCGACGTGCCGGAACCAACCATCATCAAAGTTTCAGGAATTGATAAACAACTTGTCGGCCAAGTGGCTGCTGATATTCGCGCTCTCAAGAAGCCCGAGCCCTATAAGGGTAAGGGAATTAGATACGTGGATGAATATGTAATCCGTAAAGCCGGCAAGGCCGCAAAGTAGGTATTGCTATGACATCCAGAAGCGCGCAGCGCCAACGTCGCCAACGTAGAGTTCGCAAAAAAGTCACCGGTACGACCGCACGACCTCGTCTAAGTGTTTTTCGATCGAATCGTCACATATCGGCGCAAATCATCGATGATGAGAACGGTCTCACTGTTGCGGCCGCCTCAACATCAGAAACCGACTTACGAGATACCACGACAAGCAACAAGGACGCTGCCAGCAAAGTTGGCACGCTTCTAGCCGAACGAGCTCAAGCGGCAGGAGTTGAATCTGTTGTTTTTGATCGCGGAGGAAATAAGTACCACGGTCGCGTAGCGGCCCTTGCTGACGCAGCGCGTGCTGCCGGACTGAAGTTCTAGGAGTTGACCATGTCTGATGCCAACGAAAACCAAAACCGGCGAAACGATGACCGCGGCAACCGACGTCGCGATGATCGGAGGCGCGAAGATAATCCACGTAATAGTGGTGACGACGGACTGCGCGAATCTCGAGTAATCGACATAAACCGCGTAGCTAAAGTTGTCAAAGGCGGCAGGCGCTTCTCCTTTACGGCACTTGTCGTAATTGGCGATGGAGCGGGACAAGTTGGTCTCGGTTATGGGAAAGCCAAAGAAGTTCCTTTGGCCATCCAAAAAGGTACAGAAGAAGCAAAAAAGAATCTCTTTCGGGTACCGCTTGCAGGTTCAACCATCATTCACCCAATCCTCGGAGAAATGGGTGCGGGACGAGTTCTTTTAAAGCCTGCTGCTCCCGGTACCGGCGTAATCGCCGGCGGCGCCGCTCGCGCAATTCTTGAAGAAGCCGGCATCAGTGATGTGTTGGCGAAATCGCTCGGTTCTTCAAACCACATCAACGTCGCCAAGGCGACGATCGCAGGCCTTGAAGGCCTGAAGCGTCCTGACCAAATTGCAGCTCTTCGAGGACTCTCAGAGGAAGAATGCATACCAGCTGCCCTTCTTGCGGCATACCGAGAATCAGAGCGTCAAGCCTTGCAACCTAAACCTGCTGTTGAGGTAACTTCATGAGTGACCTAACAGTTAAGCAAGTTCGCTCATCTATTGGATCTAAACCCAAACACCGCGGAACATTGCGCGCCTTAGGATTAGGTCGGATTGGAAAGTCGAACACACTCCCTGACCGACCCGAAATCAGGGGCATGATTCACAAAGTCGCTCACCTCATTGAAGTACAGGAAAGCTGAAAAGACAGCCATGCTAAAACCACACGATTTACAACCAGCTCCAGGATCCAAAAAACGCGCCAAGCGTGTCGGCAGAGGCATTGCAGGTAAGGGCGGGAAAACCGCAGGTCGCGGAACAAAAGGGACTAAAGCTCGAAGCAAAGTACCGGTTTGGTACGAGGGTGGCCAGTTGCCTCTCCAACGACGCCTTCCCAAGATGAAAGGCTTCACCAACCCCTTCCGAGTTGAGTACCACCCAATTAATCTCGATACTCTCGACGAAACTGGACTCAACGAAATCGACCCTGACCTCTTATTGGAGCGAGGCCTCGTATCTAAGGGGGCGATGGTAAAAATTCTTGGACGTGGAGAAATTAGTCGGGCAGTAAACGTAAAAGCTCACGCAGTTTCTCAAAGTGCCGAAGCAGCCATTACGGCTGCCGGAGGTACGGTCGAAATCCTGCCACCCACATTTAAGGGACCGCGTCCTCCGGCGCGCGGAAACCAGCACACCAACCGATAGACGGAGAGTATTTTGCTAGGGAGCATGCGAAACATATTTCGTGTACCGGATCTTCGAGGGAAGATCCTCTTCACAGTCGCGATCCTCGGCGCCTACAGACTAGGTTCACAAGTCCCCGTGCCGGGCATTGACTTTGACGCCATCTTAAGTCTGCGAGAACAAGCTGACCAGACCGGTGGGGTCCTAGCATTACTCAACCTTTTCTCAGGTGGGGCCCTCACCAACTTCGCCATATTCGCCTTAGGGATCATGCCCTACATCACGGCGTCAATCATCATTCAAATCCTGACAGTGGCGATCCCGCGCCTTGAACAACTGCAACAACAAGGCGCGGTTGGCCAGCGAAAAATTACCCAATACACCCGTTATTTGACCCTAGCCATAGCATTTATCCAAGCAACTGGAATCACGTTCATATTCGGACGCGGTCAGGGAACTGCCCTTGGGAACACAAGTGCTGTAATTGTTATTCCGGATTTTACTTTCCCCAGAGTGGGTCTAGTAATACTCTCGCTTACCGCAGGCACTGCGCTCCTGATGTGGATGGGTGAGCTCATCAGCCAGCGAGGAGTCGGTAATGGCATGTCGCTACTCATCTTCGCGTCTGTGGTATCGACCATCCCATTCGACGGCGCCCGGTTGAGAGCAGTTGAAGGCAACTTTTATCTCGCAGCAGCAATAGTCGTCGCGATCGGCATGATGGTTGCCATTATTTTCATCGAACAAGGACAGCGACGCATTCCGGTTCAATTCTCGAAACGGCAAGTCGGCCGAAAAATGTACGGCGGCCAAAACACATATATCCCGCTCAAGGTCAACCAGTCCGGAGTTATACCGGTCATATTCGCCAGTTCCATATTGTTTCTTCCGGTCTTACTGTCGAACGTGGCTAACTGGGGTTGGTTGCAAACCTTTGTAAACGATTACCTCACTCAACCCGACAGCATTGTCTACATCCTGTTCTTCGGCATGCTGATCGTAGGCTTCGCATACTTTTACACAGCTATATCTTTTGACCCGGCTCGACAAGCTGACAATATCCGGAAACAGGGCGGCTTCATTCCAGGAGTACGGCCCGGCCCTCAGACGGAACGGTACTTGGCTAAAATCCTCAACCGAATCACGCTGCCAGGTGCACTTTTCATAGCTTTCGTAGCTCTTATCCCGACGGTCCTTTTGTCGTTGACAAGCGACCTAGGAGCTATGGGCGGAGGAGGAGCATCGATAGGATTTGGCGGCGTATCGATTCTAATTGCCGCAGGTGTTGCCCTAGAAACCATGAAACAAGTCGATAGTCAGTTGTTGCAACGCAACTACGAAGGCTTTCTGAAGTAGCGGGGGAAGATTGCAATGCCGCGACTCGTGATCTTGGGGAAACAAGGTGCCGGAAAAGGCACCCAATGTGCTCTGCTAGTAAACCACTACGATATTCCGCACATCTCGACAGGGGATATGCTCCGCGCAGCGGTTGCTGAGGGCACTGAGCTTGGATTAAAAGCAAAGCAAATCATGGATGCCGGCGATCTTGTCTCCGATGAGATCATCCTCGGCATTGTTGAAGAGCGACTTGCTCACCCTGATACAGAAAAAGGATTCCTGCTCGATGGATTCCCTAGAACTGATATGCAAGCGCAAGCCCTAACTGAAATGCTCGCTCCAGCAGGGATAGAGGTAGCAATCGATATTGAAGTCCCCGACGAAGTGGTAACGGAGCGAATGCTTGCTCGTGGTCGCGATGACGACACCCCTGAAGCTATTCAGCGGCGTCTCGAGCTATATCGGGCCGAAACCGCCCCCCTCCTTAACTTTTACTCTGAGCAAAACGTTTTGGTCTCTGTTGATGGGCTCGGCAGCGAAGAAGAAGTCCAAGATCGAATTATCCACGCAATTGAAAGTATTAGCTGAGTATGGCTTTGAGATTGGTGCGTGAACCTGCGCCCGGTATGCTTTTCCTTCGGTCTATTGGTCAGTCCAATCAGACCGCGTCCGCACTCGGTCGCAATGACGGTGTACTAGTGACTCCGCGACCCAACCATCAGGTAGCTCAATGAAGGTCCGTCCCAGCGTAAAAAAGATCTGTGATAAATGCCGAGTCATTCGGCGCCACGGTCGTATTCGCGTGATTTGTTCCAACCCCCGCCACAAGCAGCGCCAGGGATAGGAGTTTCTAAAGATGGCACGTATTGCAGGAGTAGATATTCCCCGAGAGAAAAGAGTGGAAGTTGCTCTGACCTATATCTACGGCATCGGTCGCACTCGTTCGGCGGATATTTGTGAAGCTCTCAACATCGGCCGAGCGACAAGAGTTCGCGATCTCACCGATGAAGAAGTTGTCAAAGTCCGAAACTTCATTGATGACAACTACACCGTTGAGGGTGATCTCCGGCGCGATGTGGCCCAAGACATCAAACGCAAGATTGAGATCGGCTGTTTCCAAGGAATCCGCCACAGGAGAGGCCTCCCAGTGCGTGGACAACGTACGCACACCAATGCCAGAACCCGCAAAGGGCCTCGTAAGACCGTAGCCGGTAAGAAAAAAGTTCTTAAGTGATCTTCTGTCAAAGAAGAGATTGAAAGCAGAAAATGGCCAATCCCCAACCAGCTCGGCGACCACGCCGCAAAGAACGAAAAAATGTCGGACACGGCGTTGCCCACATTAAAAGTTCCTTTAACAACACAATTATTAGCTTTAGTGATCAACAAGGGAACGTTGTTTCCTGGGCATCCGCAGGAAATGTTGGCTTTAAAGGATCGCGTAAGTCGACACCGTTTGCGGCCCAGCAGGCAGCTGAGCAAGCTGCGCGAAAGGCCATGGAGCACGGAGTCCGAAGAGTCGACGTTCAAGTTAAAGGCCCTGGGTCTGGCCGCGAGACAGCGATTCGTTCCATTCAAAACACCGGCATTGAAATTACCGGCATCAAAGACATGACGCCTGTACCGCACAATGGTTGTCGGCCCCCAAAGCGTCGGAGAGTCTGAGACATGGCACGTTACACCGGACCTAAAGCTCGAATTTCCCGTCGTCTGGGTATAAATGTTTGGGGAACTTCTGGCGAAACCAAAGCTCTTGATCGTAGGCCTTACCCCCCAGGCGAACACGGCCGCGGTCGCCGTCGAAGCCAAAACTCGGAATACTTAGTCCAGCTTCAAGAAAAACAAAAAGCTCGATTTACATACGGAATTACCGAAAAGCAATTCCGTAATACATATGATCAAGCTGCGAAGCAACGCGGCGTCACGGGCGAAAATCTTCTTCGGCTTCTCGAACTTAGGCTAGATAACATTGTCTACCGCGCTGGCTGGGCAGCAACCCGGCCACAGGCTCGACAATTCGTTAGCCACGGACACATAAATGTCAACGGACGTCGGGTCAACGTGCCTAGCTTCCGTGCCCGGAAGGGTGACGTCATTGAATTGCGGCCAAAGTCTCGCGAAATGGTCACCGTTCAATGGAACCTCGATGTTCTTGATCGAGCGACCCCAATGTGGCTAGACGCTGGCGAAGGTGGCCAGCAGGTCACAGTTAGAGAAGTCCCAACACGCGAACAGATAGAAATCCCCGTCCGCGAACAGCTCATCGTCGAGCTATACAGCAAGTAGTCCACCCTTGGCCATTGGAGATATTGTGAGCATGCTCACCATGCAGCGACCGACAGTTGAAGCCCTCGGAGACGAAGAAGATAATCGTCAACGATTTGCTATTGGTCCCCTTGAACCGGGCTTCGGCCATACGATCGGAAATTCCCTTCGACGCACGTTGTTGTCGTCCGTACCGGGCGCTGCAATAACCCAAGTCAAGTTTGACGGCGAAGCGGCGCTCCACGAGTTTGCGACTATTGAAGGCGTTGTTGAGGACGTCACCGATCTCATACTGAACATCAAAGACATAGTTCTCACCAGCTTCAGTGACGAACCACTTGCTGTGCGGATTGATGCATCAGGTCCTTGCGACCTTACCGCCGGAGACGTCGAGTGGGGCGCTGACGTGGAGTGCCACAATCCCGATCTGCATATCGCAACCCTCAGTGCTAGTGGCCGACTCGCTCTTGACGTAACGATTCAGCAGGGTCGCGGATACCTCTCCTCTGAAGACCAAGACAGTTCTTCCACCATTGGCGTTATCCCAATTGATGCTCTGTTTAGCCCTGTCCGTAGAGTCTCGATTGAGGTTGAACCAACCCGCGTGGAACAGTCAACTAACTTTGATCGTCTCATTCTCGACATTGACACTGATGGCGCAATGAGCCCACGAGATGCTCTCGCCTCAGCTGGGGACACACTCTGCACACTCGTTGGCTTAATCGCAGAAATGAGTGAAGAGCCACTTGGTCTTGAAATCCAAGAAATAGCGATTGTCGAAACAACGTCGCCTGAGTTGGAGTTACCCATAGAGGACTTAGATTTAAGTGAACGGCCCCGGAACTGTTTGAAGCGCGGCCAGGTTAATAGCATCGGTGAGTTGCTTGAGAAGAGTATCGATGACCTAATGGCCATCACGAATTTCGGCCAAAAATCCCTAGATGAAGTCATTCAAAAACTTGATGAGCGAGGACTTGCTCTCAAGGGAATGACTCCGACGATGCAATAGGAGCGATCTGATGCCAACCCCCAAAAAAGGACGTCGGCTGGGTGGCAGCTCAAGCCATCAGCGCTCGATGATGGCTAACCTCGCTGCATCTCTCTTCGCTGCTGAAGCGATTGAAACAACAGAAGCAAAAGCGAAAGCGTTGCGACCCTACGCGGAGAAGTTAATTACAAAGGCAAAAAAAGCGAGCGCTGGTTCAAACAGCCTTCACCGTCACCGTCAACTCGTCTCGAGCCTAAACGGCGACCAAGAGATGGCTCAGAAACTTGTCGATGAAATTGGGCCTCGATACGAAGATCGGCCCGGCGGCTATACCAGAATCTTGAAACTGGGTCCACGCCAAGGTGATAATGCGCCCATGGCGCTTATAGAACTCGTTTAATTTGTGAAATAGAAGTAGGCCATGTTTCAGCACCATGAACTGATGGCACTTCGAGATTTCGACACTCCGACAATCTGTAATGCAGTAGAGGTTATTGCACCAGATCGTCGTGCCGCGGGTTTCACAACGTCCCCATTTGTATGCAGAGACCCGTCCATGGTTCCAATGGTTGGCTACGCGCGAACAGCAAAAATTCGGGCGACAGAACCTTCGGGGCGTGCACCGAGCGATGATCTCGCCGCTCGTGTTGCCTACTACCGACACATTGCTGAGTCGCCGGCTCCAACTGTGACGGTCATTGAAGATGTCGATGATCCGGCAGGTTTTGGTGCCCTTTGGGGTGAGGTCAATAGCAATGTCCACAAAGGGTTGGGTTCCGTCGGAGTGCTGACCAACGGATCCATAAGAGATATTGATATGTGGGCTGAAGATTTCGGAGCGCTTGCAGGATCAGTCGGACCGTCGCACGCATGGGTCCATGTCACCGAATACGCCATCCCTGTAACAGTTCACGGTTTGACCATCAGCCCCGGAGACATTATCCATGCGGATCGCCACGGCGCTGTAATCGTGCCGGGATCAGCTGTTACGGCTATTAGGAGCACTATCGAAAGGCTGGAGGCGGCTGAACGGCGCTTGATTGGTCCGTCTCAAGACCCCTCCTTCGATATAGAGCAGCTAGTTGCAATCCTTGATCCTGAGGGACGAGATCATTAGCTAGTTTTTAACCATTCGCCGTGATTTTCTCGGTGTCCCTTCCCGAACGAAGCAACGTACCGGGCCTAGCTTCAGTGAAAGCGCCATCTTCGACTGCTTGCTCTCCGTTAATAAAGACATGGTGAACACCGATCGCTTCGCTGTAGAGCCGCCAACCGCCTCCCGGAAGATCCTCACGAACTTCAATCTCATCGGGAGCAACGTTTTGGGCGTCGAATACAACTAAATCAGCCCACCAACCTTCTTCTATTCTGCCTCGGTCTTTTAGTCCATATAAGCGAGCCGGTACATCAGTCAACTTGTGAACGGCGCTCTCGAGCTCTAGTAATCCGCGATCTCGAGCTGCAGCCAGTAAGTACGTGGAGTAATTGAAAGTGGCAAGGAAATCAAGATGGGCGCCAGCATCTGAGGCGCCAATTAGGCAACGATCGTCGTTCCAAAGCATCTTACGCAATTCCCATGACTCATCGTTGTCACCCGCTGCGGGCGGATAGAGACCGGTCTTGAGATCATCTTCAACGACAATTTCACACAAGGTTTCCCACGGAGATTTACCCAGTTCCTCAGATATTTCTCCGATGGAGCGACCTTCGAAATGCTTTAAATGCTCTTTCGTCACCTCTCCAACCGTTAACCGTTCCCATCGAGCAATACCTCTAAAAGCGCTTGGTTGTTGAGCGTCTTCATTCAGTTGCTTGCGTCGCTCAGGGTCGGACAGCAGGGCTACCTTCTCCTTATAAGGCAGCGCCATGGGCTCCGCCCACCCGTGCAAAGTGTCGAGTAAGAAGCCGCTTTCAAAGCACAACCGACTTACGGCGGGCATTGGCGCAGTTAAGGCAATAACGCGACCACCTTGTTTCGCTGCAAAGTTCGACGCTTGAAGCTTTTCCTCAATTGCCTCTGACTGCCTGGCATTTACGAAGATGACATTCCAATTCAGCGGTTTATCAGCTGCAACCGACATATCTGTCAGCAACTGGTACACCTCTTCGTCGAAGCGCTCAATAGTCGGAATGAACTCCAAAGCAACTGCATCTGAATCTTTCAACACCGAACATAACTCGATCAACTCATCTTGAGAAGCGTGTCGAGATGGAACAGCTTCGCCGTCCGCATCATTGTGTGTTTTGGCCCAGGAAGAGCTGAATCCCAGACCGCCCGCA
>DKNM01000074.1:13223-23517 GCA_002470695.1 Candidatus Neomicrothrix sp. UBA7388
CCTACAGACCTCTCACCCATAACTGTTCTTCGTAAAGCGCTGTGTCCAACGAGAAACCCAGCGTTTGGCATTAAGGTCCCATCTATCGCTTGCAGATACTCCTCGAAGGTTCTCCAATTCCAGGGAACTCCCTCTTGGAGCGAAGTAAGGGGCATGCCTTCCACGCGAGCCAACATTTGCATCATGTAGTCGCCGTGCTCGGGCTCTAACGGAGCGATCGTGAATCCGCAATTACCGCTGATCACCGTTGTCACTCCATGCAGAGGCGAAGGAGACAATGTCTGATCCCAGAAGACTTGGGCATCAAAATGAGTGTGAACGTCAACGAAGCCCGGTGCCACTGTTAAACCAGTGGCGTCAATTTCTTGCTTACCCGATTCACTTACTTCGCCGATTGCAACGACTCGACCTTCCTGTACTGCGACATCCGCGGAGAAACCAGGGCTCCCTGTTCCGTCGACGACTGTTCCATTTCGAATAACAAGATCAAACATCTGCACCCTCCAACGTCAATATGAAACTACCTTCCTAGTCGTGACCTTCGCCCAAACTGTGAGAATTCATCTTGCATACAAAGGAACGAACTTTCGCGGTTATGCAGAAAACCCGGGCGTTCGAACCGTAGGCGGCGAATTACGCAAGGCAATTGAACAAATATTAGGTACCCCTATCGACGTAACTGTTGCGGGGAGAACTGACGCCGGTGTGCACGCCCAGGGGCAAGTAATTTCCTTCCGAGGAAGTTATGAACGTTTAGACCATGAACAACTAAAGGACAGACTCAACTCACTTTGCCCCGCAGACATCACGATTCAATCGGTCAGCGTTGTTGACGACGAGTTTGACGCACGGTTTTCAGCGCTACACCGAGAATATCGATACCGCATTCTTAACTCAGAGCACAGTGATCCGCTTTACGCAGACCTTGAGTGGCACATACCACAGCCGCTTAACCTCCAGGCTATGGAAGAGGCAGCGACCTGTTTGTTGGGAACGCATGACTTCACTTCCTTTTGTCGACGTCCCAAAGGAAATCTTGACGCTTCGATGACCAGAAAAATCCTTGCTGCGAAGTGGGAACCAAAGGCAGAAGAGAGAGTTGAATTTGAGATAATTGGGAACGCGTTTTGTCATCAAATGGTGCGCTCCCTCGTTGGCTTTTGCGTCGCAGTCGGATTGGGTAAAAGCTCACCGCAGGAATTTGAGCGCATAGTTGACGCGCAAGACCGCTCAGCAGCTCCACCGATCGCACCTCCACACGGCCTGATTCTCACTCGCGTCGCCTATCCAGTCGCGTTCGATGAAAAAACCAAAAGGTAAATCACTGCGATTCGCGTTTGTCGTTTGAACCTACTGCCCGTAGCCTTGAACGTCGGCTGGCTCACACCTGTGCGGCCCCAAGACTAATCACAACATGTTCGGTGAACCGAGAGGCTGACGCACAGTGCGTACTTATTCCCCCAAGGCAAGTGAAATTGAACGGAAATGGTTCGTAGTTGACGCCGAAAATCTTGTACTAGGTCGTATGTCGACGGAGGTAGCAAAGATTCTTCGCGGCAAACATAAACCAACTTTTGCTCCCCACCTTGACTGCGGTGATCATGTCATCATCGTCAACGCAGCAAAAGTAGTACTAACTAACGAAAAGGCAGAAAAAAAACTTGTTCACCGCCACTCCGGCTATCCGGGTGGGCTCAAGTCCCAGACATATGCGGATTTACTTGAACGTAAGCCAGCAGACGCAATCCGTCGGACAGTCAAAGGGATGCTCCCTCGAAACCGCCTTGGCGCCCAAATGTTGACCAAATTAAAGGTATACCCAGGACCTGAACACCCTCATTCTGCACAACAGCCCGAAACTTTGACGATAGATAACGCAATAGCGAAAGCCTGAGAACTGTATAAATGACCGCTCCACTCACTCAAACAACAGGCCGACGCAAACAGGCTGTCGCCCGCGTCCGACTCCGCCCAGGCACCGGTGTAATCACCTGCAATAAACGAACATTCGAAGACTATTTCAATTCCTCGGTCCATCGTCTGCTCGTAACCGAACCGCTGCGCCTTCTTGATCAGCTGGAGTCATACGATATTGACGCCACCCTCGACGGAGGTGGCCCCGCAGGTCAAGCAGGAGCACTGAGATTAGGTATCGCACGAGCATTAATAGAAGTTGACCCGGAACAAAGAGCTGTCCTCAAAGCGGCGGGACTACTAACCCGTGATGCTCGAAAGAAGGAAAGCAAGAAGTACGGTCTCAAGAAGGCGCGCAAAGCGCCCCAGTACTCGAAGCGATAATTTCCTAGCAATACTTTTAAGGAGCCGCCGTGGCACTCTCATTCGGCACCGACGGCGTCCGAGGCGTAGCTCAAGAACTACTGGATGAGAATTTCGTCACATACCTTGCTTTAGCGGCCAGCAACGTTTTGAAAAGCGACCAGTGGATCCTTGGACGCGACACTCGCGAATCTGGCGTTGCGCTCTCGTCGGCCATGATCGCAGCACTCGACCACGAAGGCATTGAAATTTTAGACGTTGGTGTCGTTCCAACACCTGCCATAGCGCTCTTATCCCGAGAACAAAATTGCGCAGGGGCCGTTATCTCGGCATCCCACAATCCTTGGACTGATAACGGGGTCAAAATCTTTGCACCCGGGGGACGTAAGCTCCACGACCGCGAACAAACAGGTATTGAAAACAAATTACAACAGCTGATTAGTCAGCCACCTCAAGAAATTCGAAGCAACCTTTCCCCGCGACTTCACCCGAAACCAACTGATAGCTGGGCTATGTCACTAGTGGCAGCTCTCGAAGGCCGCACACTAGAGGGAATGCGCATCATTATCGATTGCGCCAACGGCTCGGCGTCACACATTGCATTTGCTATTTTTAATGAAGTGGGCGCTCAGGTAGCCCTTATCAACGCAGACCCAAACGGACGAAACATCAACGAAGACTGTGGGTCAACTCATCCCGATGGTCTTGCCAAAGAGGTTCTATCAACAGGAGCAGATCTAGGTCTCGCACTAGACGGAGATGCTGACCGACTAATCGGAGTCGCTTCTGATGGATCCCTCATCGACGGTGACATCCAAATATGTCTATTCGCCAAAGATCTCGCGGACAGAGATCGCCTCATGCATCGAAAAGCCATTATCACCCCTATGACGAACCTAGGTGCTCGAATATCTCTCGAGAAGGCAGCTATAGGCACCATCGAAGTACCAGTCGGCGATCGAAATATCCTTGCTGAACTCGAAGCCGGATCCTCGAACTTCGGCGGAGAACAGTCCGGACATGTCATATTTCATGACATAGCAACAACGGGAGACGGTTTACTAAGTGGATTACTACTCGCCGATCTCGTCAAGCGAAAAGGGCAAAGTAGTGCAGCCCTCGCCAGCGCAGCAATGAGCCGATACCCGCAAGTGTTGATCAACGTTCCGATCGATAGCAACGCATCCCCGATCATCAAAGCGATTGAGCCGAAAATTACTGAAAGCAAGCTGCGTCTCGGAAGTGCGGGTCGGGTGCTAGTTCGACCAAGTGGAACAGAAGCTTTGATCCGCGTCATGGTGGAAGCCGAAAAAGAACAAACAGCTAACGATGAAGCGAAGCGCTTGGCCAGTTTCATTAAAAGCGCCGCCGACTAGCCCGCGAATAACCCGACCAATAAGACCGCTACCCTCAAAGGTATGTGCGGCATAATTGCCGTCCTTCGTGGACCGGACAACAGACCAATTGAGCAACGAGACACGGTTCTCCCGCCACTTGCCGCGGCCGTTGATGATCTCGAACTCGCAGCTGAAAACCTCGATAGCGCATCCACACGGCTCCGCGATGCTGGTGCTCTCCTCCAACAAGTAAACGACTCTCTTTCCGCTCTACCGGGCCTAGGGCTACTCGTCTTTGACAGGGCCGCAGCATTGACCGTCAAAAGCGAAACAAATCGGGCGCATGAAATCTTGAAAAGCATTGATGCTCAGCTCGATGCAATCACCTTTGATGTGGAACCAATCAATGCAGACCTCGTCGAAATTCGCGACGCTCTTTGGGCTATTGAACGCGACCGGCTTCGCAGCGCCGACGCTGTGCTTGACTTAGCAACAGGAACCCCAGAGATACATGCGCTGCCCGGTCTCGCGTCTATCCAAACAGCGCTCTCTGCCCTCGATCGTTTAGAGGTTCGTGGACGGGATTCCGCCG
Organism: Candidatus Neomicrothrix sp. UBA7388; assembly: GCA_002470695.1. Classification (GTDB taxonomy): domain Bacteria; phylum Actinomycetota; class Acidimicrobiia; order Acidimicrobiales; family Poriferisodalaceae; genus UBA7388. Next base: position 17,430 of record DKNM01000074.1, read on the forward strand.
GCATCGAAATCTTTGTATCGGACCACAACCTTCCCTCAGGAGCCCTCACCGGTGACCGATTTGAGGACCTCACTCTTCGAACTAGATCGGTCCGAAGCTTCGATGGACATCTCTCCTTCGTCTATAAAAATGCCGCTGAGATTGGTGATCTAGGGGATAACACGGCTGCTCTTAGATCCCAAATCTGCGCAGACGAACTTCTGCAAGCAGCTCTTTCAAAGCCGGGTTCATCAGTCACTGTGTTAGGCCACACTCGGTGGGCAAGCGTCGGCGTTATTTCGGAGCCAAACGCTCATCCCGTCGATTGCGGAGAAATTGAAACTAAAAACAAAAGCCACATATCTGCGGTCCTCAATGGAGATATCGATAACCACATGGATCTCGCTGAGCTACACCAACTCAAGATAGCTCCGGAAATAACCACTGACGCAAAAGTGATCCCTACGATCCTTGCCAGAGAATTCGACTTAGAGAGCGAACAGCTTCAAGCATTCAAGAACACGGTGGCCATGTTTGAGGGCTCAGTGGCGATAGCTACCCACAACTCGGAACAACCCCACGAGCTGATGCTGGCTCTGAGAGGTAGCGGGCAATCGCTCTATATAGGTCTTGCAGATAACTCATATATCGTGGCGAGCGAACCATATGGCGTTGTGGAAGAAGCGTCACAATGGATTCGAATGGATGGTGAACGCCCCGCTGACCCGAGGAGTCCCATCTCTAGTGCGGGACAAATAATTCACCTAAGAGCACGTGCTGCCGGAACGCTCAAGGGAATACAACGAATTGCTTATGATGGAACGCTGTTGCCGGTCCAGGCCGACGAAATTTCTCAAGCAGACATCACCACTCGCGATATCGATCGAGGTGATTCACCCCACTTCCTGTTGAAAGAGATTCAAGAGGCCCCCGAATCAGTCCGCAAAACTCTCCGCGGCCGAATAATCGAAGTTGACGGCGAGCCAAAGGTTCAACTTGGCGCAGAAACAATCCCACAGGAAATCAAAGACGCTCTTCAGAACAATCAAATTAAACAGATCGTTGCAATTGGTCAGGGGACCGCTGCGGTAGCGGCGCGCACAATCGCCCAATTTCTTAACCCCCTTACCAAAGAAAGAAAAATGCGGGTCGAAGCTCAACTCGCAACTGAACTAAGCGGCTTTTCAATGGCAACTGATATGTCTGACACCTTGGTAGTTGCAGTAAGTCAATCCGGCACCACTACCGATACAAACCGAACTGTTGACCTTGTTCGCCAGCGAGGTGGCTACGTAATTTCCATCGTCAATCGGCGAGGCAGCGATCTCACAGAAAAATCGGACGGTGTTTTCTACACCTCGGACGGACGCGACGTGGAGATGTCAGTTGCGTCAACCAAAGCTTTCTATGCACAAGTCTCGGCTGCCGCCTTGCTTAGCGTGGCTATCTCCGAGCTCGTTGATGGTCGACAAACTAAAAGCGATCTCCTGTTTGCGCTTGCTGACCTGCCAGCCAAAATGAGTGAAGTACTACTAAATCGCCACGCAATCAGATCGGCAGCTCAACGCCACGCTCCACAAAAACGGTACTGGGCCATCGTAGGAAATGGTCCTAACCGCATAGCTGCTAACGAAATTCGGATAAAGCTCTCCGAACTTTGCTACAAAGCGATCCCCGAAGACGGCACAGAAGACAAAAAACACATAGATCTATCGTCAGAACCGCTCATCTTTGTGTGCGCGTCAGGACTAAGCGACTCAAATAGCGACGACGTAGCAAAGGAGGTAGAGATCTATCGCGCTCATAAGGCCACACCAATAGTTGTAGCAAGCGAAGGAAACACTCGTTTTGAAGCTGCGACTGAACTCATAGCAGTACCCAGACTCCATCCCGAATTGGACTTCATCCTGACAACGGTTGTCGGTCACCTCTTCGGATACGAAGCAGCTTTAGCGATTGATGCACAAGCAATGCCTTTACGCGAGATGCGGGCCAAAATTGAAAAAATAATCGCCAGCGGGAGTTTCGCCGAAGGCACCTTCGAAAAATTGCAAGAAGACCTCAAAGCCCCTAGTGCTGAATTCTTCGATGGATTGAGAAATTCCGAATATGACGGCCACCTCGAGGCCAGCACAGCCTCAAAATTGATGACAGTTCTGCGATACGCGACCGGAATAGCTCCACTCGATAGCTACCAAGTAGAGGCAGGAAAGGCTGGACGTCCTGGAGTGGTAATCGACGACCTCAACGCAGCACTCACTAAAGCCATCGACGAGTTAACTCGACCTGTTGATGCCATAAAACACCAAGCAAAGACAGTAACGGTAGGTATTTCGCGGTCAGATGAAACATTGCTGCAATCACCATTGGTGAAGGCTGCACTCAGAGCGGGCGCCTCCCGCGATCGGCTCTCATATCGAGGTCTACGCGCCCTTTCAGCGTTAGACGCGTCCGTCGCCGAAACCACGGGCTGGACTCGCTACCAGATAGAAGGTGACGTTGCTGGCGAAGCAACTGTCCACGTCGTCGATCGAGGAGGCATCGCCTCAGGGATTGCGTCAAGAACCGAAAATAATCCGACCCTACGAGGCGGAAAGCACCGATCAGCGTTCGAAAAAGAAATTATGGTCGGCCGCGGCAGTGACGGCCGAACAGTCATTTACATTCCTGAAGTCAAAGATAACCAAACCACAGGTCTCGTATTGCTTCACTGCCGATTCCACGACCGGCTACCAACCCCGATTATTCGAGCAGTGCTCCAAGGGTACCGCGGGCGCTACGGAGCCCTAAAAGACGCAGTGACCGAATCTCACCCATCTTTTAGAGACGACATTCTTTCAAGCATCGACGTCATTGAGCTTCTAACTCAACCGGTCTACGTACTAGCGGAGCACTGGCAAGCATGATTGGAGTCGGCATTGATCTCGTTGACGTACAACGGTTCCGCAACGTCTTAAAACGTCGAAAAACAATCTCTGAGCGGCTATTCACTGAAGGAGAACTCACCTACTGCAACACCGCCGCTGACCCCACCGAACGACTCGCAGTCCGTTTTGCAGCTAAAGAGGCAGTAATGAAAGCCCTAGGCGTAGGCCTCGGAAGCATACGTTTTCGCGACGTCGAAGTCATCAAGGACCCGTCAGGACAGCCCGCCGTTATGCTCCACGGATCGGCCGCTGAACTAGCGTCCAACTCAGGTGTTACAGCACTCCACCTATCCCTGACACACACCACGCAAACCGCCGAAGCTCTAGTGATCGCGGAATAACCGAAGGTGCTTCCTGTTGTTACCCCGGAGGAGATGCGACAGATAGACAACGCGGCGCACGAATCTGAAGAGGTACTAATCGAAAGAGCGGGCTACGCAATCGCAGCTGAGGCTCTCCGCATGATGGGCGGCGGATATGGCCGGCGGGTCACCATCATCGCCGGTAAAGGCAATAACGGTAACGACGGAAGAGCAGCGGCGCGTTACCTCAGGCGTAGAGGGATTCGCTGCAATATCCAAGCCCCAGATTCTCCGACATTGCCAAAGTCAAACCTTGTTATTGATGCCGCCTTCGGAACTGGCTTCAGAGATAGCTGGCGCCCTCCATCTCAACCGCAATGTCGAGTACTGGCCGTCGATATACCTTCAGGAATTGATGGCCTAACCGGCCACGACACAGGGTCACTGCAGGCGGACACGACTGTTACCTTTGGCGCTTTGAAACCGGGTCTTCTTCTCCAACCAGGAGCCAGTCGATCCGGAGAGATCAAAATAGTCGACCTAGGATTAGACATAGGTACCTCAAAAAACAACCTCATTACCGATGATGACGCAGCAAAAGTTATCGCCGCCCGCAGCGCAACCGCTCACAAGTGGACAAACGCAGTCCGGGTAGTCGCAGGTTCACCACAAATGACAGGCGCAGCGCAACTCGTAACCCACGGAGCCCTCCGCGCAGGCTCTGGAATGGTGGTGGCTTCGTCGCCGAACACCGACCTTTCTCTCGTTCCCATGCCACAAGAAGCTGTCACTAGACAACATTCCGAACATTCGTGGCACCAAGAAGTACTCGAAGACCTTCACAAATTCGCCGCTCTTGTAATTGGTCCCGGGTTAGAAACCGATCAAGAAACAATGACAGCCACTGCGGAACTTATTTCCCGTGCTCCTGTACCCGTCGTAATCGACGCTGGTGCTCTCACTGCCGTGGCTACCCACCCTGGATGTCTTAGTTCAAGGAGCCACACAACTGTTCTCACCCCCCACGACGGAGAATTCGAGACACTTACGGGAATGCGCCCCGCAGTTGACAGAATGTCATCTCTTCGCCGCGCAATACAAGATTGCACTGTCTTACTCAAAGGCCCAACCACACTCGTAAGCAATCCCCTAGGAAGTCTCTTCTTCGTTAGCAGCGGTGATCAACGCTTAGCTACAGCTGGCAGCGGCGACGTACTTGCTGGAATAATCGGTGCACTAATTGAACACCCCGAAGAACATCTCGCCGCCGCGGTTGGCGCTCATTGGCACGGGCACGCATCTTTGCTAGCCGAACCTAATATGACAGCTGGCGATCTTCCAGACCTGTTAGCCCCCGCGAGATCAGTGATACTGCAAAAATGAACGACACCCAACGCCCGACATGGTGCGAGATCGACCTCTCAGCCATCGAACATAACTATCTGGCTATTGACGCACATGTCGGCAGCAGCCAAGTCATGCCTATCGTTAAAGCCGACGCATACGGCCATGGGCATCGCCAAGTGGCGCAACGACTTCAGGAGCTCAACGCACCTTGTTTGGGAGTTGCGTACGTCGAAGAAGGCATTGCACTCCGAAAAGCTGACATCACGCTCCCCATCCATGTCCTCGGAGGAGCGGTCGAACGCCAAATACCGCTATTCCTAGAACACGACCTGACTTTCACGGCCCCTTCTGTAGACAAACTGCACCAAATCGATGAAGCAGCCCAGTCGGCGAAAACCGAAGCAAAAGTCCATCTAAAAATAGATACGGGCATGGAACGTATAGGTGTGCACCACTACAACGCCGACAATCTGCTCCAAGCGGCCCTCAACTGCCGATCGATAAAAGTAGAAGGCATTTTTAGCCACTTTGCTTCTGCAGACGCACCGGATCTTCAATTTGCACGACTGCAGCTCGAACGCTTTCTTGAAGTCCTCGATTTCTATCCTCGGCACGACTTACCAACGCCAGTAAGACACATAGCGAACTCGTCAGCGATCCTCGCGCTGCCAGAAGCCCACCTTGATCTCGTACGACCAGGACTTCTCATATATGGCGTTTCTCAACTCACAGAAGCAGTCACAAATATCAACATTAAGGCAGCTCTCAGTTGGCGAAGCGAGGTCGTCTACTTCAAAGTTGTTGAAGCTGGAAACCCGGTCAGTTACGGAGGAACCTGGGCACCAACGGAGGCAACGCGAGTGGTCACACTGCCGGTGGGATACGCAGACGGCTACCGAAGAGCTCTTTCTAACCGAGCACAGGTCATCATCAATAATCAGAAACATAACGTCGTAGGACGCGTCTGTATGGATCAAACAATGATCGATATAGGAAACTCAAGCGCCTACAACGGAGACCAAGCCACCCTCATAGGGTCTTCTGCTGATCACCGAATAACAGTGGAGGATCTTGCCGAATGGGCAGACACGATTCCCTACGAAATCCTGACCGCAATAACTGCACGAGTTCCGCGCCGGTGGCAGCCATAAGCACCCGTACACTCAAAAGTCGTACCCCATGATGCATGTCCGAACTCACTCCGTCGAAGCGACTCGCGAAGTTGCAGCTGCCTTGGAACCGCTCCTAGGCGCCGGTGATGTCATTTTATTGTCGGGTGATCTTGGCGCTGGGAAAACAGCGTTCGTTCAAGGGCTTGCTGCCGCATTAGGAGTTCAAGAACCAGTTACAAGCCCGACCTTCACTCTCGCGGCAAGTTACGAAGGCCGCTTGCGTCTCCATCATCTTGATGTGTACCGACTCGACAATCTTGCCGAAGTTCTCGACCTTGACCTACCCGAACTACTTGAAGACGACGCCACAATCTGTATCGAGTGGGGTGAAGTTGTTGTGCCGGAACTACCGCGAGATTTC
>DKNM01000135.1 GCA_002470695.1 Candidatus Neomicrothrix sp. UBA7388
TCGTTGCGACTTCAGTTGATTCGAGGTTGATAACGCAAGCGTCGGAGTTTGCCGCGTAATATCCTGCCAGGATTTCGACTATTCCAGTGGGCTGAGCAATGACCATTTCTACCTCGCGATCATTAATAACTCGCAGGTATCCGCGCTCGGCATGAAGTGGTTGACCATTGATGGGGTTTTTTGTTTTTTGCGAGTATGCGAAAAACGGTTTTCCCACGTGATCGAACACCACTTCTTCAACATAAGCGAAGTCATTGATAGTTGAGTAGTGCCCGGAGCCAGAACCACGCCAAATTCCCAAAAGTGGCGCTAAAGGGCGACACACCTCATGAATTTGTTGTGCCACTCGTACCCCTAATACAGTCGGCCGCTTGTATAGAGCTCGAAATTTGTCAGCGACTAGAAGTCCATGTCGGGCATCGCCGGCATTCCACCGCCACCCTCTGCAGGCTGCTCGCATATAACCGCTTCGGTGGTGATAAACAGCGCTGCTATGGAAGCCGCGTTTTGAAGTGCCGACAAAGTAACTTTTGCTGCATCAATAACGCCGGCATCTACGAGGTCCTCATAATCGCCAGTAGCTGCATTTAAGCCATGGCTGCCTTCGAGCTCTCTCACGCGGCTTACGACGACGCCACCTTCCATACCTGCATTTTCGGCGATTTGCTTAAGGGGACCCTCCAAAGAACGCGCAACAAGATTTGCACCTGTGGCAACGTCGCCTTCCAACTCAGCTACAGCTTTCTCAACCGCCTGCTGAGCGCGAAGTAAGGTAACGCCGCCGCCAGCTACAACTCCTGATTCAATTGCTGCTTTTGTAGTACTGACTGCATCTTCAATGCGATGCTTCTTTTCCTTAAGTTCAACCTCGGTAGCAGCGCCAACCTTTAACACAGCTACGCCACCCGATAATTTCGCTAGGCGCTCTTGCAGCTTTTCTCGGTCGTAGTCGGAGTCAGTGTTTTCGATCTCATTTTTAATCTGCTCGATTCGGCCAGCAACATCGGATTCATCTCCAGATCCTTCAATGATTGTTGTCTCATCTTTGGTCACAATTACTCGACGAGCTGTGCCAAGGAGATCAAGGGTTGTGTTATCGAGTTTCAATCCCACATCTTCACTGACCACTTGACCACCAGTAAGAATGGCCATGTCTTGGAGCATCGCCTTGCGACGATCACCAAATCCTGGTGCCTTCACCGCTACCGATTTGAAAGTCCCACGGATTTTATTAACCACGATGGTTGCGAGCGCTTCTCCCTCAACATCTTCCGCGATGATCACCATGGGCTTTCCTGCTTGCATGACTTTTTCTAGTACCGGCACCACATCTCGGACGGCAGTGATTTTTCCTTGAACGAAAAGGAGGTATGGCTCATCCAGAACTGCTTCCTGCCTATCTGCGTCAGTCACGAAATAGGGCGATATGTACCCCTTGTCGAAACGCATTCCTTCCACAAGATCCATTTCCAATCCAAAGGTCTGGCTCTCTTCAACGGTAATTACACCGTCTTTACCTACTTTTTCGATGGCCTCGCTAATGTGGTCACCAATTTCGCGATCTGCAGCAGAAATAGCAGCAACCTGAGCAATTTGCTCTTTCGACTCCGTGACGCTGACTGCCATCCCCTGGATAGCTTCAACCGCTGCTACGACACCTGCCTCAATCCCTTTTTTCAGAGACATTGGATTCGCTCCAGCAGCGACGTTACGCATACCTTCGTGAACCATCGACCATGCAAGCACAGTGGCAGTTGTTGTGCCGTCACCAGCAACATCATCAGTTTTCTTAGCTACTTCTTTGACGAGCTCAGCACCAATGCGTTCTATCGGATCTTCGAGTTCAATGTCTTTCGCTATAGAGACGCCATCGTTAGTAATGGTGGGTGCACCCCATTGCTTATCCAAAACAACATTTCGGCCTTTAGGTCCGAGGGTTACTCGAACAGCGTCAGCAAGTTGGTTCATGCCCGCTTCAAGGGACCTACGCGCTTCCTCGTCAAAGGAGATCATCTTTGCCATCTGAATTTAACTCCGTCACTGGTTAGTTAGCTGCTTGCTTATGGTCTGACATTTGGTCAGCCCAGCCACAAGCGATTCGCCGTTAGCACTCTCACTCAGAGAGTGCTAACAGCCAATCAGCGAGGGACCCATGTTTGCAACCTCTGAGGACATGATTCTGCCTCCAGCCTCAAAATTGTGGCGAATTTGATGCTTATAGGCGCAGGGTGAGCTACTTATAAGACCCTCAAAGGGTTCATATGTAGTCTCCGAACACTTTTTCAAGCTCGTTTAGGCATCGTGCTGTGTCCTCAAAGGCTCGATCGCTCCCGTAAATCTCTACTAGCGATAAAACCTCAAGTCCTGCGGGCACTTTTAGGTCCGGATCTTGATCTCCCACGACTGCCACCGAAGGGACACCGCAACGAGCAGATATCGAAAGCACGCCACCAACTACCTTTCCATTAAACGACTCACTGTCTAGTCGACCTTCACCCGTGATAACGAGATCAGAGTTAGCTACTGCTTCCTCCAACTCATTTTCTTCAGCAACTAAATCAAAGCCGTTGGTAAGGCGAGCGCCCACAGCCGCCAGACCGCCGGCTAAGCCGCCCGCCGCACCCGAGCGAGGAAGTTGAGTAACGTCTCGGCCGTACTCAGCTTTGTACAAGTCAGCGAGCGAAGAAAGCCGACCTTCGAGCATGCGAATCTGAGCGGGTGAAGCTCCTTTTTGGGGTCCAAAAACGGAAGGGGCGTCTAGAAACTTGGTAGAGACATCACAGGCAACTTCAACATCTATGCCGGCAAAGCGAACGACCGGTTCCATTGCGCGTAATGCTCCTAGCCCCCCATCAGTTGATGCTGAGCCTCCGACAGCCACGATGATCCGATGAGCGCCAGCTAACCGAGCTTCAGTGATGAGTTCGCCAGTTCCATAGCTTGTGGCAGCTAGAGGGTCGTTGTGAGCTGAGCCACCCGCCAAAGTCAGCCCACTTGCCTCCGCCATCTCTATTACGGCGATTGCGTCAGATATTCGCCAACGGGCTTTAACTGGGTCTCCCAGTGGTCCAGTCACCACCGAAGCGCGGTTGGACCCTCCGAAAGCATCTAGAGTTCCTTCCCCTCCATCTGCTAGCGGCTTAACCACAACTTCATCCGCGTGAGCCGCTAGGGCTTCAGCTATCGCACCGGCAGCTCCGGCAGCGCTAATCGTCCCCCGGAACTTGTCAGGGCAAATCAGAATACGCAATGCACCACTAGATCCCCGTGCTTAATCTGACTGCGCTTTATCAATACCCAAAGCAATCAAGATGTCCGGATCTTCTTGATCCTTGAACGCACTGAGATCACTGGGCATTTTGTAGACGTCATTGGTGGAGTCCAATCCAAGCAAAAGAGCCACTGTTCCAGCTTCGATGATTGAACCAGCTCGATAGTAAACCCGGGTGCGGTCGAGAGGAGTGCCCGCCATATTGATTGGACTTTTAGTTAGAAAACCTTTTGTCTTTAGGATGTCAGTAGTTTTACCAGCTGCGCCTCGAACGGTCGTAGAGTTAGCGACTTGCACTGCGACCTCATTGTTGGGCCGTCCTTCGAACCCGACCATGGTTCCAGAATCAGAATCGTCCGCTCCGTCAGAACTTTGAGGATCGGATGTTTCAGCGCTAACCCCTGGCAGTGTTGTAGCGGTGTCTTCCGCAGCCGTTTCTTCGATTGATTCATTTTCGGAAATATCTTCCGATACCTGGGCCGTTGTCGCAGGTGGGTTGGCAACCTGTTCCAGCGTTGGAGTATCAGTACCACGCAGAAGATAGATCCCGACAACTACAGCAACGACAACGAGTAGCGCGCCTCGTATTGCTGCAGCATTGTTTGGTCTTGACATTGGACTATTCACCTTGCGACCTCCTGGTCTGCTGTGCGGCGAGCTACATGCTGTTCGCGGCGACGATCACGCAGCCGCCTTAACCTTCTAACCAACAATGGTTCAGCGGCCATTGCGGCTTCCGTTGCAATGAGATGATCCAAGGCGGATAAGTACTCTGATTCCGTCAGTTGGAATTTTTCTCGTACAGCTTGATCTTTGGGTATCTCTGACTCCCACCAAGATTGTTCGAAATGGAGAATCGCGAGGTCTCGCGCACTCAGTGCCTCATGATGAGATTGTTCCACTTAGTTTCCTTCCATTTTGACAGAGCCCGAGGTGGGAATCGAACCCACAACCCCCGCTTTACAAGAGCGGTGCTCTAGCCGTTGAGCTACTCGGGCCATGCAGGACTAGCGTAAACCCCAGCGAGCGCTATTTGATGTCGTTCAGCCCTCCATTTTTCTTCGCCGGTTAATTTCATAAATTGTTATTGCAGTTGCGTTAGCGACATTAAGCGAGGAGACCTGCCCAATTTGAGGGATAGAAACCAATTGATCGCATCGTTGTTTTGTTAAGTGCGACAGTCCCTCCCCTTCGGCACCAAGAACAACCATCAAAGGTTCAGTGGCTACCCTCAGGTCGTGGATTGAATCTTTTGCGTCGCTATCAAGACCGACAACCCACATGCCGCTCTCGGACACCTGCTTAACAGTCGCAGGCAATCCAGATACCAAAGCTATTGGTAAATGTTCTATCGCGCCCGCGGCCGCCTTCACAGCCGACGGCGTTAGACGCGCTGCTCTGTGTCGCGGTAACACGACTCCGTCAACCCCAAGAACTTCGCAAGTTCTGAGTATGGCTCCAAGATTCCTTGGATCAGTCACCCCATCAAGAGCAACGATAAGTGGTGGCGTTTTCTGTTCGTTTACGAACAACTGGTCGAATTCAACTGCTCGAATGTGATCAGCTTGGGCGATAACACCTTGATGCGATTCTGTCAGCGCGTATTCATCTAATTTACGACGGCTAATTTGCTGCACAGGCACGCGGCGATCGTGACAAATATCGGAAATCTCAGCAAGGATGGCGGTGTTATCCACGTCCTCGCTAATAACCACTCGATGGACTCGTCGCTTGCCCCCGAGCAGCAGCTCCCGAACAGCTTGACGGCCCTCGACATGATCTCCGCCTAGATTATCTTTCCCTTGAAATGATTTTCCGCGATTCGAATTGCGTTCTCGCTGAGTTCGCGAATGAGTCTCTCGGTTGCCTGATTTCCGGGGCGCGGAATGATTTTGGCGATGCCTATTGGGCCGATTGTCGCGCCTATTCACGTTTTCTCCAACAAGGCGACGGCCATCGCTACGACACCTTCACCTCTACCTAACGCGCCGATTCCTTCTGTCCGTTTGCCACAAACGGTTACTCGACCTCCTGCAGCATCCGAAAGATTGCGCTCCATTTCATCTTTAACTTCGGCTATGTGGGGTGCGTCGGTGATTACGGTGCAGTCTGCATTAATCAGAACCCAACCCTGATCTGCCATGAGTTTTTTAACCTCAGAAAGCATTTCGATGCTGCTAGCGGCCTCGTTTTCCGGATCGGTATCCGGAAATATTTGACCAATATCTCCCATGCCTAGGGCTCCGAGAATCGCGTCGATAACAGCATGAGTAACGACATCAGCGTCACTATGGCCCTTCAAGCCACGAAAGCCAGCGAAGTGCACGCCCCCAATAACCAAAGGTCGGTCATCTTCGCTCCAAACGTGGGCGTCGTAACCTTGCCCTACACGCATCATGAATTTAATCCCATCAGTTCTGCAGCTATCACTAGGTCGGGTGGAGTGGTGATTTTAATTGCACCTGGTTCTCCTGTAACAACGATAACTTTTGCTCCAATTGCCTCAACTAAGGCCGCATCATCACTAGTCACTCCGCCATCAACATGAGCGAGGTCCAAAATTTTTCTGTCAAAAGCTTGAGGTGTCTGGACAGCAATCACGTTCTCTCGATCGAGGGTGGAACTGACGGTCCTGCCTTCCGTGCCTTCGAGTACAAACTTTAGGGTATCCACCATTGCCAATCCAGGTATGGCTGCATCAGCACCATTGTGAACAGCTTGGATCACCGCTGCGAACAAATCTGCTGATGCACCTGGTCGAGCGCCATCATGGATTATGACGACGCCAACATCTTCAGGCACCGTTCTCAAGCCATTCCTGACCGATTCACTTCTCGTGCTGCCGCCTTCAACTACAACATCTACATCGGGGAACTGACCGCTGCTAGAGGTTTCGGAACTCACTACGAGAGTCACTCCGTCCGAAGCTTTTTGAGCGGTCTCCACGCTCCAATCGATCACCCGCCGATCGCCAAGAAGCGCAAGCTGTTTGTCACTTCCAAAACGAGAGCCCGAGCCAGCTGCAAGCACTAGCGACCATGTCTTTTCCACACAAACACTGTGGCACTGATCTCAGTCAATTCCGACCTAGTCAGGCCAAATAAAAGATTTGAATTCCTATGTCCACTTCACCTAAGGAGTATCGAGCCCTAGAAACTCACTCCGCAGAAGCAGCGTCTTCCAACTCAACGGGGCTCGGGTCGAACCCATCGATAGAGCTAAAGACAATCTCGTCCTTTTCCTCATCGGCGTCCACAACAACGATTTGGCCCGCATGAAACTCTTTATAGAGGATCCTCTCAGAAAGGGCATCTTCTACATGGCGTTGAATCGCACGGCGAAGTGGACGGGCTCCCAAAGTTGGGTCATAACCCTTGCGGGCCAGCCAACTCTTAGCAGCGTCTGTTAACTCAAGTCCAAGTCCTTGGGCTCTCAACTGCTCAGAAGTTCGAGCAATCATTAAGTCAACTATCTCAGTCACTTCATCCATCGATAACTCGTGGAAGACAATGGTGTCATCAACGCGATTCAGGAACTCGGGACGGAAATGAGCTTTGAGAGCGTCGTTGACCTTTTCCTTCATTCGCTCGTAGCTGACAGCCTCGTCGTTTTTGGTGAATCCGACGTTAGCTCTGCGCAGGTCTGCCGTGCCAAGGTTCGAAGTCATAATTAGAACAGTGTTGCGAAAATCTACTGAGCGTCCTTGGGCGTCGGTGAGACGCCCTTCTTCAAGTATTTGCAGAAGTGTATTGAAGACGTCTGGGTGAGCTTTTTCTACTTCATCGAAAAGAACAACCGAGAACGGACGTCGTCGAACAGCTTCGGTCAACTGTCCGCCTTCTTCGTAACCCACATAGCCCGGGGGTGAGCCAACAAGACGGCTTACTGTGTGCTTTTCCATATATTCGGACATATCAAGACTGATGAGCGCATCTTCGTCACCGAATAGGAATTCGGCAAGTGTCTTGGCAAGCTCAGTTTTTCCAACGCCCGAAGGGCCCAGGAATATAAACGACCCGCCTGGACGCTTGGGGTCTTTCAGTCCAGCGCGAGTTCTGCGAATCGCCTGACTTACGGCTTTAATAGCGTCTTCCTGGCCAATCACACGTTTGTGAAGCTCATCTTCCATTTTGAGGAGTTTCTGAGTCTCTTCTTCCGTCAACTTATAAACAGGAATCCCTGTCCAGATTGACAAAACTTCAGCTATTGCTTCTTCATCAACTTCGTCGAAGAGATCAACTCCTTCTGATTTAATCTGATCCATGATTTCGCCACGACGGTCAAGCAAGTTCTTTTCTTCGTCGCGAAGGGAACCAGCAAGCTCAAAGTCTTGGTCCTCCACTGCCTGCTTTTTCTTTTCGACTACTTCAGCGATCTTGTTTTCTATGTCTTTGTAATCCGGAGGAGTCTCCATCCGCTTAATTCGTAGTCGCGACCCAGCTTCGTCGATCAAGTCGATGGCCTTATCAGGCAAATGTCGGTCAGCGATGTACCGATCGGCGAGATTAGCCGCTGCGACTAGGGCCTGATCAGTGATTGTGACTCGGTGGTGCGATTCGTAACGGTCACGAAGACCCTTAAGAATTTCAATCGTGTGGCTCAGAGTGGGCTCTTCCACTTTGATTGGTTGGAAGCGGCGCTCGAGAGCAGCATCTTTTTCGAGGTATTTTCTGTACTCTTCCAAGGTCGTTGCACCAATTGTCTGCAACTCTCCGCGAGCTAACATCGGTTTCAGAATCGACGCGGCGTCAATCGCTCCCTCTGCTGCACCGGCCCCAACAAGAGTATGTAACTCGTCAATGAACAAAATAATGTCGCCACGAGTCTTTATCTCTTTAAGAACTTTCTTGAGGCGTTCTTCGAAGTCACCTCGATAGCGAGAACCTGCTACAAGTGCTCCTAGATCCAGTGTGTAGAGCTGTTTGGCACGCAATGTTTCGGGGACTTCACCCGCAACAATTTTCTGCGCCAAACCCTCAACTATGGCTGTTTTCCCAACCCCTGGTTCACCTATCAAAACCGGGTTATTTTTTGTCCGTCGGGACAAGACCTGCATGACTCGTTCTGTTTCCCGCATCCTGCCAATTACGGGATCTAAGGCTTTGTCCTTCGCATTCTGAGTGAGGTTTCTCCCGAATTGATCGAGAATCGCGGAACCACCCTGAGAACCTTCGCCACGCTCGGAAGAGCCGCCGACGGTTTCCTTTCCTGATTCTGACCCTTCTCCTTGGCCGGAACCGCTGTAGCCGGAAAGCAACTGAATAACCTGCTGGCGAACTCGGGAAAGGTCTGCTCCAAGCTTTACGAGCACTTGCGCGGCGACACCCTCTCCTTCTCTGATTAAGCCAAGCAAAATGTGCTCAGTACCTATGTAGTTGTGGCCTAGCTGCAGGGCCTCGCGGAGGGATAGTTCTAGGACTTTTTTTGCGCGAGGCGTGAAAGGGATATGGCCGCTAGGTGAAGAACCACCTTGGCCAATTATTTCTTCTACTTGACTGCGCACAGCTTCCAGCGAGATCCCGAGGGACTCGAGGGCTTTCGCCGCCACGCCTTCACCTTCATGTATCAGGCCGAGCAGGATATGTTCGGTACCGATGTAGTTGTGGTTGAGGAGTCGCGCTTCTTCTTGGGCAAGCACAACAACTCGGCGAGCTCGATCCGTAAACCTTTCAAACACTGAATCCTCCAGGAGGCGAGTGTGCCCATGGATTGCGGGCGTTACAGGAGTGTATCCGCCTAAAGGGCTCTGTCTCACCGCACGTTTTAGTCAAAGTAGAAGAAAACCATCAAATCAGGTGAAGAAATATGTGGTTTCAATTGCGACGGAGTGCTCTCTAGGCTTTCCAGTTAGGTTTGAACTGTGGCTTCACTAACTCCTCTCCAACATCGAGCAAATTCGAGCGCCGATTTAGATCGCGTTGAGTCAGCTCTGCGGGACGCGGCAAAGACGGAAGACGACTTCCTTACCGAAGTCGCTTCTCACCTGATTCCGGCTGGAGGCAAACGCCTAAGGCCAGCATTTGTTATTGCATCAGCGCTTGCTTTAGACCCGTCAGGTCACATCGACGAACGGCTCACCGAGGAAATGATCAGGGGAGGCGTCGCCGTTGAATTAGTCCATTTAGGGTCTCTCTACCACGATGATGTAATGGATGAAGCAGAGACTCGTCGAGGCATCGAGGCAGTCAACCATCGTTGGGGCAATCTCACCGCAATTCTCGCAGGCGACTTTTTGCTCGCTAAGGCCTCAGAGCTTGCTGCATCCCTAGGCACTGAAGTAGCTGAATTACTAGCAGCCACAATTGGGCGGCTCTGTGAAGGCCAAGTTCGGGAACTTCAATTGATCTACGACATCGGGAGAAGCGAAGAACAATATCTGCAAGCAATTTCAGGCAAAACCGCTGAGCTCTACGCGACATCATGTCGAATTGGAGCAATTGTCGGCGGCGCCGATCGCTCAGTTGTTGACCAGCTAACACAATTCGGCCATGACTACGGCATGGCATTTCAAGTCGTTGACGACGTTCTTGACCTCATCGCTACTGACGAGGAACTAGGAAAGCCTTCAGGCAACGACCTCAGGGAAGGCGTGTACACGCTCCCGGTTATCAGGATGATCGAATCAGGCGACGCTGTTGTAGACCTGCTAGGAGGCCCTCTAGACGATGCCACTAGGGACCTGGCTCGCTCCGCTGTTGTCCAAGGCCCGGAGATAGAAACGTCGATAGCGACTGCGCAGGAATTTGTCGACTCGGCACTGTCATCGGTGTCGACTTTGCCGGACACTCCTGGGCTTCAAGGAATGCGAGATGCCGCTACAAATCTACTCACAGCGCTAAAGCGATAACTGTCTCGGGATATCGCGTGTGGCCCCTCGTCAGAAGCTATCGAGCATCGAGTTTTGATGCAGGACGAGGGCACCTTTGGCATTGGGGCACTCGGACCTACATCATGGGAATTATTAACGCCACCCAAGACTCTTTTTCGGGTGATGGAGTGGCAGGCGATCTCGATAAGGCTGTCGCCTTAGCGAAAAAATTTGAAGCGAACGGCGTTGACGTTATCGATGTGGGTGGCGCATCTTCGAGACCCGGAGCTGATCCCACCCCAATTAAAGAAGAGCTCGCTCGAGTTGTCCCAGTTATCGAAGCGATCCACGCAGAAGTTGAATTACCTATTTCCATAGATACGACTTGGGCAACAGTTGCGGAAGCGGCTCTCGGAGCCGGCGCCACGATCCTCAACGACATTTCTGGATTGCAAGCGGATCCAGAGCTCGCGTCGTTGGTTGCGGAGCGGGAAATAGGAGCAGTCCTGATGCATAACCAACGAGGCAGAGAACACACCGACGTTATTGATGACATTAGAAAAAGCTTCATACCCATGATTTCGCTGTGCGAGACAAACGGCATACCGGCCTCGAAGCTGATCTTGGACCCTGGCTTCGGTTTTGGCTGGTCGATACAGCAAAATCTTGAACTGCTTAGACGCCTGCCGGAATTATCAGACTTGCAGCTGCCTCTTTTAGTTGGGACTTCTCGAAAGTCTTCAATCGGAACCGTATTGGACTCCGACGTGACGGACCGAATCTTCGGTACCGCAGGGACCGTAGCCCAGGCTATTTGCGCTGGCATTGACGTCGTTCGCGTTCACGACAGCGCGGAAATGAGAGACGTCGTCGCAATTACCGATGCAATTGTGCGCCAAGGGTGACCACAATGTGGCTTAGTTAACTGAATGGTACTGCCCGTCAACTCCTAGGTATTCGCTTCCGTCATTTCGATAGAACGATTCGAATCCTGAGTTTTGAAGAACTTCCAGCATCGCCGGTAGCTCCTTACCTTCACCAAGAATGCGGTCAATAACGCGTCTCGAGTCCAGATGGTCAATCATTTCGAACGGACCTTTAACCCAGTTGAAGCCCCATCTAATCGCGTTATCGATGTTGATTACGTCATCGGCAATTTCAGGAATTAGCCCTGCAGCGTATTGCAAAGTTCCGCCAAAGATTTGCCAGGCGAGTTCACCTTCAGCAGAGTCGTCAAACAAGACGTTCCCCAGCTCCGTGGAAACTGCGTGCAGATCGGCAGGCTGAGCTGCGCGCCATTCGGCGCTTTGGAGATCGAAGCTTTCTTTCCGTCGCTCTCCATCTGAGAGCTTGACTTGACGATAAAAACCGCCGCCCGACTTTCTCCCTAGTTGACCAGAATCATGCATTTTCTGTTCAGCTGATGGGAAGCTGGTGTAGGGATGCCCCAGATCATCTTTAGGCAAGTTAGCTGCCAGGTTCCTGCCAACGAGTTCCATAACATCCAAGCCGATCAAGTCAATAAGGCCATACAGTCCCGTGGGCGGAAGACCAACAGGCGCTCCTAAGACAGCGTCGATCTGCTCTTGCGTTATGCCGCTTTCAAGAAACGGCTTAGCGAGGTGGAGCCCCGACAGCATTAAGTAGCAACCAATACGGTTCCCAATGAAATTCACCGTGTCTTTAGCATGCACAACACCTTTACCCAAGCGTTCAGCCCCGAACTCGGTGAAAGCGGATATCACCTCAGGTTTAGTATTCGCTCCAGGTACGAGTTCGAACAACTTCATGACTCGCACTGGGTTAAAGAAGTGAGTTATTGCAACATCGGAGCAAAAGCGTTCCGGCATATCCTCCGATATTTGCCAAAGCGGAATACCGGAGGTGTTGGAAGAGATAACAGACCCGTCAGACCTAGCCGCTTCAAGTCGGGTAAATAATTCTCTCTTGATCGACAGGTCTTCAACTATGGCTTCACAAATCCAGTCGTACTCTGCGACTGCATCGAGGTCAGAATCCACAAGACCCGTTGTGACTAGGTGCCGGAACTCAACGTCTACCTGCTCTAATGCAGCCTCAACCGAAGCAGCGTCCGTATCCAAGATAAGGACGCGACAGCCAGCAGCGGCACTTGCAGCGGCTATGCCCGCTCCCATAGTGCCCGCTCCAATAATGGCTACCGATTCAATAGTGCGAGACATCAAAGGCTCCGTTCTTCGTCTCTCTCGTTAGCTTCGTAATCCTGCATTACTCATTTCCCAGTGATTTGTCGACCGATAATTTCTTTCATTATTTCGGTAGTTCCGCCATAAATTGTTTGAAC
>DKNM01000013.1 GCA_002470695.1 Candidatus Neomicrothrix sp. UBA7388
ACATGCGAACCAATCTCGCGTCGACACGCCGTTAGATAGGCGCTTTCAGACAAGGCGTGGCTCGGATGGTCTTTTGGTAGAGGCATTACATTGTTGACGCTACCGCCTGGAAACCGGTGTCGATCTGAAATTTCGATTGAGAGATCTGTATGCTGGTTTGTTCTCTAATTTGGTGATTTGCGCGTGACACACCCTGAAATCGCAGCTGAACAAGCTCATATCGATCGTGCGCATATGTTGCTGGATCAGGCGCGCGAGCGGGCGCGACAACTGCGAGGAATGGTTGAGGTTGGCCGTGGCGGCACTACCCAAGCTCGCTACGAGCGCGACGTCATTGAGGGAAGCGTTCAGAACCGCCTAGGGCAGCTTCAGTTGGGTTCAGCTTCCCTGATTTTCGGCCGAATTGATTTCGAAGCTGACGATCGCTTTTATATTGGCCGACTGGCGGTAGCCGACGAAAATCAGGAACCGGTTGTTGTCGACTGGCGTGCCCCGGTTGCGGAACCGTTTTACCGTGCGACTGGACGAGAGCCGATGGGTTTGATTCGGCGCCGGCACTTTATTAGCCGCGGTAAAGAACTCTTGGATATTGAAGACGAACTATTTGATCTTGATCAACTCGATGACGGCTTTCAAGGTCATGGGGCCTTATTGGCTGCCTTGGACCAAAACCGTGACGGGCAACTGCGGGATATTGTCTCCACGATTCAGGGAGAACAAGACGAGATAATTCGAGACCCTCTTAAAGGCCGGGTCATTGTGCAGGGAGGGCCCGGTACTGGCAAAACGGTCGTCGCATTGCACCGAGCAGCCTACCTTTTGTATACCCATCGGTTCCCTCTTGAAGGACAGGGAGTACTCGTAGTAGGCCCCAACCGGCTATTTCTGCGTTACATCGAGCAGGTTCTTCCTAGCTTGGGCGAAGCGGGTGTTTATCTGACCGTGCTTGCCGATTTATTTGCCGACCTCTTTGACGATGTTCGAGTGGTGCTTCCCGATACTGCTGAATCGGCGGCCGTTAAAGGCAGCGACCGAATGATTGACGTTCTCGAGAAAGCGGTTCGAGATAGAGAGCGTCCACTTAGAAACGAGCTGGTCGTCGGATTTGGATTAGTTCGCTTGCGAATAACGGTCGATGCATCTCGCCAAATCATTCGAGAAGCAAGGAGACGCTACAGACGACACAACGCAGCGAGGCGCTACGTGGAGCAAGAGTTCTTTTCGATCCTCGCTAAATCCCACCCTTCAGAACCAGATCCTGAAAATGTGCAATACAAATTAAAGCGCGACCCGAGAGTCATGGAGGCGTTGGAGAGAATGTGGCCGGTGCTCACCCCGAGCCAAATGCTCCGAGACCTTTATGGCTCTAATGCCCTATTAGCATCTGCAGGCCGTGAAGTCCTGAGTGAAAGCGAATGGCGCTCTCTTTCGCGTCCCCGAGGTAGCGGCAGCGCTGACTACCGATGGAGCGATGGGGATGTTCCGCTGCTCGACGAAGCTTATGAACGATTGGGCCCCCGACTTGGCCGAGATCGAAAAGCGCGTGATCCAGAAGTAAGGACGTTTGGCCATATCGTCGTAGATGAAACCCAAGACCACACTCCTATGGCGCTTCGGATGATTGCCCGGCGCTCGTTGAACGGCTCAATGACGCTCGTAGGTGATATTGCGCAAGCGACAGCCCCTGGAGCTGCAGCAAGCTGGGACGAAGTTCTAGCGCATCTTCCGGTAAGCACTCACCAGCCACGCGTACGTGAACTAACGCTGAGTTATCGGATTCCAGCCCCGAACCTTGAATTAGCAAACAAAGTCCTTGCAGCTGCGGCTCCGGGTTTAGCTACACCGAAGGCAGTCCGATCAGTTGGTAGCTTGCCTCGAATAGTTGACGTTGGAAATAACACAAGAGTTACCGCTGAAGAATTAGCAAAGAGAGCTGTTTCCGTAGTTGAAGAAGAGTCCTTAACGCTGGGCGGGGGATCTGTAGCAATTATCGCTCCCGAAAGTTTGATTGACTTTGTCCACTCAGAACTCGAGTCATCAGGCGTGGATTTTGGGCGAGCGACTACTGCGTCTAGAAATGTAAGTGGGCCTCTTCACCCTAAAATCGCGTTGGTGCCGGTTCAGCTAGTCAAGGGCTTAGAGCTCGACGGCACTGTGCTGATCGAACCAAGGGCTATTGTTGAGGAGGAACCTCAAGGCTTACGCGCACTGTTTGTTGCACTGACACGGTCCACCAAACGATTGGCTGTGGTTCACTCTCTCTCGCTGCCTTCGGAGATGACATAGTCACGGGCAGTTCAAGAATGACAGGAAGCTTGATAGGCGATCAACAACTTAGGGATTAGGCGTATCCGAGGACTCGATCTACCGAAATTTCAATAACAGTTCTATCAGCCCGATCTTTAGGAACTCTATATCGCTCTGCGTATCGCTCCGTGCCCTGTCGACATCTTTCGATATCGTCGGTAACTATTGCTTTGCCCTCAAGGCTGAGCCAACGGCCGCCGTCAATTTGGCACACGACTGCCCGACTACCCGGAGAAGCCTGCAAAATTTTGGTTTTCATTGAACCGGACCACGTTATAACTCGAGCTAGCTGCGCCTCATAATCCCATGTAAAACCCACGGCAGTCACGTGCGGCGTTCCGTTGCCTCTGATGAGCGTCAACGAGGCCAAATGGCGTTCTATGAGGAAATCATTGATTTCAGTAGTCAGGTTTTGGGGATCTAAAGACATTATGAGTGTGCTATCGCGTCGAGGACATTTAGTCGACCAGCGCGACGCGCTGGAAGAATCGCGGCAAACACTCCTGCGATTGCGCACATAGCAACGATGATCATAAAGTTCCCATATGGGACTCCGAAATCAGTTATAAACGATTCTGGGATTGCCTGAACAGCAATGAAACCAAGGAGAGTGCCGACAACTATTCCCAAAACTCCTCCAAACACCGCAATGATTATTGCTTCCCATCTGATCATGCGCCGAGTTTGCCGTCTAGTCATCCCGACGGCACGCAGAAGACCGATTTCCTTCGTTCGCTCGAAAACTGACAACATCAAGGTATTAACTATTCCTAGAACAGCGATGATCACTGCGAAGCCGACCAGCGCATTAACGGTGACGAGCAGGGTGTCGATTCGAGCCTCTATGGATTCCTGATATTCGGTCCGGTCTTGAAGATTCGCTTCCGGATACTGTGAGGCGATCGCTTCAAGATTAGCTCTTACATTCTGAACGACGACGTTGTCTTCTAGTTCTATGGCAGCGAAAAGATCGGACTGTACAGCCGGATCAAACGCCGACTCATAAGTGGACATGTCTATGACCCAGTTACCTAAAAGAGATCCGTCGTCGAATATGCCGACAACCGTTAATTCGGTTGACCCTGAGACTGGAAACTTGACAGGAAGCGACGCGCCAACTGATAACCCGAGGTCCTCGGCTGGGTCTTTGTGAACCAACACCCCGTTTTCTGACAAGCCTGAGTAGGAGCCCTGGATCAGAGATATGTCTATTACCCGCCCTAAACCTTCCTCCTGAGTTCCTGTAACGTCCTTTGACGCTCCCTCGACGCTCATCTGAGCGCTGCCCTGTCCTCCGCGGAAACCGACGGCTATTGCAACTCCGTCAACTGTTCGGATTTCGTCGATTAGCTGTGGGCTAAAGCCCCAATTGCTGCGTTCGCTATCAACGAAAAAGTCGGCGCCTAAAGAAGAGTCCAGCATCGAAGAAAATGTTTTCTTGAAACTTGTTCCGACGACCAGAACCATTGCAACAAGTGCTAACCCGACCATAAGGGCCGATGCGGTAGAGGCGGTCCTTCTAGGGTTTCGACTGGCGTTTTGACGAGCTAAATTACCCGATGCCTTAGCCAAGCGACTGATTGGCCAACCAAGAAGACGCGCAGCAGGCTTAGCAACCAAAGTGCTTAGTAGCGAGACTGATATGAAGAGCAATAATGCGCCAACACCAAGAAAGGTAAGTTGCCTCGCTGCACCCGATTGACTTGTTGCGCCAAAGACAGTTGCGATAAGCCCGACTGCCCCAAGAGTCGACCCAATAATTGTCCTGCGACGCGAACTAGTCGCCCAGAGGGTCATGTCTTCCCGTAGAGCGGCAATAGGTGGTATGCGAGCGGCCTTTCTTGCTGGGGAGATTGAGGCTAAAAGGGTCACGCCAATGCCGACCACAGCCGCAGCTATCCAAGTTCTGGTCGCTATTACCAGAGGACCATCAGGTAGACCTGATCCATCTCCAGCTGCGGCGATTAGTGCCTTGATTGACCAAGTAATACCCAGGCCCGCAAATAATCCAATAAGCGATGCAATAACTCCGATAACAGAGGCTTCGATGAGCACGGAAGATCTGATTTGCCTACCGGTCGCTCCTACCGCTCGCAGCAGTCCTAACTCTCTGACGCGCTGCCCGAGAACTATTGCGAACGTGTTGTTAATTATGAAGGCGCTAACGACCAGTGCGACGGCAGCGAAGACAAGCAGCGCGTTTTGGAAAATTGTTATGAAGATATCGAACTCGTCGCTGAATTCGTTGGCAACTACATCGCTGGTGACGGCCTCAAATCCATTAGGCAGCTCGTCTGTTAGGCGTTCAGCGAGTTCGCTTTCTTCAACACCCGGTAGGGCTGCAACCGTTACTGCAAGGTAGGAATCTGGATAGTTGAATAGGCGCTGAGCGGTTGGAGTGTCGACTAAGACGAATACCGCTCCGCCGCCATTGTCTTGCCCCCACCTAGTAATGCCGCTAACAGTGAACTGTTCTTCTGGTTGGAGAGAACGGATTGAGATGCTATCTCCTACCGAGATTCCATATTTTTGAGCAGTATCAATATCAACCATTGCCTCCCCATTGGAAGGTGCTTTGCCTTCGATCGTCTCGAAGCCAGTCAGTTCAGCTCTTTCCTCGTCAAAGTTGAATGCCAATGTGGGAGCCCCGCCTAATGGCTTGATCAATGTTTCTTCGAAAGAAATTCGCGGGAATCCTTGAATAACCCCTTCGGCGCCATAGACGCCCTCGGAGGAGCCGATCTGCTCAACAATCTGCTGCGTTACCACGGGTCGGCTAAAGGGGTCTCCTTGTATGGTTTCTACACCTCGAACTTGGATCCAATCTGGCCCAGCTATCTCCACTGCAATCTTGTCGAAAACAGCCCGGAGACTATCCGCCAAAATGAATGAACCGGATACAAATGACACGCCTAAAACGACTGCAAACGTCGTAAGGGCGAGCCTTATCTTTCTTGCAAGTAAAGAATTGAGGGTGAGTTTGAACACCTCAGTCGCCCAAGTTTTTCATGGTGTCAAAAATCTGATTAGCGGAGGGGTCTCTGAGTTCTTGAACGATCTTTCCATCGGCTAAGAAGACGACTCGATCGGCAAAGGCTGCTGCGGAAGGGTCGTGGGTGACCATAACAATGGTCTGTTCTAAGTCATCAACTGCTTGTCGCATGAATTGGAGAATTTCATTGCCAGTCGTGCTGTCGAGATTGCCAGTGGGCTCATCGGCAAATATTATTTCGGGCTGACCGGCGAGTGCCCTCGCAACGGCGACTCTCTGCTGCTGTCCGCCAGATAGTTCGTTTGGCCTGTGACCCAAACGGTCCCTTAATCCCACCGCATCAATTACTCGTTCGAGCCATTCGGGTTCGAGAGCGGAGGCACCCAACTTCTGCGGTAATGAGATATTTTCTTTGGCTGAGAGTGTTGGAACAAGGTTGAAGGCCTGGAAGACAAATCCCACGCGGTCTCTCCTCAACAGTGTGAGAGCTCTTTCAGATAGTTGACTTACGTCGGTTTCTCCGATGTAGACAGTTCCAGAACTCAACGTGTCAAGACCCGCTAGGCAATGCATCAAAGTAGATTTCCCAGAGCCTGAAGGTCCCATTATCGCGGTGAACTCTCCTGATAAGAGATCCACGGAAAGTTCGTTTAGCGCGTGGACTGTAGTTTCGCCGGAACCGTAGGTCTTAGATGCATTGACGGCCCGCGCTGCGAGCTGGGTGATCTTAGGCATGAGGGAACTCTATGGCTCAAAGCAAGAGACTTTGACATTTGGAAACTGATTTGGAGACTTTTCTTGAAGTCCTCAACGCGCTTGGTGAAGGTCAGCATTAAAGGATTTGTTTGCCTGATCTGTCTTGGAGTGAATAGATCATCAAAGTTGACTCGCTGTTGTTCTGTAGGGACGGTAGGGTCATCATTCATGGCGGAGCGCGTACTGGTCACAAAGTTGGGGCTTGATGGACACGACCGCGGTGTGAAAATTGTTGCACGAATCTTGCGAGATGCAGGCTACGAAGTCATCTATACCGGCTTATTCCAGACACCAGAAACTGTAGTTGCAGCTGCAATTGATGAAGATGTATCTGCTATTGGCGTTTCGATGCTTTCAGGTGCGCATGAGGCTCTGCTACCGATGGTTACGAACGGGCTAGCAGAAGCGGGGGCATCCATACCTGTGATACTTGGTGGAATTGTGCCCGAAACGGATTTCGACTCGATGTACGAGGCTGGTGTTGCGCGAGTTCTCACCCCGGGAGCCACCGCCGAAGAGGTTGTGGAAGCTGTGCGCGGAGCAATCGAAGAGTCGCACATTAGCTAATCATCTGCCGCGAACCCGGGCACTCTTGTACTCTCTAGCATGTGATTATTGAACGATTCGGAGTAGTTGGTTGCGGCCTAATGGGTTCTGGTATCGCTGAAGTTGCTGCTCGCAGCGGCTGCGATGTCAAAATCGTGGAAAATAATGATGGTGCTCTTCAAGCGGGAATGCAGCGCATAGAGAAGAGTCTGGATCGTGCAATGCGCGCAGGAAAGCTTAGCGAAGAAGACCACGCCCAAGTCATGGGCAATATCTCGTTTTCTACTAAGTTGCCAAGCCTCGCTGATCGCGAATTTGTTGTTGAAGCAGTTGTCGAACAGGAAGAAGCCAAGCTCGAAGTTTTCCGTCGCCTGAATGATGTCGTTGACGACCCTGACGCCATTCTTGCGAGTAACACATCTTCGATTCCAATTATGAAACTTGCAATGGCAACCAACCGGCCACAGCAAGTTATCGGCGTACACTTCTTCAATCCAGTGCCGGTAATGGGACTTGTCGAAGTGATTTCTTCCCTTCTTACAGGCGATAAAACGGCAGCCGTGTGCCAAGAGTTCGCTGCTGATCAACTAGGGAAGCGAGTTGTTAGTAGTCAGGACCGTGCGGGCTTTGTTGTCAACGCTCTGTTAATTCCTTACATCCTCTCTGCGATTCGAATGATGGAATCAGGATTTGCTAGCGCCGAAGATATAGATGCTGGCATGGTTCTTGGTTGTAACCACCCGATGGGCCCCCTGGCGTTGTGCGATCTAATTGGGCTGGATACCACTATGGCGGTCGCCGAGTCTTTATACGAAGAGTTCAAGGAGCAGCTATACGCTCCGCCTCCTCTCCTGAGTCGAATGTGTGACGCGGGCCTTCTAGGTCGGAAGAATGGTCGAGGCTTCTATCGTTACAGTTGAGTCCCGCTTGCTAACCTCCGGACAGGTTTGGGGGCGATCTTTATGAGTGACACCGATGTAGATGGCATAGATGAACTTCGCGTTGCCGAATGGTTTTCGGAGAATGTGCCGGCCGCTGTGCTACCACTCCGATATGAACTGATTGCTGGAGGGCACTCAAATTTGACCTACAGGGTTCGGGATGCGTCGGAAGCAAGCTACGTATTGCGTCGACCGCCCTTGGGTAGCGTTCTCGCCACAGCCCACGACATGGCGAGAGAGCATCGCATTATCAGTGCTGTTCACATAACGGATGTGCCCGTGCCGGAAACTTTGGGGGTCTGCGAAGACGTGAACGTCAACGGCGCCCCCTTTTATGTAATGGCGTACGTCAACGGAGAAGTGCTCCACAGCGATGTTGAAGCGAGCCAGATTCCGATATCGGAAAGAATCGACCTCAGTCGGCGTGTTGCAGAAGTGCTGGCAGAATTGCATTCAATTGAACCTGATTTAATCGGCTTAGGTGATCTCGCTAAGCGCGAAGACTACTTAGGTCGTCAAATTCGGCGGTGGACCAGACAATGGGAGCAATCTAAAACTCGCGAGTTAGACACAATGGAACGCGTCCAAATGCTTCTCGAGGACCAAAAGCCGACACAGATTGGTTCCACAATCGTTCACGGTGACTATCGCTTGGGGAACATGCTTAGTCGTGGAGGCGATATTAGAGCAGTGCTTGATTGGGAGCTTTGCACTCTAGGTGACCCCCTAGCCGACGTTGGATATTTGCTCAACAACTGGGTAGACCCTGACGAGGCGCCAGCAGGGTCGAGCGCTCCGACGCTAGCGGGTAACTTTGCCTCGAGAGACGAACTTTTAACGTGGTATGAGAAAGCATCAGGGAGAGATATCTCGAACGTAAATTACTACCGAGCTTTTTCGTATTGGCGGCTCGCAGCAATTGTCGAAGGGGTGCTGAATAGGTACCTCAAAGGCGTCATGGGCGACCAGGAAGATGTCGACCTCAATGAATTTAAAGAACAAGTCGAAACCCTTTCAACGTCCGCACTGGAATTCCTGAGCTAATCCATGATTTAGATTTAGTTACACAAAGAACTCAGTGAGACCCACACCCGATCCCGCTCAGAATCAAAGCACGGATAGCATCCTTAGTGTGAGTCGTGAAACCGAACCTACGTCTGGACGTTTCTTTTTAGGAACGGTTCTTGGCGCAATCGTCGGTGCTTTGGTAGCTGGCCTGATCGTGGTGAGTTTGGGAGACCCGCAACGGATCTACGTGACCGAGACTGCCGAGAGCAAAATAGAGATCAATAACGATTCAGCCACCGATTCAGAGGCTCTTTCTACGGCCGTGGCCTTAGACGATGAAATGATGTCCGGTGCAGAAACTACTCCCCGCGTGGAGACCACCAACGATGGAAGACTAGACGTAAAGGCTGTTCTGGCAGCAGTAGCGCCAACCGTTGTTCAGATTGAGATAGAGACTGGCGATGGAGTCTTCGGTGGCGGCCAAGGCACAGGCTTTATCATTAGCAGCGAAGGTCAAGTAGTCACCAACGCTCACGTCGTCGAAAACGCCACCGATATACAGGTCATGCTCTACGACGGAAGCGTCCTGGAGGCCGAGTTAGTGCAACAGGACCCGACTCGAGATCTGGCGGTACTTCAAATCGAAGGTGAAGATTTACCAGCTGCCCGGCTGGGCCTTTCCGCCGATGTTGAAGTGGGTGACGAGGTGCTGGCGATAGGAAATGCGCTCGGTCTAGGAGACACACCGACGGTTACAACGGGTATCGTCTCTGCGTTAGAGCGCGAGTTGCAGCTTTCCGGAAGTCGCTTGACTCGCTTGATTCAAACAGATGCGGCAATTAATCCTGGGAACTCCGGCGGACCATTGGTAAATGCGAATGGAGAGGTCATCGGAGTTAATACAGCAATTGCCGGAAATGCAGAAGGTATTGGCTTCGCTATTTCAATTGATCATGCACGACCTGTAATCGAAACCCTCCAAACCGGTGAAGTGCCCAAACGGCCGCTCTTGGGTGTCAACATCATTGATGTCGAAATGCTCGATGAGACGTCTCGAAATCAATACGACATTTCGGAAGAAGTAGAACAAGGCGTAGTCATAGTTGCCCTTGTCGAGGACGGCGCAGCAAACGCTGCGGGTCTCAACATCGGAGAAGTTGTTACTGAGTTTGACGGTAAAGAAATCAAGAGTGTCCAAGATCTAGTCGCTGCTGTTCGAGATAGCCAAATAGGCCGCATCGTAAAGGTAACCGTCATCAGTAA
>DKNM01000095.1 GCA_002470695.1 Candidatus Neomicrothrix sp. UBA7388
CTAAATGACATGGGAGTTCGCATCCGATTCGCAGGCCGCCAAAATTGGCGAGTACCTAAGCGGGTGCTGCGGCGAATGAAGGAAGCATCTGACCTAACTCGCAGTAACACGGAAATGAATCTGACGATCGCATTCAATTACGGAGGGAGAGCCGAAATAATTGACGCGGTAAAAGCGATGGTCGAAGACGGCGTGCCACTGGACCGGATAGACGAACGCAAATTAGCGAAATACCTATATGAGCCGTCTATGCCGGATGTCGATCTGATGATCAGGACGTCTGGCGAACATCGACTCTCTAACTTCTTGCTATGGCAAGTCGCATATAGCGAGCTGCTATTCACCGACACTCTCTGGCCGGACTTCAGGCGCGAAGATCTATATAAAGCGATACTCGAATACCAGGCCCGTGATCGTCGCTTTGGTGGACTCAACAGGTAGGCAACAGAAATGGCGCATTACAGAGACAGCGGCGTCATTGTTCGAACGCACAAACTCGGTGAAGCCGATCGAATTCTCTCTGTAATTACAGAAAACAACGGAAAAGTTCGGGCGGTGGCCAAGGGAGTTAGAAAAACGCGTAGCCGCTACGGAGGTCGCCTTGAACCCCTCCGCCATCTTGACCTCCAATTTTATAAAGGACGAGGCGACTTAGATATTGTGACCCAGGCCGAGACCCGAGATCATTGGCCGCAAATTCGCGATGACCTCGATCGCCTCGGGAAAGCGTTAACCATCGCCGAAGCAGTGGATCAAGTAGCGCAAGACAAACAACCAGATATCGAGCTCTACAGAATGCTTTGCGGAGCACTGCACACGCTCCACAAAGGCGACCCAGTTCTCATTGTCCCAGCATTTTTACTCAAACTGCTAGCGCACGAAGGAGTAGCGCCCGCACTTGATGCTTGCGTTTTGGGAGGTGAGCGAACCGACCTTGAGTACTTCGATCCCCGAAATGGAGGCGTTCTGTGCGCAAGTCATCAGCGCGGAACTCGCATTTCGTCGGCGGCGTTAGAACTCATGCGTGCGACTCTCGGCGGAGCACTGTCAACCGTATTGGAAGTCCAGCAAGCAACGCACACAGACGAGGTAGCAGCTATAACTCACAGGCTTTGGGAGTATCACATAGACCGTCGGCTACGCAGCACCGAACTTTTGAAATGACTAACTCTTATTGGCGTTAATCCAACATGCCTTTAGGTTCGCCGGACGTCTTGGCATGCAGGCGAGAGAACTTTTTCTCGGCTCGAGAATCAGCAGTTGTTAACCACCAGAGTCGACCTTTCCACGCGGCGCCCGCCAATGACAACAACCCCAAAACCAGTTGCGTGCTGTTCAAAAGACGACACTGAGGATGTTCGCTCTTCACGGTGCCATCAGCAGTCGCACTCAATTGAGAGCGAACAGCATCTAGATCCACAGCACCTGGCAACGGAGAGGTAATCGGCCGAGGGCACGACCACTCCATACGATCGTTGTCTACCCCTTCAAATTCCGTATCGAAGTACGTAATAGGCGTCGACCAAATAATGGCCGTCAACAATAAACAGATAAATGCAACTGTTCGATCTCGCATCACCATGACTTCAGCCTAACTTACTTCCCGCCCTCTACTCGGTGAAGAAGCCACCATCTGGATGCAATATCTCGCCGGTGAAGTAGGAAGCCTCATCGCTGGCCAAAAATAAAGCGGTATTGGCAATCTCATCGGGTACCCCCTTACGACCCATTGGGATATTTGCGTAAAATTGAGTAAGTCTCTCCTCGGGGATCAAATCAATCATTTTCGTCATATGGGTATCAATAAACCCCGGGCCAATAGCGTTCACTCGAATGCCGGACCTCCCAAGCACCCGAGCTAGCTTCTTCGTCAACATCCACACCGCTGACTTGGAACAGACGTATGGAATTGGACCCGCGTCAGGATGCTTCGCAGCTATTGAAGCGATAGTGACTATTGCCCCGCCCGAACCGGATTCAATCATTGCGGGAACACACGCTTGCGCTGCTAGAAGCGTCCCGTCGAGATTGATAGCCATGACTTGACGAAAGTCGTCCAAGTCGAGATCAAGCAATTCGTTGGCGGGATTTTCGAAATAATCGACTCTTTTGGCAAACCATTTAACGCTTGCTTCCTGATCGCCACTCTTATAGCCGGCGTGGCTAACACCCGCGGCAGTCACCAACACATCAATTGCGCCATATGTATCGAGGGCATGGGCGGCCATGGCGTGGTTATCACTGGTACTCACAGCGTCACAATGAACAAAGGAAGCGGCCCCGCCCTCCTCCGTGACCAGTTGAACAGTCTCCTGACCCAAGTCGTCCACAATGTCCGCCACCACAACTTTCGCGCCCTCACGCGCAAATCGGCAAGCGGTGGCTCTACCTAGGCCATTCCCGCCGCCAGTAATGACGGCTACTTTGCCTTCTAAACGCATACATCCCCCAAGTTCTCGGCACTTTTTGTTGTGAAACCTAAACTAGTCAAACAATTACGTGGCCAGAAAGGGCAACTGGTCGGTACCCTCGGCGCCATGGCTTCGCCCAACCCTGAACTGTTCGACAAAGTTGTCAATCTCTGTAAACGACGAAGTTTCGTTTTTCCATCCGCCGAAATATATGGCGGATTTCGAAGCACCTACGACTACGGCCCACTCGGGGTACTCCTTTTGAGAAATGTTAAAGATGCATGGTGGCGCTCCATGGTCCAAATGCGCACCGATGTCGTTGGGCTGGACGCAGCTATTCTCAGTCCACCGCAGGTATGGGAAGCATCCGGGCACCTTGCAAACTTCAGTGACCCACTCGTGGATTGCACCGAATGTAAGACCCGCCATAGAGAAGACCAACTCGACGACCCCAACATATGCCCATCGTGCGGCGCTGTGGGAAAGTTCACTGAAGCTCGAGCATTCAACCTGATGTTCAAAACTCAAGCAGGTCCAGT
>DKNM01000044.1:0-6930 GCA_002470695.1 Candidatus Neomicrothrix sp. UBA7388
CCCGCCGTTCTCCGCTCCACTGAGGGAGGAGATTTCCTCTACCTCTTGATGCCTGTACGTGTTTCATAGCTGATTGTGTCAAGTAATTGATTGTTCGACGGTTGTGGCTGACTGACTTCCGAAATCACGAGCACACTGATCTTTTACTCAGTAGTAAAGTCACGCTAATCGTTGGGCTCAATGGGCACGGAAAAACAAATTTAATTGAAGCGATTCACCTGCTTAGTGGAGCAAAGTCTTTTCGTGGGGCGAAAGTAGATGCCCTTGTTATGCATGGAAAAGCATCAGCATACGTAAGAGCTGAAGTGGAGCGAGGTGATAACACCCGACTTGTGGAACTTCAATTTGCAACAGCAGGTCGCTCAAAAGCTCAGGTGAATCGTCAAAAGTTGAAACGTTTCAGAGACCTCGGAGACACGGTCCGAGTTGTGGTTTTCAGTCCTGACGATCTTGAACTTCTCAAAGGAGCGCCCTCAGTTCGAAGGGCAATGGTTGACGAGGTAATCGCTGTTAGCGATATTGAGTTTCGTGCTGTGCGAACGGAATTCGATCAGATATTGAGGCAGCGGAATAATCTTCTTAAGCAGGCAAGAGGCCAATATTCATCATCTATTCAATCAAGCCTTGATATCTGGAACGAACAGTTCCTCGCCGCTGGTGAGGCAGTTGCTGAATACCGAAAGAAATTCCTCGTGAAACTTGGCCCTGTTGTGCAAGATTTTTACGCGCAGATTTCAGATACAAGTGAACCGGTATCGCTTTTTATCGAGGGAGACTGGCAGCAGATCGGCATGAATGCGGCTCTCGAAGCGGCGCGCGCCGACGAATTTCGAAGAGGAATGACTCTTATTGGGCCACATCGAGATGACATAACAATTCTTCTTGACTCACTTCCTTCTAGGACTCACGCGTCACAGGGAGAACAACGAAGTTTGGCTCTCGCTTTACGGCTCGCGACATATCTCTATATAGAAGCCGCTACAGGCGACCAGCCTCTCGTGTTATTGGATGATGTATTTTCCGAGTTGGACGAAGAGCGGGCGCGTCGTCTTGTGGAATGTTTGCCAGATTCCCAGATCATTTTAACTTCCGCGACAGGAACGGTGCCCAAGGGTGTAGATCCCAGTCGAATCCTAGAAATTATGGATGGCAACGTGCATGAGTAGTGACAAGTGGGATGAGCCACGTTCTCTTGGAGAGGTCCTCAAGAGGGTTGTAAATGGTTTCGGCGATCGCGGAGCTATGTATACGTTGCATCAACACTGGGATTTAGCTGTTGGTCAAGAAATTAGAGATCACTGTAAGCCTCGACGAATTGTTGATGGAGTTCTTTTTGTCGATGTTGACCATCCGGGATGGGCGACCGAAATTCAGTATTTAGAACGAGATTTACTGGTGAAACTGAAGGCCGCTCACTCAGATTTAAATTTCTCGGGAATAAAGGTTCACGTCAAGGCTCAATAATTCAACTGATTGACGTCAGATGGGCTGAGAAGCGTTCCAACGGATTTGACCCTGCCTCACCGGTCCCCCTCCTACTGGTAGTATTCGGGTCAGGAAAAGGGGCTAAGTGAGCGACGTCACATACCAAGCTGAAAATATTCAAGTACTCGAAGGTCTTGAGGCTGTGAGGAAGAGGCCTGGCATGTATATCGGGTCGACGGGACCCGCTGGACTTCACCACCTGGTGTATGAAGTAGTCGACAATTCAGTTGATGAAGCCATGGCTGGTTACTGCACCTCGATAGACGTGGTAATCCTTGCAGATGGCCGGTGCAGAGTAACGGACAACGGACGCGGAATTCCTGTCGATGCTCATCCTAAATATCCCGATAAATCAGCAGCAGAAGTTGTGCTGACAGTGCTCCACGCAGGAGGTAAATTCGGTGGTGGTGGCTACAAAGTCTCAGGTGGGTTGCACGGAGTTGGAGTTTCAGTAGTTAATGCGCTTTCGACAAGTGTTGAACTCGAAATCGATCGTGATGGACGCCGATGGAAACAGGACTTTTGCGATGGAGGACAACCCGAGGGCCCAATAGTTGAAGTTGGCGATAGCCCGAGCGGTAGAAGAGGTACGACAGTCACCTTCGCTCCTGACCAGACAATTTTTGATTCAGTTGAGTTTCGTGCTCAAACGCTTTTAGAGCGATTCCAAATGATGGCGTTTTTAAATGCCGGACTCCGAATTACCTTTAAAGATGAAAGAGAAGAGTCCCCAGTAACCACAGAATTTCAGTATGACGGCGGAATCCGCGATTTTGTCAGCTACCTCAATGATCCCAAAGAACCTCTCTTCGAAGAAGTTGGTTATCTCACAGCTGCCGAAGAAGGTGATGAAGTTGAAATAGCCTTTCAGTGGAATACCGGGTTCCAGCTGGACGGCATTCATTCATTCGCAAATGGCATTAGCACTATCGAAGGTGGAATGCATGAAGAGGGTTTCAAAACAGCCTTGACTTCAACTGTTAATCGGTACGCGCGTGCGAAGAATCTGCTTAAAGAAAAAGAAGACAATCTTCAAGGTGATGACATTCGGGAGGGTTTGACAGCGATCGTAAGTGTGCGGCTACAAGAGCCGCAGTTTGAGGGCCAGACCAAAGCGAAACTAGGTAATACCTCTATGCGTAGTTTGGTTCAAAAAGCGACCAACGATGCCATGAACGATTGGCTTGAAGAACATCCAAAAGAAGCTAAACGGACTATTGGGAAAGCAATAGATGCTCGTCGGGCTCGACTTGCAGCCCAAAAAGCTAAGAATACCGTTCGTAAATCCGCATTAGCTGGTGCTGGTTTACCGGGTAAATTAACAGACTGCTCATCAGGCGACCCCGCGGAAACTGAGCTGTATATCGTAGAGGGTGACTCTGCTGGCGGGTCAGCCAAGGATGCGAGAGACCCGCGGACCATGGCAATTTTGCCGATCCGGGGGAAAATTTTAAATGTCGAACGTCTGGGCGGACGGCTAGAAAAGATGTTCCAAAACACAGAAGTTCAGGCTCTAATTTCCGCCATTGGAGGCGGCGTAGGTGAAGGAAGCTTTGACGCTGAAAAAATGAGGTACCACAAGGTCATTTTGCTTTGTGACGCAGATGTTGACGGTAGTCATATTCGAACCTTGCTTCTCACATTCTTTTGGCGGCAAATGAAAGAACTCGTGCTAAATGGCCATGTTTATATTGCCCAACCACCTCTTTACTCCACCAAAGTTGGCAATGACACGGTCTATTTAAAAGATGACCAAGTAAAAGCCGATTTTTTAGATGAA
Organism: Candidatus Neomicrothrix sp. UBA7388; assembly: GCA_002470695.1. Lineage (GTDB taxonomy): Bacteria > Actinomycetota > Acidimicrobiia > Acidimicrobiales > Poriferisodalaceae > UBA7388. The sequence goes on from DKNM01000044.1 coordinate 3,266, forward strand.
CGTCCGAATCATAAAAACGAATTTCAACGGCTTAAAGGTTTGGGTGAAATGGATGCCGACGAGTTATGGGAAACAACCATGGACCCTGACACGCGGACACTGCTCCAGGTAACAGTTGATGAAGTATCAATTGCTAACAACATTTTCAGTGTGCTCATGGGGGAGCATGTTGAAAGTCGAAAAGGATTTATACAAAACAATGCCCATGACGTGCGATTCCTGGACATCTAACTGAAATGACAGACATTCCACCACCAAACGACGACTTTCCTCTGTCAGTACAGCCAATAGAGATTCAACAAGAAATGGAACAGTCATTTCTTGAGTATGCGATGTCGGTAATTACAGCACGTGCCTTACCCGATGCTCGAGACGGTCTCAAACCAGTCCATCGTCGGATCCTTTGGTCGATGTTTTCAACTGGAATACGACCCGACCGACCGCACAGAAAATGCGCCACAGTCGTGGGTGATGTCATAGGCAATTATCACCCTCATGGTGATTCAGCTATATACGAAGCAATGGTTCGCATGGGGCAATCATTCAGTCTCGCTAACACCCTTATTGATCCCCACGGCAATTTCGGTTCTCCTAGCGACCCGCCAGCTGCCTATAGATATACAGAGTGCCGGCTTACGGATCTTGCAATGCGGATGGTGGAAAGTATTGATGAAGACACCGTCGATCTAGTCTCAACTTTCGACGGCTCAAGTGAAGAGCCCGTAGTCATGCCTGCCCGGTTCCCAAATCTTTTGGTTAATGGAAGCCAAGGTATCGCTGTTGGAATGGCGACGAATATTCCCACCCACAACCTGACTGAAATTATCAATGCCACTTTGCACCTCATAGATAACCCTGAGGCATCAGTGAGCGACTTAATGGAATTTGTTCAAGGACCCGACTTTCCAACGGGGGGTTTCATTATGGGACGCGCAGGGCTAACAAGCGCGTTTACTACTGGTCGCGGATCTATTCGTATTAGGGCCCGCGCAGAAATTGTTGAAGATGGGCGCAATACACAGATAGTGGTAACTGAGATTCCCTACCAGCAGTCAGTTGAAAACATTGAGCAGAAGATCGCTGATGCCGTTGACCGTAAAATTATTGATGGAATTCGCGAGCTCCGAAATGAGTCAGCAAAGGGAAAAACAAAGTTTGTAATTGAACTCAAGCGCGATGCCCCGGCAAGTGTCGTTCTCAACAACTTGTACAAACACACTCCTCTCCAAACGAGTTTTGCAGCCAACATGGTGGCGCTTATCGATGGAGTTCCGCGAACAATTAATTTGCGAGACGCTCTACACGCCTATGTTGAGCACCAAATAGATGTTGTCACCCGTAGATCTCAATATCGGCTAAGCCAAGCAGAAGACAGAGCTCACATTGTCGAAGGTCTCTTAAAAGCACTTGACCTTATCGATGACATCATTTCACTCATAAGATCGAGCGATGACAGAGCCTCAGCGCTTGCGGGGCTTCAAAGTGACCAGTTCGCTTTTTCAGAGCGTCAAGCAAATCACATCTTGGATATGCAATTGGGAAGGCTTACTCGGTTAGGTCGTACCCGACTAGAAGAAGAACTCGTTGAGCTAAGAGAGCGAATCAAACATTTACAAGCGATTCTCGACGATGAAGACCAGCTACGAGCAGTAATCAAGGAAGAACTTGAAGAAGTCCGGGCGGATCACGACACGCCCCGACGCTCACAAATTGTCTTCGACGAAGGAGATATGGAAGTCGAAGATCTGATTGATGACGAACCGGTCGTGATTACGCTAAGTAAGGGCGGCTACATAAAGTCAGTAGCTGCTGATGTCTTTCGAACGCAAGGCCGTGGAGGTCGTGGAGTCCAAGGGGCGCGTTTAAAGGATGACGATATTTTGGTTCGAGTTTTGACCACAACCGCGCACTCCTACCTCTTATTTTTTACTAACCGAGGGAAGGTATACCGACTGAAGGCTTACCAGGTTCCGATGATGGATCGCACGGCCCGCGGAACAGCGGTAGTCAATTTGTTGCAGCTGGAACCCGATGAAGTTGTTGAAGCCGTTATCGACACCCGCGAATTTGTGGCTGACGAGTTCTTGATGTTTGTAACTCGCCAAGGAGTAGTAAAGAAGACCGCCTTTACCGAATATGACAAGAATCGCACGAATGGCTTAATAGCTATCAATCTTCGTGAAAGCGATGAACTGGTTCGTGTTATTCAAGTTAGAGAAACAGACGACATTGTGCTGGTAAGCAGCAGTGGGCAGGCGATCAGATTTGCCGGTAACCAGGTACGCCCTATGGGGCGAAGCGCCGCTGGCGTTAGAGGAATGAAATTACGCGACGAGGATGTTGTTGTCGCCGCAGCCGCTTCATCAGAGAACGATCAACGCTTTTTGCTGACAATCACAAAAGGCGGCTATGGAAAACGAACTCCAATTGAGGCTTACCCGCGTAAAGGCAGAGGCACTATGGGCGTAAAGGGGATCAAGCTCACTGAGGCTCGCGGAGCTGCCGTCGTGGGGGCTCGGATGGTTGATTCTGAGGATGAAGTAATTATTGTTTCTTCAGGAGGCGTTCTCATTCGAACTTCGGTATCAGAAATCGCGGAGCAACGACGCGACGCCACGGGGGTGCGAATAATGAATGTGGGAGACGATGAAACTGTTGCCGCGTTGTCGCCGGTGACGCCAGATTTTGATGAGATTCCCGAAGTTTCAGGTTCCAACTGAGGTCCGCGACCAGCTATGGGTACTGCTGTCGTACACTTCGAACTGTGAGTGAGCCGAATCGTCCAGATGACTATGGCATTCCATCGGATGGAGTTGATGACGAAACTTTCGCTCGAGCTGTTGGTCTCGACCGAAATGATGAAACGAAAGGTGCCCAGCGACGACGTTTAATTGATAAACCCCGACGAGATCGAAAAGTACCTGTCATAAAGCGGCGAAACAGAGAACGGTCTGTGGTTCGCAGGCCAGCTGTTGAGCCGCCCAAAGAAAAACTTGCATTCGAGCATTCAGTACCCGACGCAACCGGCTTCATTTCACTTGAGCCTGAAAGCTCTGAAGCCGACTCCGCCGTCGAAACACAAGCTGATGAACTTTCGAATTCAGCAACAGCCCTAGTTGATTCACCGGCTAATGAGGCTTCTTTCGAGTCAACTCCCCAAGCCGATCTCAACTTGGGGTGGCTCGCTCGTCGGCGCGCCCGTGTTAAGCGAACGAGAAGGACACTTCGTCACATCGACCCATGGTCGGTACTCAAAGTCTCATTGTTGCTGTATGCCTGCCTTTATGGTGCTTTCGTTTTGGCTGGCTATCTGCTGTGGACTGCTGCCGTTCAATCTGGAGTGATCTCCAATATTGAGTCTTTTGTTGCAGAAGTGGGTTCCTATGAAATTTGGGAAATTAATGGAGAGGAAATTTTTCAACGCGCGACAGTCATTGGAGCAGTGCTTTTCGTTGGGGCAATTGCTTTCAATGTCTTATTAACAATCATTTTTAACCTCATAAGTGACCTAGTCGGCGGAGTCCGCGTCACGCTGTTGGAGGAAGACGAACCTCCTTTCGAATAACAAACACGTTGGATACTTATAGGTTGCGCCGCTACGATCAGACATTCGTTCGGGGCTATAGCTCAGTTGGTTAGAGCGCACCCCTGATAAGGGTGAGGTC
>DKNM01000044.1:7220-12682 GCA_002470695.1 Candidatus Neomicrothrix sp. UBA7388
GGTTAGAGCGCACCCCTGATAAGGGTGAGGTCGCTGGTTCGACTCCAGCTAGCCCCACGTTCCGAACGACCTGCCTGCAGGGTCCAACAATTTTGGCGGGGGTAACTTTGCGATTATTACGCCGAGCAGTTCTAGCAATGGGAGTGGGAACTATCGTCGCGGCAATTTTGAGACTTCGAGGATCAGGCGGAGTTCCACCCCGGCAAGGTAAGTGGAGACAGTTAAGCGGCCCGGACTTTCGTTGACGTGACCACTGTTGCCATTATCGGTGCTGGCATCGTAGGGAGGACGGCTGCGCGTCAACTTGCTGCTTCAGGTTGCGTCGAGAAGCTAATTCTGGGGGCTCGTAAACCCCAACGGCTTCATGGGTTTGTTCGCCAGTTGATCGATATCGACGTTGAAGTCGTAGCGCCCGGACCTTTACCAAAAGCAGATCTAACACTCTTGTCATTACCGACGGGAGGACACGCGGATTTAGCGGAGGAAGCACTCGGGCATGGCTCTCATGTCATATCTATCTCAGAGTCTCCCAAAGATGTTGAAGAGTTATTGGCTCTCGAGGCGATGGCAGTTAAAGAAGATCGATCTGTAATTGTTGGTGCGGCGTTCTCACCTGGTTTGAGTTGTCTTTTAGCTCGACATGCAGCATCGAATTTTGACCGTGTTGATGAAGTGCATCTTGCTCGAATGGGAACAGGTGGGCCTGCTTGTCAACGGCAACTTCACCGCGCCCGAACCCAAGATGTGGTCGAATTAAGAGAAAATCGCTGGGTCAAACGACACAGCAGCACGGGCAGAGAATTGGTTTGGTTTCCAGATCCTCTAGGCGCACGCGATTGCTATAGGGCAGCTTTATCTGACCCGGTTCTACTAGGCGCAATTTTTCCCACAGCTGAGCGAATTACAGCAAAAGTTGCTGGGACGCGGAGAGACAGGTTGACAAGCTGGCTTCCAATGCTCAGACGACCTCACAGAGACGGAGGACCAGGAGCAGTGAGGGTTGAAGTTCGAGGAGTTCTCAACGGAGAGCAAACCACTCACGTTATCGGCGCTATTGATTACCCATCAGCAGTTGCAGGAGTTCTAGCTTCCATAGGTTCAGAATGGCTAATTGCAGACGACTTGCCTCATGGTTCTTGGAGTTTGGGAATGCTGGATGATCCGTTGCCGTGGTTGAGCGAGTTGGAAAACCGTGGTGTTTCAGCCGCTGTTTACGAAGGAATCTCTTCTGGGTGATTAATGGGTATTAACGCTTCAGATTCGAAACCACTAACGGCCTTGGTGGCTGAGGTATTTACATGATCTTCGCTGCAATCCCGAGTCCGTCAGTAAATTCAATTCAGCTCGGTCCAATGGAGTTTCGGATTTACGGGCTTTGTATTGCGTTGGGGGCGTTAACTGCAGTTTGGATTACGGGCCGTCGTTATGCGGCGGCTGGTGGTGATCCTGCGATGGTTCACGTGATGGCTACTTGGGCAATACCAGCTGGGATTGTTGGGGCTCGGCTTTATCACGTCTTGACAGATTTTGACCGCTTTCAGGGAAACTGGAGCGACATACCTAAGTTATGGAAAGGAGGATTGGGTATTTGGGGAGCGATAGCAGGAGGAGCGATAGCAGCTTGGATTGTGGTTCGACGTAATGAAGGTGACCTCCCTGCGATGTTTGATGCCACGGCCGTAGGAATTCCAGTAGCGCAAGCCATAGGCAGGTTAGGTAATTGGTTTAATCAGGAACTTTTTGGTAGACCCAGCGACCTTCCTTGGGCCTTGACTATAGATCGAGAGAATCGGCCTGTTGAATATCAAAACGAACAGACTTTTCATCCCACTTTTCTTTATGAGGTTTTATGGAATCTCGGAGTAGCAGCCTTCGTAGCTTTTCTAACTCCGAGGTTTTTTCCAAACTTGAGAAAGGGTTACGCTTGGGCAATTTATGTGGCTGGTTATACTTTGGGCCGTTTTTGGATCGAACTACTCAGATCTGATACAGCAACTGAAGTTGTCGGGGTCCGAATCAATGTTTGGGTGGCGTTACTTGTTTTCGTTTTGGCAATTGTGGTGATATTTCGAGGTTTGAAAAAAGAGGTACCTGAGGATCACCAAAAGTCTTGACAAAGTGTTCCACACTGAAGAGGGAGGACCTTTACGGGCCGATTAGCTAACGGAAAGCAGTATTCCTCTCATGCGAATAGTAATTACAGGGCACGGGATAGACGCGAGTGACTCACCGCTTCGTTCCCAAATCGCTGAGCCTCTCCGATTCTTAGGTCACGAGGTCGTTGCTGTAGCGCCAACTAAAGCCGCGATGAGCTGGGGAATAGATCGTTACTCGCCTGAAATGTTGATTGTTGTCCCCACTTATGGCAGTCCAAATCGAGAAGAAGTAAGGGCATTAACAGTTGACGCCGGATGCGTTGCAGTGTGTTTTCACACTGGGTTTTCGTCGTCTGGACCCGCGACTAATTTAGATGAGATTGCCGCGGATCTTAGAGAATACGATTTGGTCTCAGTTCCCGATCGGCAAACGTTTGAGGAATATCAGGCTCTGGGCACCTTCAGACTTTCCTTGCTTGAACCGGCAATCCACCCGCCAGCGTTAATGGAGTTCGTCCCCTCCGAGCGTCGTGGTGTAGTTGTTGTGGCCGATGCCGATCCCAACAATATTGATGCTGTATTGACGCTTGAACCAGTTGATGATCTGATGATATTTGGAGACGGTTGGGCAGATATACCCGTCAACGCAGCATGCATAGATGACTTGCCGCTACTTGAGCGTGCGTCACTTTTTGCAGGTTCGAAACTTGTTCTTGAGCTGCCGGTGCCGCTTTCCCAACAGTCTTTGATTCGTCGGTCCCATTACGAACTCCCAGTCACATCGTGTGTTTTCGAAGCGTCGGCGGTAGCAACTCCCTCGCTGGTTCAATCAAGGCCAAGTGTGGCGCAGACGTTCAATCCTGGGGAAGAGATTTTCACGTTTGACAAATTGGAAGAGTTGGTTGACTTAGTGCCGTTGCTGGTCTCCGACGATAAAGAAATTAGTGCAGTTGGAAACGCGGCATGGTCGAAGATAACGGCTGAGCATACATGGGCACAGAGGTGGCGGTCTTTTTTGGATCCGTGGCTTCAAGAAGAAAGACTTGATTCTCGTTCAGATTTTCCCCGTACCAACCACAGTGAGCAATTGATTCGCGCTAGTTGATTTATTAGGTAGTTAGGGCAAAGAATCGTTCAGGCGAGACGTTTCCGCCCGAGATAATGACACCTACACGTTTACCTTTTGAGTGTGTTTTGTCGTTTAAGACTGCTGCCAATGATGATGCACCACTCGGCTCAACAACTTGATTTTGATATTTAAACAAAAAGACCATTGCTTCGATGATTTGTTCATCGGTGACAGTCACAATCTCATCAACATATTTTTGAATTATGGGAAAAGTGTGTACTCCGGCCGATGTTGTTTGTTGTCCATCGGCGATTGTCTCTGGTACGGCGATTTCGATGATGGCGCCAGCGGCCAATGACCGCTGGACATCGTTTCCTTTCTCAGGTTCGACGCCGATGATTTGGCATTTAGGATTCTGTTGCTGAATGGCGAGAGCTGTCCCAGCAATGAGCCCTCCACCCCCTACAGCTACGATCACTTGGTCCAAATGGTCCGTTTGTTCGATTAGTTCTTGCCCGCACGTCGATTGACCTGCGATGACATAAGGGTCATCAAAAGGGGGGATGAGAGTTAGTTTGTGTTCCTTACGGAGCTCTTCAGCTATTGATTCTCTTTTTTGCGTGTACCGGTCATATTCAACTACCCCCGCTCCGTATGCCTCTGTGGCCTTTCGTTTTGATTGGGGAGCATCAGAGGGCATCACAATTGTTGCGGGAATTCTAAATATCTGGGCTGCCCTAGCTAGGGCTTGAGCGTGGTTACCTGACGAGTAGGAAACGACGCCTTTGCTTCTAACTTCTTGATTGAGCGCCGCGACAGCATTAAAAGCGCCTCGAAATTTGAACGCTCCAGTTCTCTGTAGATGTTCAGCTTTTAAGTAGATCTGGGCACCGACCATTTCATCAAGCAAGCGTGACCGAAGGATCGGTGTCTTATTAGCAACGCCGTTTAGCCGTGTCGCCGCTGCTGAGATATCTATTTCAGAATCCATGGTCCATTAAGGGTGAAGTTGTCAGGAAAAACAATCAAATAGTTCCTGGATCGCATGCATTTGCCCGCCACCAGTGCTTGATGGCACTAAAATTGGCGTCTTACAGCCTTGCTCAAACCATTCCTCGACACCATCTCTTACTTCGTTGGCTGATCCATAAAGAGTGGCGTTTGATAGCCAATCTTCAGTCATACAGGTAAGAACTCGATCTTTGTCCCCAGCTTCGATTGCGGCTTCGATGCCTTCCATCTCTTCCATATAACCAGCTTGTTTCCAATAGTTACGGTAGTTGGGGAGAGCAACGTATCCTTGGAGAGTTTTTCTATTCCTAGCTGCGCCTGCTGCTTTGTCGGGGTCAATCACTGTAGGGATCATGTTCCCTATAAAGAAGTTACTTTCTTGAACCTCATTTGAAATATCCGCAACTGAGTTATTGAAGTCGTTGCGACTGGCATTAGCCCACACTGCCCCTGAACTGATTTCAACTGATAGTTCGACCATCTTGCGACGTAAAGTCGCAAGCACAATTGGGGGGAGTTCTCCGTGATGGGCTGCAGCTTTCTCCATAGCAGCAACGTAGTTCCTGATATCGGTAAGGGGTTTGCCGGGAGTTATGCCTAAACGCTGATGCACGGGCCCGTGGGTCACTCCAATACCAAGCCTGAATCTTCCGTTGCTTATTTCATGAATAAATGACGCGGTCGCAGCCAAATCCTCTGGATTCCGGAAGTAAATCGGTTGAACTGACGTCCCGAAAGTAATTTCGTTGGTGACGGAAGCGATTGCCTGACAAAGCGCCACACAATCACCCATTGAAGGGCAGTAAATTCCGCTAAACCCACGACGTTCAATTTCCGAGGCGATCTCGAGTGTTTGCTGACGACGGCCACTTACCGCCGCCAAAGAAACTGCAGGCATTTTCATTTTGTGTCCCCTAATTGGATTAGCTGATTTCTAGCGTATGGCGAGGCAGGAGTGTCTGTAAATCGATCTATATGTTCAAGTCGCTGTCGAGGCTTCGTCTCGGTACCCTCTGATGGTTGAAGGGGCTGTAGCTCAGTTGGCTAGAGCACCTGCTTTGCAAGCAGGGGGTCGTCGGTTCGATTCCGATCAGCTCCACAAACACAACCCCCGAGAAATGGGCGCAATTCGGCGAACTGCTTATTTGAGCGGTTCGCTGTTTTGCTGCAAGTAGCCATTTGAGTAGCCAAAGTCTTCGTTTCTTATCGTTTGGTGTTCACATTCTAAATCAAGGCGAGTACACGTATTGACGAGTGCAGGTGTCGGCCGAGACGCAGAGTTACTA
>DKNM01000111.1 GCA_002470695.1 Candidatus Neomicrothrix sp. UBA7388
CGAAAGAGCAAAAATGCTTACCGGCATTTTGTTGCGCAAAGTATGGCGTTATTTCATTTGCCAGCAACGGCGGAAAGGTGCGGCTCAAATCGCCCTCGGGTGGTTCCACTTTGATGACTTCAGCGCCTTGGTCGGCGAGGATCCGAGTCGCCAATGGGCCCGCCACCACGCGAGTAAAGTCAAGCACTCGAATACCATCAAGAGGTCCCATGGAAAGAAACTAATCCGTGCGGCTGTCTACTTCCCGTCCGAATGGCAACAATCTCTTGCTATCAAATTCGAGTTTGACGTGACACTCTCGGCAGGGGGTGCAGGGAGCCACTTTCACCAATGATGTATTTGGGGAAACTGAATTCTCCACTTATTAAGGTTGCTCCGGGCACCTCTGAGCCCGTACCGCCTACAGTGCCCATAGTTCCATAGGTGTGCATCCCAAGACGCGCCCGTAACTTGGGCGACGCTTCATCCAGCACCTCCTGAAAGCATGACAAAGCGGCGTTTTCTTGCTGTCGAATCCAAGGGGCGCAGAAAAAAGTTGCTATCGAGCGGCGTTTCGAGCCAGTTTTATTGACGCCTCCTGCATGCCAAACCCGGCCATCAAGAACCAAAACACCTCCGGCGGGCACTGTCACGGGCTCAGCAATATCCATATCCGGCGGTCGAATTTGATGCTGCCATTCCCATCTGTGACTTCCCGGCACTACAAGCGTCCCACCGCCTTCCGGCGTAAAGTCGTCTAGAGCCCACAAAAGATTGCATACCACCGGCATCGATATTGAAGCAGGGACCTGCCCTTGGTCACGGTGCAGCAATTCTGGTTCGCTATTGGCACCGGTGTATATGTGGCCGTTAACGCTTGACAGCAGAAAATTGTCTCCCAACAGGCAACCCACGAGATGGTCCGTTTCCTCTTTTTCCACGAGGTCAAGGAAGGATTTACCTTTATTTACCATGTTAGGAACATATTGTTTGCAGCCAACCATGCCTTTGGGAGCCAAATCGCCGAGGGCCCGCTCTGAAGCGGCTTGCTCTTCTAACTTTTCCCCGATCGCTTTAGTTTGTTCCGGGGTTAGCACGTCAGCTACGACGCACATGCCAGTCTCATAGAGGTGCCTGCAGGCGCTTTCCAAATCGCGAGTAATGGGGGGTACAGAATTGGTCTCGGGGTATTGAAGGAGTGTGTGTTTAGTGTCGGGAATCACCGGGCACCACGTATTCCCGAGAAAACCGAAACACCCCATCGGCCTTCAATCTTGTGAAGTATGTAAAAACTGTCGATTGACTCAATGATTGAACCATCCTGCCTATGTCGAGTTCCCTCGATTGTTAGGTGGGCCCGCGTTTCTTCAAGATGAACAATTCGAACTTCGGTTTCAGGGTGATGAAATCCCGTGACTTCACGCATTTTTTCGGGGTCAAAAGGGTAACGCTCTCGCAGCTGTGCCTCGGTTTCAGAGACGTAGGTGACTGGCAGATGGACTAATTCTTGAAGGTCATCGCGAGTTCCACTCACGAATGCTTCGTTGTATTGATTCATAAAATCGTCGATTTCGCGCTCTAACTGTTGCCGACGGTCTGCGCTGATTTCCATAAGGCGAAATCTAATCGGTAGGAACCAGTCGCTGTTGGCTAGTTCTCTATCCTGCACACGATCGCTGAAACGCAGTTAATTTGACGTCATGACTCCACCGTTACGCTTTGGTATCGTCCACGACTTCCGATGTCCACCCGGAAGCGAAATAACAATGCCCCAGGTGTACGCCGAAACTTTTGAGCAAATCGAGTTAGCGGAGGAGCTGAACTACGAGCTCTGCTGGTTTACCGAGCATCACTTTATTGAAGATGGCTATCTACCGAATTTTGTTCCAGTAACTGCAGCGGCAGCAGCTCGCACCTCTCGCATGCGATTTTCTACTGATATTTGTCTATTGCCGTTCCGGCACCCGATAAGACTCGCCGAGGATTTGGCGATTCTTGACAATATTTCGAACGGTCGGGTGGAATTAGGTGCTGGCATGGGATACGCAACTCACGAGTTCAAGGGATTCGGAATCCCCATTAGCCGACGGGTATCCCTGACTGAGGAAGCGTTGACTATTCTCCGCCTCGCTTGGAGCGGAGAGCCTTTCAATTTTGAAGGCAAACGCTACAAAGTCTCCGATTTACGCGTGACTCCAGAACCGGTACAAGAGGGAGGTCCACCCCTATGGCTTGCTGCCACAAGCCCTGCAGGGGCGAAACGCGCCGCATCTTTTGGAACTCATTTATTACCGCAAGGCCCTAAAAGTTTGACCATCGACCCCTGGAGAGAGCAGGTCTCGGATCCGGAAGAGTTTAGAATTGGCTTAATCAGAGGGGTGTTCGTTACAGATGACCCCGAGCGTGAATGGGAGCCAGTAGCTCTAGCCGAAAAATACAGGCGCGACATATATGTAAACCTCATAAAGGGAAGCCAAGACCACAAAGAGGCTGCGGCTGAGCGGTCAGGCCCAAAAGAGCAGCGAGAGCCGATCCCTTTAAATCCACTGAATTGGACAGTAGGAGACGCAGAACACTGCGTAAAGGAACTGGCGGAACTCATAGAGGTCAACGGCATTACGGATCTAGTTACATGGGGCGGGCCTCCCGGCCTCTCGCCCTCTGTAATGAATGAATCCCTTACTCGGATGGCTAAGGAAGTAATTCCGAGGCTTCGCTCAAGGCTAAATAATTAGCCTGAATGCCTATCGCTAGCTTTGCCCAAAGTGCAGATTGGCTTATTCGGGTGAGCCAGATTCCATATCGGCTATTTGGGCTTCGGTTTCGTCGGTAGCCGCAGGCTGGCGCATTGCTTCTGCAATGCCAGTCACAGCTCCGAGTACGCCACTGAACTCGGTGGGAACAACGATCTTTGTCGCTCTTCCATCCGCTATTTGAGCAAGCGCTTCAAGATAACGAACCGCGAGTACATCACTGGTGGGATCCCCGTCATGTATCGCTTGAAACACTTGTCGTGTGGCTTCCGCTTCGCCTTCTGCGACTTTTTGAAGACGATAGCTCTCCGCGTCTGCGACTGTTTGCACCGCTTGAGCTTCACCTTCCGCCGCGAGAATAGCGCTTTGACGCTGACCTTCAGCTTCAAGAATCCGGGATTGCTTATCGCCCTCAGCGCGAGTTATCTCCGACTCGCGGAATCCTTCTGCTTCGGTGACGGTAGCTCTCCTGGTTCGCTCAGCCTTCATCTGCTCATGCATAGCTGCCATGACGTCAGGTGGCGGGTCGATTCGTTGAATCTCGACCCTGACAACTCGAACTCCCCATTTGTCAGTTGCTTCATCAAGTATTTCTCGAAGCGCTGCATTGATGCGGTCACGCGAAGTCAATGCGCCATCTAATTGCAAGTCACCGACCAGGTTACGCAAATTAGTCTGAGCCAATTTTGTTATCGCAAGGACAAAGTCGGCGATGTTATAGACCAGACGTTGCGGATCAGTCGGTTCGTAGAAAACCACTGCATCCACCGACACGACCACATTGTCCGAAGTAATAACTTCTTGCGGCGGAACATCAACTACTTGCTCGCGCATGTCTACGCGTTTGATCGTGTCGATAAACGGAACGATGATTTGAAGGCCCGACTCCTTAGTTTCTTTGTATTTACCTAGGCGTTCGACGATTCCTCGCTCATAGGGACGAACTATTTTTACGCCCGCTAGGAGAAACAGCAGGACCACTAGACCAACGATTGCTAAAAGTACGTATGTAAACACAATGCCTAATCCTTTACAGAAGCCATTTGAACTACAACCCTGGTGCCCCGAACTTCAATAATCTCTATTACCGACCCGGAGAGAATTGGCCCGGAGTCTGAAATAGCCCTCCATTCTTCTCCCCCTGTTTTGACCAAGCCGGAAGAAGATGGCCCATCAGGAATATCTTCCAGCGCCTGGCCGAGAGCGCCAATTAACCGATCATGGCCGGCTCCCGGCGGCGATTCCATGGCTGCCATAGATTTGCGACTTTTTTTCCAAAACACGGAGAACAGCACCGCTCCAAGGCCAACAAAAACCACCCAGTCGAGGATAAGTGGCGCTCCAAAAAACGCCATCACCATGGCAACAGCTGCGCTGATACCGAAAGGGATCAGAATAAACGAGCCAGCGACAAACATTTCGCCCGCAATCAACACGCCAGCTATCACGAGCCAAATCCAGCGCCAAGTTTCTGGTGATACGTCCATATGACCGCCTCTTACCTACTATCAAGTCTAGGCGCACTTTCGTACGGCTCCTGAGATAGCTTTGCTCGGAGCAGGTTTGTTTATTGATCGGCACTTCGAGCAGTCATTCGCAACACTTAGCGCCACAACGGTCGGGCATCACAGAGCGCAGAAAGAAGTCCGGACATATCCCAGTTAGCATGCCGAAAACACGGACTAACGAATAAGTGGATGAAAATATGAATGATCTCGAATTACTACGCGGGACAATCGAGAGAGACAACGAAGTCATTTATTGGGAACTGGCACGAAACGCCGAAATGGGCAGCAGCGATGAGCGTCCTGTCATCGTCTTGTCGCACGGCGCCGGAGGCTCTCACGCGGTCTGGTATCAGCAGGTCCCAACACTCGGCCAGAGCTACCGAATAGTGACGTGGGATAGTCGCGGCTTCGGAAACTCATCAAACGCCACTAACCGCCTCTCACCTAAAAATGCAGCCAATGATTTAGGAGCCGTGTTAGATCATTTAGGCATTGACCGGGCGCATCTTGTCGGTCAGTCCATGGGAGGTTGGCATATTTCTGCGTTTTGGGAAACATACCCAAACAGGACTGCATCACTTACCTACGCCAATACTGTTGGGGGTTTATGGACTCAGGATCTCCGGGCCGCACTAGAAGAGTTCGGAGGAGCGGGCGGACTTCGGGGAAGCCGCAAAATACCATTGGTCGGCGGTCACGTTGCCCTATGGACCGAAGATAGTGACCGGGACGTAGCCCACGCGTTTCTCTATCAAGCTCTTGGGTCATTCCACGACCCACCTCTCGATCAACTCGGAGAAATCACTGACTTCGAGATTAGCGCCGATGACTTGGGAAATTCGGGGACACCCGTTCTCTTCATCACAAGCGAACACGATCCGATCTTCCCTTCCCATTTGCTTCGCGAGTCAGCTCATAGAATCGACGGGTCAACCTTCGTTGAACTTCCCGCCGCAGGCCATAGCCCGTATTTCGAGACACCCTCAGCGTGGAATGCCGCTCTATTAGAATTTCTAGCGTCGGCATAGAACTAGAAAGTACAAATTCTTTGGGAGCAGCTTCGTGAGAAATTCAACATCGAGGCGCATTATCGAGACCTTGCTCGAGAAGGCAGCCGCAAAAGAACCCTGGCGCACAGAGCATTCACAGATTCGGAGTGCGACCTACACAGACTCAGGTCATTTGGCGCTCGAGCATCAAAAACTATTCCAGTCGATGCCCCAAGCAATAGCACTAAGCGCAGATCTTCCGGCCAACGGCTCAGCGCTGACTCGCGAGTGCGGTGGCGTCGATGTCCTCTTGACGCGGAATTCCGATGGGGAAGCAAATGCATTTCTTAATGTTTGCCGGCACCGCTCGTCTCGGGTTGTCACAGAAGAGCGTTCTTGTTCTTCGCGTTTAACATGCCCCTACCATGCCTGGTCTTATGACCTGAATGGGTCGTTGGTTGCTTTGCCAGACAACACTTCTTTTCCAGAAGTGACAGTCCCTCAAGAGGGCTTGAGAAAACTACCGATCTACGAACAGCAGGGCGTTATTTGGGTAACACCATCGCCGAGCACCACGCCGGTTCCGGGGCCTGATCTGGGACCATTTTCGGAAGATTTCGAGAGCTTTGAATTATCCGCTTATGAGCACTGGCGTTCGCACAGGTTCGAGTTGGAGATGAATTGGAAGCTTGTTATCGACACGTTTCTAGAGCCCTATCATTTTGCGTCACTGCACCGGAGCACAGTTGGCCCATTCTTTATTTCTAATTTGTGCCATGCGCAACGTCATGGATCACACATTCGAGAAGTGCTGCCTCGCAAAAGCCTGCTGGATCTATCTAACGTCGACCCGGGACTTTGGGATGTAGTCCCGCACAGCGCAGTGGTGTACGTCCTCTTCCCAGCCACAGTTCTAGTCATGCAGATCGACCATGTAGAAACGTGGAGAGTTATTCCACACCCGACAGATCCAAGCAAATCGGTGTGCGATCTTGATTTCTACATCCCCTTAGACAGCGGGGAGTCTTCAGAAGTCCATTGGGAGAAGAATTGGCAAATCACTATCGACACTGTCATTAACGAGGATTTTCTTGCGATGACTGGTGTCCAGCGGGGGCTGAGCTCCGGTGCATTCTCTTCGGTTACAGCCGGGGCTAACGAGCCAGCGTTGAGCATGTTTCATGACATCTTGAAGGAGCAATTGATGCCACTAGAAAAATCTTGATGTAGTCAGCGTCCTGGTTCCAACTCGAGAACATTTTCGTTGCAAGGCGAATATGTACTCGAAAAGGAAAGGGCCCCTGATGCGGAAGGAAGAGAATGCATCAGGGACCCTCGATCAGAAGAAGAGTTAGGCGAGACTCGCCCACCCTTCGGTTACAGACTGGGGGTCGCTTCTGTAGCCGGATCTTCGAATGCGAGGCCAGGCCCGCCGTGTTCGGAGACGTCAAGTCCCGCTGTTTCTTCTTCTGCCGACACTCTGAGACCCATCAATGATTTCAGAGCGGCGAACAAGATGAAGCCTGTGACTATCGTCCATGCTGCGACAATGAGCACCATTACCGCTTGCATGCCGAGCTGATCCAGACCTCCACCGTAGAACAAGCCGGCGTCGTCTCGGCCTAGGAACGCGTCGTCGTACTTGGCGAACAGACCAATTGCCAATGTTCCCCAAATACCGCAGGCACCGTGAACCGCAAAGGCTCCGACGGGATCGTCAATCTTCATCTTGCGATCAACAAAGCCTGCAGCTGCGACTACTACAACGCCTGCTACTAGCCCGGTAACTACCGATCCCCAAGGAGTCATGGTCCCGCAGCCAGCAGTGATGCCTACCAAACCACCCAAAGCTCCGTTACCGGCGATCGGCACATCGGGCTTGCCGGTCCGTAGCCAGTTAAATGCGGTCGCTCCGATTACCCCAGCGCACGCCGCAAGAGCTGTGTTTAATGCGACAAACATGACCCAGTTGTCGGCAGCTAATTCAGAACCTGGGTTAAAGCCGAACCAGCCGAACCAAAGAATAAATACGCCAAGAATAGCGAGGGTGATGTTATGGCCGGGAATAGTTCTTACGCTTCCGTCAGCTCCGTATTTTCCAATACGAGGACCAACCATAAACGCGCCGACTAATGCTAACCATCCGCCGACGCTGTGGACGATGGTTGATCCTGCGAAGTCACTGTAGACAGCGTCACCGATTGTGATTTGAGCGATAAGTCCGCCGCCCCAAGTCCAGTGGACAACGACGGGGTAAATAATTGCTGTGGTCAGGAGACTGAATATCAGATATGTGCTGAATTTGGTCCGTTCCGCAAGAGCACCTGAAGCGATGGTTACTGCGGTGGCGGCGAAGACAGATTGGAAGAAGAAGTCGGTAGCACCGCTTAATCCGCCACTTATGTCAAAAAGGTCTACGCCGCTCAAAGCAAAGGATCCCCAGCCAAACCAATCATTGCTGCCTGAATCTCCTCCGTAAGCGATGCCGTAACCGACGAGGAAAAAGGCCATTATGCCAATTGCCGCGTCAGCCAAGTTTTTCGCCATTATGTTGCCGACATTTTTTGATCGCGTGAGGCCCGACTCGAGCATTGCGAAGCCTGCTTGCATAAGGAAAACAAGGACACCTGCGATAAAGACCCACAGGTTGTCCATCACAGCTTGCACAACTTGAGCTGCGGCTTCGCCATCGTGGCCATCGGCCCCGGCGGGACCTGCGAAAAGTAGGAAGCCGCCGGCTATTCCTGCGGCAGCCACTAAGAGTTTGCGTTTCATTTGGTTCCTTCCGTAACGCATGAACACTGCGAAGTTAGATGTCGCATGTTTCATGGTTGTCAAAGACGGGTTACAGAAAGGTCACCATCACTTTTCAGGAATGCTTCACTTATGTTTCAGGC
>DKNM01000120.1 GCA_002470695.1 Candidatus Neomicrothrix sp. UBA7388
TCTGTATGAGTGAGGTAGTCGGACACTCCCGAGGTTTGTGTGTGTAAAGCGGCTCCACCCAAGTCGTCTGGTTCGATTATTTCCCCGAGCGCCGCTTTAACTATCGGGGGCCCACCCAGGAAAATTCTGCCAATCCCTTCAACCATGATTACTTCGTCGCTTAGGGCTGGGACATAAGCTCCGCCCGCCGTGCAACCGCCTAGTACGACCGATAATTGAGGTAGGCCTCGCGCCGACATACGCGCTTGTCGGTAGAAACTCCCGCCAAATTGGTCTTTGTCTGGGAAGATGTCGTCTTGTAGTGGAAGGAACGCTCCGCCTGAATCAACCAGGTAGATAACGCCGAGATCGTTTTCGTCCGCTATTTGCTGGGCGCGCACGTGCTTTTTGATGCTTGCAGGTAGCAGTGAGCCGCCTTTAACTGTGGCGTCATTAGCGATGAAAACAAAAGGCCTGCCGTGAACGAGACCGACACCAGTAACGATGCCAGCGCCTGGTGCCGAGTTGTCGTATTGCTCCCAGCCAGCGAGGGTTGAAAACTCTAAGAAAGGTGTGTCGTAGTCGGTGACCATTCCGATTCGGTTTCGGACCATTAGTTTGTCCCGATCGAGATGGCGCGCGATAGATTTTTCTCTGCCGACACCGCCGTCAATTGCGAATTGCTGCCGGTCCCGCAAAGTGGCGACTAGCTCCAAATAAGCGGACCGGTTCTTCTCGAATTCAGGTGACTTGGTGTCTATGCGGGTTTCGAATTTCTTCATTGGATTATGCGACCTATTGAAATGGAGAAAGAAGGCGGCCATATAAACTGGCAGCCCGGTACGGCGGAGTCTAACGATGCGCGCTGGTGCGTGGTTTGGCTTAACGGTTCTTTATGTTGAGATAGTTGGGGGAGCGTTATTTAAGGTCTCGATAGCAAACCCTGCGGCAGCTTTGTAGTTGGACATGTATTGCTCAATTTCGCTGCGCGGTATGACGTCTTCTATCTTGTCGAAAACTCCACCGCATCTTTCCTCGACGATACCCAGAATACCGATCGGCCCTGCGCCCCGGTTTCGTAGTACCAGCTCGTTCATTTCTTTAAGGTTTAGCGACTCGTAGTGCAGCAAAGCCGTTTGGTCTAAGCCATGCTTCACAAAGGCGGACCCTAAAACTCGCGTGTCAACGATTGCTTGGCTAGCGCCGTTTGAGCCGACGGGGTACATCACATGCGCCGCGTCGCCGACAAGGACGCACCTTCCATCGACCCAAGTTGTTAAGGGGTCACGGTCAACCATTGGGTACTCGTAAACGGCGGAAGCTTCGCGTATTAATTGCGGCACGTCGAGCCATTCGTAAGACCAGTCGCTGAAATGATTAATAAATTTTTCTACCGGTACCTGCGTGTTCCAGTCGCTGTGGCCCCACTCTTTCGAGGTGTCGTAGGTAAGTTCGGCGATCCAATTAATTATGGCTTTACCGGTTATCGGATCGGGCTGTGAGATTGGGTAGCAAACAAAACGCTGCTCAAGCTTGCCTAGTAAAACGAAAGAAGCTCCCGTCCGAATCGGTTTTGCTTGTGTGGTACCTCTCCACATAACTGCGCCACCCCATTTAGGAGGCCCATCGTTTGGATGCATTTGGGCGCGTACAGAACTATGTAGCCCGTCAGCGCCTACAAGAATAGAACCTTCAACCTTCTGTTCTTTGCCATCGCTGTCGACAAAGTGAGCGAGAACATGGTCGTTATCGTTGTTGTAACTCTTTAGCCTGCTGTCACTTATCACTGCCTTTGGGCCTAAGCGTTTGAGTACCTGTCGGTACAACATCATCTGAAGATGGCCTCGATGGACGGAGTATTGAGGCCATCGGTATCCAGCGTCAAGTCCGCGCGGTTCAGACCACACGTCGTTTCCGTTCTTGCCTACCAGTGCCCATTCTTTAGCTTGAATTCCTATTTCGGCCAGATCACGTTCGAGCCCCAGCTCGAATAGCTCGCGCACTGCATTTGGCTGCAAGTTGATTCCGACGCCTAGTGGCTCAATCGTTTTGACGCTTTCGTGCACGATTACCGGTAACTCAAGCTGATGGCAGGTGAGGGCCATGGTCATTCCGGCAATGCCACCGCCAGCCACAATTACAGTCATGGTCAAAGAATAGGGTCAGAACGTGCAACACTCATCGTGTGTCTGTGTTAAATCGTTCTCGAATTACTGATATTGAACTTGCCCCAGCAGGACATCTTGCGATCGATTGGGCGCGACGACATTCGCCTTTGGTCAACGGATTCTTGCGGGAACGTCTCAGCGATGGGGCTCTAAATGGAAAACGGGTTGCAGTGGTAGTGCACCTCGAAGCTAAAACAGCCTTTCTTGCAACTGTCCTCGCAGATGCCGGAGCCCAGGTTGTTGTCGCTGGTTCCAACCCGCACTCAACGCGTGACGAAATCGCCGCTGCTTTGGTTGAACAGGGAATTGAGGTGCATTCCACTCGAGATAGTGGGTACGAAGCTTGGGAGAAAGATCTAGCTTCAGTCGCCGCTAGTGGTCCAGAATTGATTGTTGATGATGGAGCTGAATTAACGCTCCGGATGGCGCGTCAGGATCCTGAAAAGTTTGCTCTACTTAAGGGCGTTACGGAACAGACCACTACAGGGGTGGCACGTCTGACCGAGTTAAGTAATCGAAACATGCTGCCCTGCCCGGCGCTTGCTGCGAATGATGCGGCTTGCAAACACTTATTCGACAACAAATATGGAACCGGTCAAAGCACTGTCCAAGCGATGCTCAATCTGACCAATATGTTGATGGCGGGCAAGTTAGTTGTCGTTCTTGGCTATGGGTGGGTTGGTCGTGGTATTGCCGCAAACGTAAGAGCATTAGGCGGCACAGCTTTCGTGGCCGAAGTAGACCCGGTAAAGGCGCTAGAAGCATTTATGGATGGCCATCAAGTGGGCGAGTTATCGATCGGATTGCCCAAGGCCGATTTTGTTATAACTGCGACGGGAGGTGTCCGAGCGCTCGCGCGAAAGCACTTCTCTGAACTAAAGAATGGCGCGATTCTGGCTAACGCTGGACATCATGATCTTGAAATCGATATTGAGGCGCTGGCAGACGAGGCGGAAAGCTTCAGGAATGTTCGCGAAGGTATCGACCAATATTCACTCAACAATTCCCGCTCCGTGATGGTTTTGGCCAATGGAGCGCTAGTCAATATAGCCGGGGGCTTTGGGCACCCAATTGAGATCATGGATCTATCTTTTGCAGTGCAAGGCGTAGGTTGCCACGAGCTTGCTCGTGGCGTAATACCTGAAGGGGTTAACGTAATTGACCCCGCTATCGACGCAGAAATTGCGGAGGCTAAGCTTAAGTTTCACGGCATATCGGTGGGAAAGCGGATGGACAGCCAAACTGACAATATCGACGATCTGCTTGGGTCCGAGGAATAGGATGACGACCCCACACATAGCAGCCATGCCCGAAGATTTGGCACCCATGGTCTTGATGCCGGGAGACCCGCGTCGCGCCACCTATATAGCGGAGAAGTTTTTAACCGCTGCCCGCGAGATCAGCAATGTTCGTAATGCGGTTGCATACACGGGAAATTACGAAGGGAGACAAATTTCGATTGTGCCTTCCGGCATGGGCATGCCTTCGGCGGCTATCTACATCACTGAATTGTTTCGCTTCTTTGGAGTAGAAACGATCATTCGAATTGGAACTGCTGGAGCTTTCGAGCCAAGTCTTGAACTAGGTGACATAGTTCTGGCTTCGAGCTGCATTACAAACAGCAGCATGCCAGAACTCCTGTTGGGTAATTCTGACCCCAAGCTAGCGCCAGCCCCTGACTTGTTAGCAGCAGCTGAGAGCTTGGCTGTTAAGGCAGCAGCTGAACTTCGAGTTGGGAAAATATTCACGACCGACATTTTTTACGAACCTGATAACGACTTGCAGGCGAGAATGTTGAGCAATGAAGTTCTATGCGTCGAGATGGAAACTGCCGCTTTATATGCGATTGCAGAGCTAGAGAGAAAAAAGGCGCTGAGCGTAGTCACTATCTCCGATCACTTAACCAGCGGTCTGGCATTGAGCTCTTCTGATCGGGAAAAGAGCTTGGATAAAATGATCGAGTTCTCTTTGGACCTCGCTAGTGCAGCTACTGAATAAGCCAGGCGCGGTAGATATCAACTGCCCGTTCTAGCTGTGCGATGTCGACCCACTCGATGGCCTGATGCGCTTGGTCAATGGAGCCCGGACCAAATACCACGCACTCGTCGGCGATTGGGCCGTATTTGAGTGCATTCGTTCCGAATTCAGCAGTAGTGGCTTCTTGATCCGCTAGCCGGGCAAGGTCCAGGACTAAGGGACTTGTTGGGTCTTGATAAAAGGCCGCACTTCCTTCGCCATAAGCAGTTTCGATTGATGCCTCAAGAGGGGAAGCAGCATCTCGAATCAGATCGTATAAAGCATCCTGTACCTCCTTGACGTCTTCTCCTGGAGCGATGCGGCGACCGACATAAAGCTCACAGGCATCAGGAATTATGTTGCGCGCTAAGCCGCTCTGTAGCTCTGTTACAGACACGGTGCCATTACCGACAGCCGTTAAAGCAGTCTGAGATGCTAGGCGAGCTTGCTCACGGTCAACAGCAACGACGATCCTCGCCCCGGCACTGAGTGCATTGGCACCTAATTCGGGTTTCGAGGAGTGCGCAGCATGGCCATGAACAAGTACTTCAAGTCCGACTCCACCCTTATGTCCGTGGACGGGTGCGCACATCGTTGGTTCTGCGACAACCAACTGGTCAACTTTTTGTCCTCGCTCGATCAGCCAATCGCGATAACGCTCCGCTCCTATTAGGCCACCCATTTCTTCAGAAACAGT
>DKNM01000017.1 GCA_002470695.1 Candidatus Neomicrothrix sp. UBA7388
GCCGCCGGAGCATCATCTTCAGCCTTGTCAGCCAGGGCCTGCAGCAAACTTGCCATTTCAGAAAGCAGGTTGTTCATCATTGAAGCAATCTGTTGAAGTGGTGCAGCAAGTCCCCCGGCAATCGAAGACAGAAGTTCTTCACGCGACGGTAGATCTGCGAGTTCCCGAACTTGCGATTCGTCTAGAACCTCTCCATTAAGAAGCCCGCCTTTGATGACCAGAGCATCGTTGGTAGCAGCAAAATCTTTTATTGCTTTCGCCGCTGCGCCTGGGTCATTTTCAACAAAAGCGAGAGCGGTTGGCCCAACCAACATCTCAATCAGACCGTCCGGGGCACCTTCGTCGAGGGCACGTCGGACAAGTGTGTTTTTGTATATTTTGTAGACCGTTTCTGCTTCGCGGAGAGCCCTTCGCAAATCGGCCATCTGACCCACGTCAAGGCCGCGGTACTCAGTAACCAATACGGCGTCAGCTTCTTCAAAACGTTCTTTTACGTCAGCCACAACGGCAGATTTTCGCGCTCGCTGATCTTCACTCATGAGTCACCCCCTTCGGGTAGTCGGTGCTCGCCAAGCGAACACCGAACACCAAGCGAAATTTGACTTGGGGCTGTCAGAGTTCACCTAATCAGGTTTGAGAGAAAACATCTCAAATTAAGACACAAAGTCACCGGAGGTCTACGGCAAGCAGAAAATTTAATTGTGGTCCAATGCTAGGGGTGCGCTTGCAGAATCCAACCCAGTTCTGCTTCAAGATTAAAACTTATTCAGAGCCGACTTGGTTTGGGTCGACTTTGACTCCGGGGCCCATGGTGGATGACACGGTAATTTTTTTAACGTATCGGCCCTTTGCAGATGCAGGCCTGGCTTTTTCTATTTCTTCCATGACGGCGCTGAAATTTGCAACTAGATCTGAAGCTTCGAAGCTAGTTTTTCCTATAGCTAATTGAACGTTCCCATATTTGTCAGTGCGGTATTCAACCTTGCCGCCTTTGAACTCACCGACAGCTTTTGCTATCTCGGTAGTGACGGTTCCAGATTTGGGATTTGGCATTAGGCCACGGGGGCCAAGGACGCGACCGAGTTTACCGACTAACGGCATCATGTCGGGGGTAGCTATAGCCAAGTCAAAGTCGGTGAAACCGCCATCAATGCGTTCAGCCAGGTCTTCAGCACCCACAACATCTGCGCCAGCTTCGGTAGCTTCCGCAGCCAGATCGCCTTGAGCAAAGACCGCTACGCGGACATCCCCACCGGTTCCCGAAGGTAAGGCCACAGTGCCTCGCACCATTTGATCGGCTTTACGAGGATCGACGCCCAAGCCAACAGCTATGTCGACCGCTTCATCAAAATTGGCTGACGCCAATTCTTTTACGAGCCCAAGAGCTTCATTTGGATCGTAAAATTTCTGCCGGTCAAGACGCTCACTTGCGTCTGAATATTTTTTTCCACTCATTGATGTCGCCTTTCAGCTACCTCTGCTTACGCGTGAACTGGACGAGGTACTCCCAGCGGGCGTGTCTTTTAAGATCCTTGAACGTCGATTCCCATGGACCGAGCTGTGCCGGCCACCTGCAATTTGGCTGCCTCGATATCATTTGCGTTCAAATCGGGCATCTTTATGGTGGCAATCTCTTCCAGTTGAGCCTGAGATATAGAACCGACTGAGTCTTCTCGGCCAGGCTCATGTGCCGCTTTGTCAAGTCGCGCGGCTTCGCGAATAAGAGCCGAAGTAGGTGGCGTCTTAGTGATGAAACTAAAGGACCTGTCCTCGAAAATCGTTATCTCAACAGGAACGATAGATCCGCGCTGATCTTCAGTTTGGGCGTTATAGGCCTTGCAGAAGTCCATGATTTGGACTCCGTGTGGCCCTAAAGCGGTACCAACAGGCGGTGCAGGGCTAGCTTGGCCTGCAGGAATTTGAATTTTAACGATTGCGGCGACTTTCTTTTTCGCCATGGGCGTTCTCCGTATCGATGAGGCTCAAGCGATTGCAAGAGCGAGACATGACATTGTTTCGGCTTGTCGTCAAGATAACAACCAAGCCACCTTCATATTTTGGCGACTTGAGCAAAATCAAGTTCTACGGGCGTCTCTCGTCCGAAGATATTTACGAGAACTTTGACCTTCAGTTGCTCTTCATTAATTTCGACTATTTCGCCTTGGAAGTCAGCGAATGGCCCCTCTTTGATTCGAACACTTTCGTTCAGTTCGTATATGAGACGAGGCTTTATCTTCCGCTGTGGTTCATCTCCGTCTTTCTTGATTGCAAGGAAATTATCAACTTCTTTACGACGCAGAGGAGAGGGTTTGCCTCCGGGACCTGCAAAACCAGTCACTCCTGGAGTGTTACGAATCATATGATGCACATCGTCATTTCGGCGACATCGAATGAGTAAGTAGCCAGGGAACATTTTTTTCTGCACTACCACGCGCTGGCCATTCTTGAACTCAGTCACGTCTTCCATGGGCACTACAACTTCATAGATTTTCTCTTCCATATCGAAAGACTGAACTCGAGCTTCGAGATTTTGCTTTACTTTCTTCTCGTAGCCCGACTGAGTGTGCACGACGAACCACCTACCGGGGCGATCATAAGCAGAAACCTCTTCTGAGTTTTCCTCAAGCAAGGTATCTTCGCCGATTACCTCGGTTCCCGGAAGCGCGTCCGAGTCAGCACTCGAACTTTCAATCGGGTCTGTTGATCCGGCGGCTTCAGTTTCGACCGAGGAGGGTTCAGTGCCCAGAAGACGACGAGCCGCCGCCATCGGGTCAGTGTCAGAGGAATTGGTATCTGTCATTAGTTCACATCGAAGAGGCGCAGAACCCCTTCGCCAGTTAGGTAGTCGAGACCTGCGATAAGCGCAGTTAAGACCACGATTGTGACGAAAACAACTACTGAGTAGTTGGCTATTTCATCTTTAGTGGGCCACACAACTTTTCGTAATTCGCCTTTTACTTCTCCGACGAACTCTCGTGGGCCAGATCTCTCGGTATCAGCGGCACTGCCAACTGCCTGACGACGATCACGATTTGAGATGGGTGCTCCGTCAGCACTCATTTCACCCTGCTTTTGCAGATGTCGCCGTGTTTGTCGATTCATTGCCATAAGAGTTGGTCCATGTCGGTTGTGTGTATTGGCGCTGTTGCGGGCAACAACGGAGCAGGGCAGGAGGGACTTGAACCCCCAACCTTCGGTTTTGGAGACCGGTGCTCTACCAAATTGAGCTACTGCCCTCAGCAGAAAGGAATTTCCTTACCATGAGGCAGTGAAAAACGATAGCAGCGAGGGCGTAAGTTTCCTTTCGTAGGATGGTTTCCCTTTGTTTAACTAGTCCGAACAGTGCGCCTGCGAGTCGGAACAGAGAGCACTGCTACGACAACTGCAGCGCCCATAGCGCATGCTCCTGCAACCCTAGAACTTTGGCGCCTCTTAATCTCCATGCTTCGGTCGAATGAGTTCACTGACTTAAGAATTCGATCGGCCAATGCGCTTGGGACGGGTGTTTCGTGTTTCAGGTTTCGAAGCTCACGCTGGATCCGTCGCTCTCGAGACATCTCGGCTTGACATCGCAAACACTGTTTGACGTGCGCACGCACTTTGGGTGAACCGATGATTTCTCCCCGAGCCATTGACCGAATCTGTCGGTGATAGCGATCACACCGCACGGGCCACTCCCCCAGTCTTGGCAGGCGATGCTTCGCAGTTAACTGGTTCTAGTCCCCCAGCAAGTTGATTACGCATGCGCTTTCTTCCTCTATGCAGGCGAACCTTGACCGCGGTCGTTGAGACTCCAAGCTGCTTGCCTATCTCTGCGTGAGAAAGATCATAGATGTCGCTAAGGACAACTACTGCGCGGGTACTTATCGGAAGAGCCTCAAGGGCAGCTTTGATTTCTGCGTCGATTTCGCCGTCATCCACCCGGTGTTCGGGGTGGTATTCACGATTGCCGTCCGGCAAGTCATGTTCATTGGCATCAGAAAGGTTCGCGTTGCGCCGAACCAAGAGTGTGTTGGCGCAGTTAACGGTGATTCGGTGCAACCATGTCGTGAAGCGTGATTCGCCGCGGAAGTCGACTAACCCACGGTAAGCCCGGATATAGGCTTCCTGGGCAACATCGGCCGCGTCGTCGCGGTTCCCGGTTATGCGCGCAGCCAAGGTAAAGACTCCCGCGTAGGTCTCTCGAACGAGCCGCTCGAATGCGGCATCGTCTCCGCCACGTGCCGCTGCAACAGCGTCATCTATACCAAGGCTACCCATTCTCAGACGCTAGCTCTGATTTAGCCTCGAAGTTGT
>DKNM01000125.1:0-9189 GCA_002470695.1 Candidatus Neomicrothrix sp. UBA7388
TCGACAGGGGCGCTGAAGTTGAATCAACCAATCGCCGCCGCTCTTCAAACGCAATCCGGATATGACCTTGTGGCCGAAGATGGTGGGGTTTTCAATTTCTCATCGCCGTTCATTGGAAGTGGCGCTTCAAGTTCGTTGAAGGCTGCAGTCGTTGATGCAACGAGGCGAGTGGGACAATGGTAACCCGATTTCTTAAGTTGCTGGCCGGAGGTTTGCTTTGCTTGCCGCTTTTTGCTTCGGGACTCCCGTTGCCCGCCTCGGCGATCGCACCCGATCAAATAACCGTGGAGGGGAAAGGGTGGGGGCATGGTCGAGGGCTTCAACAGTGGGGAGCGTTGGGCTACGCAATTGACCATTTTTGGTCTTACGACCAAATCCTCCAGCATTACTACTCGAACACCAGTGCCTCATCTATCGCCGATCGCGAAATAAAGGTCCACATAACCCGGAACAACGAAATGGATCTGCTCGTTACTTCAGCGATGCCGTTTACGGTTGAGGGTGTGCAATTCGTTGGTGGGCAGATAGCACGACTTTCAGTAAACGGCCCACACAATTTTAATATTAATCAATCCGCAGGTTGCTCGGATCCAGGCTCTCCATTGTGGTCGAACCACCCAGGGCGCGTAGACCAGAGCGGCCGATCCTTCATCGAAGCGCAGCCAGCAAATTCCCTGTCCTCTGTGGACGACCTAACGCAGCTACTACAACTCATCACATGTGACCGTTCGAATCCAGGTTTAGAAGTGTCGCGCAGGCATTACCGCGGCTCGTTGGGGCTCATCGAACAGAACGGTCAATACACATTTAATCGAGTTCTAAGAGAACAGTATCTCCGCGGTGTGGTCCCCCAAGAAACTCCATCATCCTGGGGAACTCTCGGTGGTGGACTTGGAATGCAAGCTCTGAAAGCTCAAGCTGTAGCGGCGCGCACTTATCTTGAAGCTATTTCCCAGCGCCGACAAGCCAAGGGCTACATGACAGATACATGCGACACCATTGGGTGTCAGGTGTACCTAGGCGCTAGCGCTAAAGGAAAACCTTTGGACTTCGGGCCAGATTTTTGGACAACGACAGCGGCAGTAAACGAAACACGAGGATTGATACGCATATCTGCAGATGGCTCGATACCCCTTGCGGAGTTCGGCTCAAGTAGCGGTGGCTGGACAACTCCACAAACTGAATTATCTGGCTTCCCTGCCGTTATTGACGAAGGTGATGACGTCGCAGCTAATCCCCACAATCTCTGGGAAAAAGTAGTTGGACGTTCTGAGATCGAATCGCTCTATCCCGAAATCGGACAATTGAGAGAGATCAAAGTTACGCTCAGAAACGGCTTAGGAGAATGGGGTGGGCGAACCCGACAATTGCTGCTGAGAGGCACCAGTGGAAATACGACCGTTGATATAAGCAACTGGGCAGAAGACCCATTCCGCAGAGGGCTAAACCTTCGATCAGATTGGTACCGATTCCCGCAATTCCCTGAGTACAGCGAACCAGGCTTTTGGTTAGCGAAGAGCAATGGAGGGGTGCTTGCCGTCGGAACAGCGAAACATTTCGGAGATGCAAAGAGCGTTGACCGTTCCGCT
Organism: Candidatus Neomicrothrix sp. UBA7388; assembly: GCA_002470695.1. Classification (GTDB taxonomy): domain Bacteria; phylum Actinomycetota; class Acidimicrobiia; order Acidimicrobiales; family Poriferisodalaceae; genus UBA7388. Next base: position 1,590 of record DKNM01000125.1, read on the forward strand.
CCAATCATTGATCTAGCCGCTCCCGTCGGAGCCCGAGGATATTGGCTTGTATCAGAATCGGGTGAAGTGTTCGCGTTTGGTGATGCGGAGCACTATGGAGATCTTCGCGGCCAAGGACAAACATCGGTTGTAGCTATGACCGCTCACCCCGATGGCAATGGCTACTGGATTGCCACGGACAAAGGCGACGTTTTTGCTTACGGAAGTGCGCTCCATCGGGGTGCGATGACTGGAACCGCTTTGAATAAACCGGTTGTTGGGATGGAGAGCACCCGAAGTGGTAATGGCTATTGGTTAGTAGCTTCAGATGGTGGGATCTTTAGCTTCGGCGACGCTGGCTTTTATGGTTCGACAGGAGACATAGTCTTGAACAAGCCGATCACCTCCATGACAGCAGCACGGGACGGTCTCGGCTATTGGTTCGTGGCCTCCGATGGTGGAGTATTCGCATTTGGATCGGTCGAATTTTTTGGCTCGCGCGGCGGCGTAAAAAATCGTCGTTTGACCGCAGGGATGGCCGTTACTAACACAAATGATGGCTATTGGTTGGTTTGGGACGACGGTACAAGCTTTCCTTTTGGGGACGCTCCTGATTTCAGGAGCAGTGTTGCTAGGCGAACTGTCGTCGCAATCGAAGTGGTGCCATAATCTTCCGGTTTGGTGATCAAAGCCGCACCCTCTCGCAAGCTACTCTCGGGTCGTCGTGACTTCTGAACTTAAAGCTACTCCGCCGGTAGTTGCGGTATTGGTTTCCAACGGTGTCGAAGCCGCGCGCGCTCGTGTTCTAGAAAGTCTGCGCCAACAGAACTACAAGAATCTTCAAGTATTGGTTCTCAGTTCCGACCCCGACGTTGTCAAAGAAACGATTGCAGGTGTACTTCCGAAAGCGTCCCTGAGCGAGGTGGCAGAGGAAAGGAGCTTCGGTGGTGCGGCGAACCATGTAGGAGAGTTGGTTTCGGGCGCTGCCTTTTATCTCTTTCTCCGAGATGACACGGCCCTTGCCGAAGACGCTGTTAGTCGGTTAGTCGACCAGGCGCTTGAATCCAATGCGGCTGTGCTAGGTCCCAAAATCGTTAATTGGAATGATGAGTCGAGAATTCTTTCCATGGGATTTCTGGTAGACGCATTTGGTGTTGAGAGCGCTTTCGTGGAAGCAGGCGAGCTAGACCAGCAACAACACGATCGAGTTCGAGAGGCGTTCACAGTCAGCGGCGAAGCGGTCCTCATTCGTACGGACCTGTTCGAGACCATCGGCGGTTTTGATGAGCGCCTAGAAGGCTTTACACAGTATTTAGATTTCTGTTGGAGAGCGCAGATAGCTGGCGCCAGAGTCTTAGTCGTTCCCGCCGCAGTTGCCTACTCGCTCCACGACGAGTCTCACACGGTTGGGGAAAGTGACCGGCGCAATACTCTGAAGGGCAGACAGCATGTTGTCGCCAAATGTTACGGGTGGGTTTATCTATTGCCGGTCTTGGCGGGCTCTTTATTGCTAGCGATACTCGAACTGGGCTACAGCGTGCTTACCTTGCGATTCAGTCATGCCCGAGATGTGATGATGTCTTGGGTATCGACTGTTCTGCGTGTGGGGACACTGTGGAAAGCGCGAAGGCAGGTTGCCTCCACTAGGCAAATTCGCGACCGAGAAATAAGACGACGTCAGGCGCCCGGTTCGACGCGACTGAAGTCATTCCTTCAGGGTCAGATTGGAGGTGATGTAGCACTGAGGGCAATTAGCGGACGCGCAGGACACCACATGGCAGGAATTTTTGCGCCGGGAGAACGGCGCAAAGCGGCCATTTTTTGGTGCTTGCTGATGACGGTAATTGCTTTTGGTACCCGCCACCTTTTGAGCCAGGGGGTCCCCGCCTATGGCCAATTTGGGGTCTTTCCTGATGCTAACTCGATGCTTTCACAATATTGGAGTGGTTGGCGAGAGGTTGGAGTGGGAATCTCGGGTATTGGACCAGCTGGAGTGGGTCTATTGGGTCTGGCCAGTTGGGTATTGTTCGGTTCGACTGAACTTTTGCGCGATCTTTTGATCCTAGGTCTACTTCCGGTAGGTCTCATCGGTATGTGGAGGCTACTTACTCCCATAGATTCGATTTGGGGAAGAGTTGTCGGTACAACTTTGTATGCAACTTTGCCGCTTCCCTATAACGCTTTGTTACAAGGTGAATGGGGCATACTGCTGCTTCTGGCGGCGACGCCTTTCGTAATGCATCGAGTAGCTAGGGCTTATCGAGTTTCTCCTTATGGCGGCCATAGCAGGAGCATTTTTGGAGAGATAGTCAGCCTTGGCTTACTTCTAGCGCTGGTTTCCGCCTACGAACCACTAATTCTCATGTTTCCTTTGGTTGCGGGCCTGGTTCTTGCTCTTACCTGTTTTGGCGGCGCGGCAGTTAGGTCTGCGGCTCGCGGCTCCGCCGTGGTTCTCGGGGCAGTGATGCTGTCGTTGCTCATGCATTTGCCGTGGCTGGCAGTTCTCGGAGAAAGCGACGTAGCCTTGCACCATTTTCTTGTGCGATCGTCGGCGCAAGAGCCGATCGCCGCGAGTGAATTGTTGCGTTTTCTGCCCGGCGCCTTCGGTGATAGTTGGATCTTATGGTGCCCTCTCTTTGTGCCGGTTCTTCCGCTGCTCGTAGGGCGCGAGAAACGCTTGAAACTCGCAGTAACTGCTGGGTTGATAACGGTTGCGGGATTCGGTCTTTGTTGGACTTCGGGGCGTGGTTGGCTGGCTGATTTGCTTGGCCGCGAAGTTTCGTTGGGAAGCGGCCCGCTGGTTTTTGCTGCAGTCGGCTTGTGCTGGAGCGCTGGGATGGCTCCGTCTGTGTTTAAACGTGATGCTTTCTTAGCGCCTTCTATCGTCCGACGTACCGCCGCTTTGGTTTCCTGCGCATCGTTGCTCGCTGCAGCCTGCTTTTTGTTATATGAGAGTGCAGATGGTCGCTGGGGTGCACCGACAAACGACCTAAGGGTTGCGTTGTCCCTTCTAGATGATCGCGATGTTGGGCCTTCCTATCGCGTGCTTTGGCTTGGAGCTCCCGAGGTTTTGCCGTTACGAGGTACGCCCGTGGGTACTGGCAATTTACACATGGGAACCTCGGTTAGGGGCTACCCGGATATCGGGCATCAATGGCATAGTGCCCCAACACACGCCTATCAGCAGCTAGAAAATGCGGTAGAAATTGGACTTTCTGGGAATACGACACGCATGGGCCGGCTGCTCGCTCCCTTTGGAATTCGTTATGTTGCTTTGGTCAAGCGCTCAACTCCATCGTTCTCAGCTGGAGTTGCGGCGCCAGTAGAACCTAGGGTGCGCCAAGCGCTAGGTTCTCAACTTGACCTTCGGCCCTTAGCAACCGACCCGTCGGTCGTGGTTCTTCTTAATGAGTCATGGATGTCTAGCCGGAGTCAATTCAGCGAACCAGTCCGTCTTGTGGGCCTCGATGAGCCGGGTGAGCTTGTTGTCACTGACCTGAGTACGGGTATTCCGGTTTTGAATGATCGGCGATCCTCTCGAGAACAGCGCGGGTTTGTGGGTAGAGGTGAGGTGCTGGTCTCAGAGTCTTTTGATGCTAACTGGCGACTGTTCGTTGATGGTCAAAATGTTGCTCCCGAGCTCTCATTTGGTTGGGCGATGCGTTTTGAAAGCCCTTCTGAGGGACCCGCTGCGTTGTGGCACAGCCGCCCTGACTCAGTTGCCGATAGGGCTGTAATCCAAATCGTTTTATGGCTCGTAGTCGCCCAGCTAGCGCTTTCGGAGAGGCGCAGGCAGCGTTCGATCGCGGGTCCGGTGTGAGGGTTCTTACTTTCTTTGCTCGCTTACTAGTGCCGCTGTTAATTGTGGCTGGTTTGATCGCCGACTCGGGATTGGAGCGAGCGGTTCCTGAGGCGTCTGAGATCCAGGTTTTTGATACGGAAAGTTCTATTTCTGGGTCGTCTGCTTTGACATCAACTTGGTACTGTCCGACTGCGCACAGTCGAGAGTTGGCCGAGTCGGGAATTGATGCAGAAGTTGACTTGCTAGTGACCAATACCTCAGCGGAGCCCACCCGCGTGACGGTTTACTTGGTTAGCCCAACCAGTCCTCTTGAATCCATCTATCTGGAAGTGCCCGGCTTAGCAAGTCGCAGTCTGCCGATAGCCGAGTACACCGACGACGAATTAGTCTCGGCACTAGTTGAAGCTCCGAGTTCTGGTGTCGCCGTTACACGCAGCATCAGATCCCCGTACGGTTTGGACGCGGCCTTATGTTCATCGTTGGTGGCCGACGAGTGGTACGTGCTTTCGGCTGATACTCAAGCAGATGCGTCGGGTCATCTAATTATCTATAACCCACTGCCGACTGATGCAGTAATCGACCTTACCTTTGCTAGTGAGGCAGAAGTCGGGTCTTATGCTCCCTCGGAACTTACCGGGATAGTTATTCCGGCTGCCAGTTCGCTTTCAATCAGACTTGATGACAACGTACGGAGGCGTCAGTTACTAACAGCAGTTGTCAAGGCCCGCTTTGGCCGAGTTGTCGTTGACCATCTTCAAACCTTTAACGGTTCATCTGGAAGAGTCGGGTTCTCTGCAACTTTGGCCAGCGCGACGAGGTCAACTTCGTGGCATCACCCAGCCCTCCGTCTGGAAAAAGATGAGCGAGTGGCTCTCGTTCTTTTTAACCCTACGGAATTTGTCGCTGAAACTGAATTGCAGATTTCCAGCGGAGAAGGGAAAGTGAAATCAGTATTTGCAAGCGTTGGGCCATTCGACTTAACAGGAATAAATATTTTGCCGTTGGAGGATGAGGAACTTGCTACCAACACCCTCTTTGTTTCGCCTGGCAATTTTGGAATTACTGTCAAGTCGTTGAACGGTGTGCCAATAGTTTCGGCCGCAGAACTAGGTGCGGGCCCTATTGGATCGCCGGGTCAAGAAAGTGATGACTCCGAGTTACTTGAACCACAGGAAGAGTCCGGAAAAGTTGAGTTGCCTAAAGGCCGAGTGAGTGGTCTCTCCATTTTGAACGGAACACCCGAAGGTTCGGGTACCTGGATGTTGGCGGCACCTAATTTGGGTGGCCAGATGCTGATTAGTGTCCTAAATACTTCTGGGCGAGGTGAGGATGTATACCTTTCGCAGTTTGGAGATCGAGCGAACTACCGTGTGAACGTTCCGGGCAATGCCGTGCGCCAGCTTTTCGTTGGAACCGGTGGCACTTGGGAAATCAAGTCTGAGGTTCCGATAGTGATCGCAGCGCTTCACCAGAAAACGCTGGCAGCGGGCTTAATGTCGATTGCCCCGGTTAAGTTTGGAGTTGAAGAATAATGACTCGGCTTCTCATCGCAGCAGGTTTAGGTCTAGCGGCCGTGCTTATCGGCATGCTGCTAAGCCGCAGTGGACCAACGCCGCCGATTTCCGTAAGGCGTAACCAGCTTCCGACGCGCGTGTCGCTTACTGAATTGGGTGCTGATTCAGTTCCAACTTTGGTGATCTTCACTGAGTCAAGTTGTCAGAGTTGTCGCGAAGCCGAGGGTGTTATCCGAGGACCCGCCGGCGCAGAGTTGCCCGTCCTCGAATACGAATATGGCGAAAGTGCCGAAGTACATAAAAAGTTCGCTATCGATACTGTTCCTACGACCTTGGTTGTAGGCGCTGACGGAACGGTTGTCGCTGGTTGGCTCGGCAGAATCGACTTAGGTGAGTTTGCGTCAGCTTTAGCACAAGTTGTTCAGTCTGATTCCGATTGACCGACTATCGGCGGTTCGATGGACTTTTCTGCGGAACCATTGTCTGGATTGGGAATCAACATCGCAACGTCGTCACCAGTTATGGTTTCTCGGTCTAAAAGAGCGGCTGCTACTCGATCAAGTGCCCCGCGGTGCTCGATCAGGGCTTGCCGAGCTCGGCTTTCTTGAGTTCGTAAAATTCTTTCGACCTCTTCGTCGATAACGCGAGCGGTTTCATCACTGTAGTCGCGGCCACTAACCAAGCCTTCTCCGAGAAATACTTGATTATCAGATCCCCAGGCCATGGGGCCTACTCGATCGCTCATACCCCACTCGGCCACCATGCGTCGAGCGAGTTCTGTTCCTTGCATCAGGTCGTTCGCTGCGCCCGTGGATGTCACGCCGAACACTGTTTCCTCGGCCATGCGACCACCGAAAAGAACGGCTAGTCGGTCCTCAATGTAGTCCTGAGAATAGGCATGCCGCTCTTCGGGTAATTGCATGGTCACACCCAGCGCCTGTCCAGTGGGAAGAATAGTCACTTTATGGACTGGATCCGCGTTAGCAAAAAGTGTTGCTATTAGCGCGTGACCGCCTTCGTGATATGCGGTCACTTCCTTTTCGCTATCAGTCATTGCCACTGATTCTCGGCGTTGTCCCATCAAAATTCGGTCTCGAGCCGATTCGAAATCCTCCTGCTGGATTGACTCTCGATTCATCCGGACGGCACTCAGAGCTGCCTCGTTGACGAGGTTGGCGAGGTCTGCGCCGCTCATTCCCGGTGTACCTTTAGCGACGATTTCTAGGTCTATATTTTCGTCGAACTTTTTGCCTTTAACGTGCACCCCTAGGATTGCTAAACGTTCCTCGTATTCGGGCAGGGGAACCACCACTTGGCGATCAAAACGGCCCGGTCTAAGAAGAGCAGGATCCAAAATGTCAGGGCGGTTTGTTGCTGCCATCATCACTATGCCTTCGGTGGCTTCAAAGCCATCCATCTCGGCAAGCATTTGATTTAGAGTTTGCTCTCTCTCGTCGTGGCCGCCGCCCAGGCCTGCCCCACGCTTGCGACCTATGGAGTCGATCTCGTCGATGAAGATGATGGCGCTACCCAACTTTCGGGCGGTTTGGAAAAGGTCTCGAACTCGACTTGCCCCTACTCCCACAAACATTTCCATAAAGTCGGACCCGGTCACCGATAAGAACGGAACCCCAGCTTCCCCGGCAACCGCCCTCGCAATTAGAGTCTTGCCCGTTCCTGGGGGTCCAACGAGAAGCACGCCCTTAGGTATGCGAGCTCCCACTGCGGCAAAGCGTTCGGGCGCTTTCAGAAAATCGACAACTTCAGTGATCTCTTGCTTGACCCCCTTGTACCCGGCGATGTCGTCAAATCCGGTGTCGGGTCGTTCGGTGGTGTACGTCTTGGCCTTACTGCGCCCGATCGACATAATTCCGCTCATCTGCCCCTGCGCCCTGCGCTGCATCCACCAGAAAAGGCCGATAATTAAGACAAATGGGAGTAGAAGGGGAAGAATGCTCAGGAAGGGGTTAGAGCTCTTGGCGCGGAACTCGACATCGATATTGCGATCTCGCAGTAGTTCTAGGTCCGATTCGGGCAGTTCGATGGGGCCCTTGGTGGAGTAGGTGCTGCCATCTATCGCTTCGGCCTTAATTGACCCGGTCTCATTGGTAACTATGACGGAATTAATCTGGCCATCGGCAACCATGTCGACGAAGCCGCTGTAATCGATTTCGGTGCCGCCATCTCTATTCAGTAGACCTGGAACTACGACCGAAGCCAGCACTAATGCGACCAGCATCCAAATAGACCATCTAGGCCAACCTTCGCGACGACGTTCGCCATTTTGTGGATCGGGTTCCTTTGG
>DKNM01000125.1:9532-15746 GCA_002470695.1 Candidatus Neomicrothrix sp. UBA7388
TCGGGTTCCTTTGGATCGGTCGCCATACAACCATGTTAGAGGCGTCTAGCTGGTAATCACCTGCTGGCTCTCAGATGATCTTTAGGTCACCATCCAAGAAGGTTATGTTCGGTATCTTCGGCTATGTGACTGATTCTCGCCCCAGGTTGTGTAGCCGTCCGCTTTGCGCCAAAGACGCGGAAGTATTGCTGTTATTTGACTATGACGCGCGCCTTGTAGAACTTCGAACGCTCGACCGGGTTCGCGATGCTAATTTGCTTGAATTGTGCGCGGACCACGCAAATAGGTTTCGGCCGCCGCAAGGATGGGCGTGTGAGGATGTTCGGGAAGAACGGCGATGGAATAAAGCTACCGAGACTTCCTATGCGACCTATGAATAGATTCCGGCGTGTAAAAGGGCCCCAGAACAGCTAGTTATTAACCGTCCGCTAATGATATTCACTCATGTTCGATGCCAACATGGAGTTGAATGGTCGCCATCGGAAAACCAAGTAACAAACAAAGAGGCTTCATCAGGCTTCGAATAACTCGTCTAGCTTACGGACCCAAAGAGTGGATTTCCGTATTAGTCGCTTTGTTTTCTGTCGCAACCGTTTTCTGGGCTTTGGGGCCGAAAGAAATTTTCCTCAACACCACACCTACCGGGGGAGACATGGGTGCCCATGTTTGGGGTCCCGCATTCTTGAGAGACGAGTTGCTGCCTTCGCTCCAACTTCGGGGATGGACTTCTGATTGGTACGCAGGTTTCCCTGCAATGCACTTCTACATGGTTTTGCCATATCTCATGATTGTTTTTTTAGACCTTCTTGTCCCCTACGGGGTGGCGTTCAAATTGGTGGCAATTTCAGGGGTGTGCTTCATGCCGCTCGCTGCATGGAAAATGGCCCGGCTTTCAAACTGGAAAGAACCGCTGCCGGCTTTAATGGCTATAGGGGCGCTCCTCTTTGTCTTTGACTCAAATTTCACTATTTACGGGGGAAATATTGCTTCGATGCTTGCTGGGGAATTTGCATTCTCCATAGGGCTTGCTGTGGCTCTCATATATCTCGGCCTGGTAAATCAATGCCTTCATATGGGGAGATTCACGGCCCGTGCCGCGGTCGCACTAGCAATTGTTGCTCTCTGCCACCCAATCACACTGTTGTTCTCCGTTTCGGCAACCGTGGTTTTGATACTTGCTCGATCGATACACTCTTTGCCGAAAAAGATCGGGAGTAAGCCAACGTTTGTAATGCTTTCTCTGGGGTTGTTGGCACCTGCAGTAGCCTTTATTGCGAGTTCTGTAAGCGAAATCAGGTTTGTGTTTTGCCTGTTACCGGTCCTTTGCCTTCTGCTCGTCGACCTGAAGGTTTCCGTAAAGGCAGTGTTGATGGGCTTGTGGGCCGCTGCCTTCTCGGCTTTTTGGACGGTGCCTTTTCTACTCCGGCACCGCTATCTCAATGACATGGGCTGGGAGAGGCTTGACGAGGTTGTTAACAATCTTTTTTTCCCGGAGCGGTTACCCGGTGATAGCGCAAAGATGCCGATTACTTGGATCCTCGTCCTCGCAGCCGTAGCTGTTGTGGTAGGGGCCATCAAGTGGCATCAACCGTCGATTGCTCTAACAGTGATGGCAGTTGCATCTGGTTGTGCTTTTGTTTTATGGCCCCAGCATCGACTGTGGAACGCTCGTCTGCTGCCATTTTGGTATCTGTCTCTATATTTACTTGCCGCAGTCGGAGTGTGGTTCTTGATAGAAGGACTGTTCTCTTCCGGCTCAAGGGCGAATCGTAATTATTTAGCGCGACGTCAACGGTTCGCTCTTTTGCTATCACCCATCTTGATTGTTTTAGCAGCATCAGCTTTTGTAGCTGTTCATCTTGGCATTGCTCCGGGTGGGTCTTATGACAGTAAAGGTTCTTTTCGCTGGGGGCCGTTCACAGTCAGTGCTGAGGACGCGAACTTTGTGTCAGGTTGGGCCGCCTGGAATTTTGGTGGCTACGAGTCACGAGACGGGTACCCGAGATACCGAAGTCTTATTGCGACCATGAACCAAGTAGGAAAAGATTACGGTTGCGGTCGATCACTCTGGGAATACGACAAGCAAGAACTTGGTTCGTATGGCACGCCCATGGCGCCAATGCTTTTGCCCTATTGGACAGAAGGCTGCATCGGATCAATGGAAGGTTTGTACTTTGAATCCTCTGCCACTGTTCCGTTCCACTTTCTGATGCAGTCAGAATTATCACTCAACCCCTCAAGACCTATGAGAGGGTTGGATTATCGAGGTCTAGACCTGGAAGCTGGGCTTCGGCATTTGCAAATGTCAGGTGTCCGCTACTACATAGCGTTCAGCGAAGAAGCGAAGGAGCAAGCTCAAGCGCATCCCGATGTTGTCGAACTCTTGGCGGTTTCTGAACCTTGGCATGTCTACCGGGTAGCGGGGTCTGAACTAGTTGAAGGACTGAAGTATGTGCCCAACGTGTCAACTGCCGGTAATCACGGCGTAAATGGTTGGACGAAGCCTGCTGTCGCTTGGTTTACCGATGAAACCAGAGCTGAGATTGTTGTCACGGGCGATGGTCCCGAAGAGTGGCCTAGGGTGAGTATCACGACGTCTCCTTTCTTGGGGCAGACAAAATATTCTGACTCCACGTTGGAGCCGCTACCCCCAGTAGTCATCTCAGAAATCGAGGAGAGCCAAGATGGGATTAGCTTCTCGGTCGACCGGCCGGGTGTGCCTGTTCTCGTAAAGACTTCCTATTTTCCGAACTGGTCTGTATCGGGAGCGGAAGGTCCATATAGGGCTACTCCAAATTGGATGGTCGTTATTCCAACCGAACAACGGGTTCACCTGGAGTTTGGGGCTACTTGGGTCGAATATTTTGGGTGGTTTCTTACTTTAAGCGCGGTAGGCGGTTTGGTTTACAGGAGTCGATTTGAGCGCAGGAAGATAAGCGCGTGAATAGAGACCGAATATCCGTTGTTTTGCCGGCATATGAGTCTGCGGTGTTAGTGGCGGAGGCTGTTCCGAAGGTTCGGAGCGATCTAATGGGTAGGGATGTAGAAATTATCGTCGTCGACGATGGGTCATCAGACGACACCACGATCGTCGCTCGTGAAGCTGGCGCCGATCAGGTCATACGCCTTGATGAGAACCAGGGAAAGGGCGCCGCCGTTCGCGAAGGTTTACGATCAGCCACAGGCGAATATTTGGTGTTCACCGACGTTGATTTAGCTTACGAGCCTGTGCAGATACTCAATATCGTCGAGTTGCTTGCCGGTGATGCTGACATTGCTGTGGGAAGCAGGCGGCATTTTGCGAGTGCAAATACCCCAACAGCGGGGTGGATTCGTGATTGCGGCAGCTGGGTGTTCAATCGACTGACACGCTTAATTGTTCCGAATCCATTTCTTGACACTCAATGCGGTCTCAAAGGCTTTACGCCGGAAGCTGCCCGCCAAATTTTTGGCAAAGCCAAAATCGACGGTTTCGCTTTCGATGTTGAACTGCTTTTTTTAGCCCGAAAGATGGGTCTAGTTGTTGCTGAGACTCCAGTGACTCTGAGGCATGTCGAGCAAAGCAGTGTGAGGTTCATTCCTCAAGCTGCGCGGATGTTGTGGGATTTAGTTCGGGTTCGTTGGTGGGCGATTATGGGTGCATACAACCTCAAAGCTCCAAGGTCTGGTTAATCTCCTAGGTGCGATGAGTTCTTCAATCGGCATACCACCGGTTAATCCGGATCGCCTAGCAGCTGTTTTCAAGGCATATGACATTAGGGGTTTGACGCCTGATGAACTTGACGCTTCTGTGGCGGTTGCGCTGGGCGCGGCGTTTGCGAATTTTGCGCAGTCGCAGCAAATTCTGATCGGTCGAGATATGCGAACTTCAGGTGAAATGCTTGCATCTGCTTTTAGCGAAGGTGTTACTTCCCAGGGAGTTGACGTCGTCGATGTCGGTCTTGCATCTACCGATCTCGTGTACTTTGCTTCCGGCAGCCTGAATCTCCCCGCGGTGATGTTGACCGCTTCGCATAACCCTGCGTCCTACAACGGCATGAAGTTCTGTCTTGCCGGAGCGCGAGCAATTGGGGCTGACTCAGGTCTGGGCGAAATCCGTGAACTGGCAAGCAGGCCGGCGAGCGTCTCACCCAATCGAGGTGTCGTCGAGCGCTCCGATCAACTTGAATTATTTGTCAAACATGTGCACTCCTTTATCGATATTCCGTCACTGAAAAAATTGAAGGTTGTTGTCGACACGGCCAACGGAATGGGTGGTTTAGTTGTGCCGGCGGTTTTTGAAACTCTGCCATTTGATCTCGAGGTGCTCTACCAAGAGCTTGATGGAAATTTCCCGAACCATCCTGCTGATCCGTTACAACCGGAGAATTTGATCGACCTCCAACGCCGAGTTCGAGAAACTCGGGCGGATATCGGTCTCGCGTTCGACGGCGACGCAGACAGGGTTTTCTTGGTTGATGAGTTGTCAAATCCAGTAAATGGTTCGCTTACTACAGCTCTAGTTGCGTCAGCGATTCTGCAACGCGAAGGGCCCGGACCGGTACTACATAATTTGATCTGTTCCCGGTCTACCGCTGAAGCTATTAGTGAGTTCGGTGGATCTCCTATTCGAACCAGGGTTGGGCATAGCTACATAAAAGCGATCATGGCGGAGACTGGAGCGATGTTTGGTGGAGAGCACAGCGGGCATTACTACTTCGCTCGGAATTTTGGGGCCGATTCGGGTTTGATAGCCGCACTTATTGTTCTTGAGCAGCTTTCCCAAGACGAGCGTCCGTTGTCTGAGTTAATGGCGCCCTTTGACCGTTATGCAAGCTCTGGCGAGATTAATACGGCTGTCAGGGACCCCGAATCCGCGTTGAGAGCGGTGGCGGATGCTTACGATGCTCATTCGCAGGACTTTCTTGATGGCCTAACAGTGGACTGCGGCGATTGGTGGTTTAATTTGAGGCCCTCGAATACAGAGCCTTTGGTCCGGCTAAACGTAGAGTGCTCGAGCGAAGAAGAAGTAGCTTTGCGGGTGGCTGATATTTTGTCCTTAATTACGTGAATGCTGCCGTACCCTAAGCAATAGCTCATGTTTTAGGTGAAGTGAAAGAAGCGGGAGAAGACATTATGGCTCTTGATCCAGGTTTACTAGAGATCCTTGCATGCCCTGACGATAAGGGTCCACTCCGATACTTCCGGGATGAAGATTTGCTATACAACCCTCGACTCGGAAGGACCTATCCAATTCAGGATGGAATTCCAGTTCTTCTTATTTCAGAGGCGCAGGCGTTGGATGATGATGAGCGGCAGCGTCTTGATGCTAAATCTGGCGAAGAAACGGGTCCCAAGACTTCAGAGGGTTGATGTGCAAAGTCCAATTGACTCGCTGGGTATGGGAAAGGCGCTGCTGGATCTGCCGCGTCAGATAGAGCGATCTTTTGATGAATCGAAAAAAATTTCAGGACTACCTGATGCGGCGAAAGTCGATCAAGTTGTGATCTTGGGAATGGGCGGATCAGGAATAGCTGGCGACATTGTGAAGGCCATAGCGACTCCGCTTACGCGCATCCCAATTATTGTCTCCAAAGGTTACGAATGTCCGACCTTTGTTAGTTCTCGAACGTTTGTTGTGGCTGCATCTTTCAGCGGTGATACGGAAGAAACTCTTGAAGCTGCGGGCGCAGCGAGCGAAAGAGGCGCCCAAATAATGGCCGTTACCTGTGGGGGAAAGCTGCAAGGCGCAGCCGAAAATTGGGACGGGTCAATTCACTTGGTGGATTCTTTGATTCCGATGCCACGTTGCGCAGTCGCCGCTATGTCCTTACCCGTATTGGTTGCAATGGACTTAATTGGGTTAATTCCAGACGTTGAGACTGAGGTACAAGGCCTTTTGCAAACTGTTCGCGAACGCTGCAACTCAATTCGTGACGGGTTAGATACCTACCGTTCAGTAGCACAGAAGATAGGAAACAAGACCCCGCTCATTTATGGCGGAGGTGACCTGGGTCAAGTTGCAGCAACGAGACTAAAAAACCAAATCAACGAAAACGCGAAAATTCCAGCATTTTCTAATGTGCTCCCCGAACTGTGCCACAACGAAATGGCTGGTTGGGGATCATCAAGTGAAATGGCAACAGCGAATATGGAGGCGGTCCACTTAAGGCACGACTATGAGCATCCGCGGTTAGCCGCTCGCTTCGACTTTAACGAATCCGTAGCTCTTACC
>DKNM01000085.1 GCA_002470695.1 Candidatus Neomicrothrix sp. UBA7388
GTTGGACGCCGAGATCTTCCAGCAGCTGGCTCGCCGTCCAGCTGTTGGGTTCCATCGCGACAACTTCGGTTACAGAAGTTTCTTCCCTATGGATTTCTAGGCCTGCTCTCATTGAGGCAGCGTGCCGATAGTCGACTTCGTAGCCTTCCGCTCTCAACTCTTCAGCGAAATGTGACATAGCTGACACGATGAGATGCTGACGTTGAGCGTGCCAGGGTTTCGAGAAAATTTTTTGCTGACTCTCGACCAGCAAAACCCGGCAGTCTTCCGGTGAGCGCCCCTCCAACGAAGCGATATTTTGATTTAGTTGATCACCGAAGATCCAAATCGTCGGCTTGGTCGTGTCATTCATACAATTGCGGCGCTCTCAAAAGCATTTCAGGTGCTCTCGAGAACGCTATTGGCGACATCGTCGGGTACCCCATAATTCGTGGGTCAGTGAGATCCGCCGGTCAACCAGACCGCGAACCGGCAACTTTTCAGGCTGGCTTGCTGCCATATCAAAAACCTTCTGCCCTCTTCCCGGCTGCTTTGTGCGCCTAACCAAAGGTGCGCGCTTACTCTGGGGAGATGACGGATGAATCACCGACCACGAGTTCCGACTCATTTTCACAAGTTAAAGCTCTGTTGGAGCTTGAGGGAATCACGGCGCCTGATCACGATCTTGCGTCGCTAGCGAAGCAGTTACCGGCCCTACGAAGAAAAGTAGATCGGTTTTATGAAGTTGACACCAACGATGAGGTAACAGCGTCGGTGTTTCGAGCGGATCCCAGTTACTAATCATGACGCAACTATCAATTAGAGACGTCGCTGACCAGTTACGGAGAGGCGAGACGACGAGCCGACGAATCGTGGAGGACGTCCTTAAAGCGTCAGACAAGCTAGATCCCATTCTGGGTACTTACATTAAGCGCTTTGATATTTCTGCGTTAGAGGCAGCTGACAAAGCGGACCAAGAATTGCGAGCGGGCATTGATCGTGGACCGCTGCACGGGATCCCTTTGGGTGTTAAAGACATCATCTCTACAGACGAAGGACCGACATCGGCTCAATCAGTTGCTCAAGATCCTGCCTGGGGAGAAAGTGGTGATGGGCCATTAATTAGTCGTTTACGCGACGCTGGTGCCGTTTTCACTGGGAAGACAACGACGATGGAGTACGCGATCGGATTTCCTGATTTCGACAAACCGTTTCCAATTCCTCGTAACCCTTGGAACACGGATCGCTGGACTGGCGGTTCAAGTTCGGGGACCGCTAACGGCATCTCTTCTGGTCAGATCTTGGGAGGATTAGGTACCGATACCGGCGGAAGTGTCCGCCTACCGGCCGCATATTGCGGGATTACCGGTTTCAAACAAACGTTTGGGTTGGTCCCCAAAAGCGGGTGCGTGCCTCTAGGGCTCAGCTATGACCACATAGGTCCGATGGCCACATCGGTTTGGGATTGCGCAGCAATGTTGAACGTGATGGCGGGATATCACAGTTCGGATCGGACCACGGTGCCGCGACCGAGCGTCGACTTTGTTGAAGCCGTTGAACATGATCTGGAGGGGCTGCGGATCGGTGTAATCGAAAATGAATCTGTACTTGAGGCCAGCTCGGAGCAAATGCTTGCTGTTCTTGATGACGCGATCACCGCACTGAAGTCTCTTGGGATGGAGGTCGTTTCATTCCGTGTTCCGCTCTACGACGAGTTACACGATGGAGCCTTTTTGGCTCTTCAGGCGGAGGCTTTCTCATGGCATCGCAAGCAGCTACAACAGCGTTGGCTCGACTATGGGCGTCCCACGCGCTTGACGATCGCAAAGGGAGCACTGATCTCAGCTGGCGATCTCGTGCAAATTGAACGGGTAAGGGAGATAGCCCGCGGTCGTCTACTAGAACAGCTGCAGAAGGAGAGAGTGGATGTTTTAGTCAGCCCAACCACCGGTTACGCAGCTACGCCCTTTGTAGGGGCAAACCGCGAAGCAACCTCTTTATCCGCAATGCACACTCCCCCTTGGAATTCAACGGGCTTCCCGGCCTTGTCAGTCCCTATGGGATTCGACCAAGATGGTCTTCCGTGCGGCATGCAAATCGTTGGGAAACCATTTGCAGATGATGTTGTTCTCCGCTTGGGACATCACTACCAGCAGATAACTGAGTGGCATACCCGCACTCCGCCCGCACATTTGACTTCGATTGACTAAAGCCAAATAGCAAGGTTTTCTAGGCGTCTTCCCTATAAGCGACAACATCGATTTCCAGCAGCGCACCTGGGACCAACAACTTTGTTATGACTGCCGTGCTAGCAGGCGGTTCATCTGGAAAGTAGTTTTTGCGCACTTTGCTGTATGCCGGATAGTCGGCTGTGTCAGTAAGAAACGCTTGCAACTTGACCACATCTGCTAGCTCGAAGCCTGCTTCACCGAGCACCACTTTTATGAATTCAAACTCTTCCTCAGCTTGACCAGTCATGTCTTTCGACACATCGCCAGCTATGCAACCAGAAACATACAAAAATGGGCCCGCCTTAACCGCAGGGGAAAAGGCACCCGATCGGATCATCTCTGGATGAGCGTGGGCTTCTTCTATTGCATGGGAACGCACGACTTTACCGGCCATCATCTTCCTCCCCTGCGGCCACAGCGTGCACGCAAGCTCCTTGTTAATTCGACAATTTAATTCAAAAACGGGCTGACTTCGATTTCGGAACTTAAGAGAGCGGGTTTGAAATTTTCTCGAGAATTTAAATAAGAATGATTCTCATTACTATATGATTTCTCGTGAAGAGCGGCGGCTATTGGGAAAAAGCCTTTGCTAGTCATGCGTCCCCCGCATGGCTGGCTTAATGGCGGTGGCCCCCGATGGCCGCCCTCATTCACTTATTTTCCTAATTGCTCTACTCTGAAACCTTCCCTAGAGAAAAGGAAATAACGGTGGACACACAAACATGGACTGAGTGGATCAGACTGAGAACGTCAGATATCCGAGCAATCTTTCCAACCTATATTGCCTTCACGTTTGGCATTCTTACCTTGCTTACTTTCGGTCATGAACACCTCGAAAGCATGCAGTGGCAAACAACGGTGATCGTGGTGATAGCGAACTTTTGGTGGCTGTTATTCATGGATGGCGCTATCGCCGACGTGGCAGCTGGAGCAAAGGATATGGACGACGATATCGCTCAAAGCGAAATGGGGAAGCTGTATGCAAAAGCCCCGTTCATGTTCTTCCGCGCGGTTTTCGTGGTTGGCATAATCGGCTTCACTATCGCCGAGCTAGCTGCTCTTTACCGCTAGGCGGCTAACCCCGACAGTACAAAGAGCGCCCCTCTGGATTTGAGGGGCGCTCTGCACTGTTTCAAGAAAGATTTAAGGCGCCTTAGGCCGACTTAGACTTATCCACAAGTGGCAGAGTTTTTTTAGGCGGCACGGCCTTGGGCTTTTTCTTCGCCAGGCGCCTGGATGACCATCCAGCAACAACAGCAGTCAATACTCACAGCATCGCAATATCCTCCACACTGGAGTCTATTACCGACCTTTTTGAGATAACCCGTTTAATTGTCGCCTCTTAGCCGCAGCCGACTTTCGGCGATCGTCCACACCCAGCCCTGCCAGGCCTAGGCCAACACATCGGGCTCCCTTTGGTTCATGGCATTCCATATACGCTCCGGTGACAGCGGCGTGTCGATGTGTTCAACGCCGAATGCTTCTAGAGCATTGACAGCGGCACTGACGATTACCGCCCCCGCCGGCGTAATGCCAGCTTCGCCCGCTCCTTTAATGCCGAGCGGATTACTACCAGCAGCACATTCCTCGATATGGCTTTCGAGTCGCGGCGTTTCCATCGTGCTAGGAATCCAGTAATCAAGGAAAGACCCTGTAAGAAGTTGACCAGTGTCGCCGTCGTACACAATCTCCTCTAAGAGTGCCTCTCCAATGCCCTGAACTGCCCCGCCGTGGAGTTGGCCCTCAACAATCATCGGGTTAATAACCCGTCCAACGTCATCGACGCTGAGATAGCGCGTCACCTCTAGGGCACCAGTCTCAGGGTCGATCTCCACCTCGCACGCCGCTACGCCATTGGGGTGCGCATGGAGCCGGGTGGAGATCTCAGCGGTTGCGGTGAGAGGCACTTCGGCCGCTACTTCAAACAGGCTGACTTCCCGCCCATCGGCGGCGACGCACCGACCATTCACCAGGGTGACCTCAAGCCCATCGACGCCGAGATTGTCTGCTGCTCGGAGACGGAATTGCCTGAGAATATCCTCACAGGCCTGCATCAAGATCGTTCCACCCAATCGCATAGACCGATCGGCATGCGAACCCGAGCCAGCTGCTATGCGGTCGGAATCACCGAACTCGATGGACACCGACTCCATGGACACGTCCAGCACCTCGGCAACCACCTGAGCGAAGCTAGTTTGGTGGCCCTGCCCCGAGGCTTGGGTGCCTATCACCGCGCGAACCATTCCATCAACGCCCACTGTGACATCGGTGCGTTCGTAGGCTGCCGCGCCGGGCGACTCGAGGTAATTGGCTACCCCGATACCAGCTAGCTTGCCTCGATGTTCTGCTTCACGCTTACGAGCTTCGAAGCCGTCCCAGTCGATAAGGCGAAGCGCTGTTTCGAAGTTATCGCTGAACGTGCCACTGTCGTAGGTAAGTCCGAGCCTCGTCTGGTAGGGCAGTTGGGCGGCACTAATGAGGTTGCGTCGTCGAATTTCTGCGCGATCAAGTCCGATAGCAGCAGCAGCCAGATCCATTAAGCGTTCCACGATGTAAGTGACTTGCGGTCGTCCGGCACCCCGGTAAACCGAAGTCGGGGTGGTGTT
>DKNM01000019.1:0-21438 GCA_002470695.1 Candidatus Neomicrothrix sp. UBA7388
GGAACAGCGATTAGTACTAAGGCATCAACAAACAACGCTGTGCCGCAAGGGTCCGCCGCAATGCTTCGATTATAAGACGAACATTTTGGCGCTTCGGTTTCTTCTGGCAGGAGCTGGATAGCGGCATCGGACAATCTGTTCGACATAACTACAGCGTAGAGTGCTGACGCCTCAAGGTGATCAACTTACTTGCGGGATACCGTCACCTCTTTGCCGAGTGAACTCGGTTCATTGTCGAAAATTTGGGCCGGGAAACCAGGGAAAGTGATGTCTAGACCCGTTCTGTCTTCGAGGCGACGAATAACGTTTGGTGACCACTCTTTCGGGCCATATCGCTTTTGGGCGTCTTGGAAAATATCTATAAGAAGTGGTGACACTTCCAGCACTACATTGAGCTGATCAGCGATCTCGTGGAACAAAGATATGTCCTTGAGTACAAGGTCCATCGTGAAGTTGATATCTCGACTTCCATTGAGGATTACTTGGCTCTCAGTTTCGTGGACGAATGAGTTACCGGAACTTATGCGAATCGCCTCGTAAGCGAGCCCAAGATCTACGCCGGAAGCTTGGGTGGTTGCCAATGCTTCACAAAGAGCGACGAGGTTGGCTGTTGCTAAAAAATTAGTGATGACTTTCAGCACCGATGCCGATCCCAACTCACCGGTGTGAAGTATTTCACCTCCCACCACGCTTAAGAGCGGAAAGATCTCATCGAACACCTTGCGGTTACAACCGGCGAAAATAGCAATGTTGCCTGTTGCGGCGCGATGGCAGCCGCCCGAAACTGGACAGTCAGCCGCTGAGCCTCCTGCAGCTTCCACTAGCTCTGCCAACCGACGAATCTCTCTTTTGTCCGTAGTGCTCATTTCTATCCAAATGTGACCCTCTCGCAACCCACCGAGCACACCGTCCTCGCCCTCCATAACCGAAGCGCTCGCTTCAGGGTTCGGCAAGCAGGTAACTATGACATCAGCGAACTCGGCAACTTTCCTAGGAGAGTCGGCAACTGAAGCCCCCATTAGACGAAATTGTTCTGTCACTGACGAATCAAGATCTCTAACAATGAGTTCAAAACCATTTCTAAGAATGTTTCCAGCCAAGCTTGCTCCAACATTCCCGAGACCTATAAAGCCGACCTTCATGGTTAAGTTCCCATCTCTAGTGAGCGTCAGTTGGTAAACCTAGTTTCCAGGTCAATCAATTTGCATGGTGGTCTGTCTGCGAAATTAAGGTGTGGCTAGGTTCTTGAACGGAGATCTTGGTGAAATCAGCTTCTCACCCAAAGGTGACACAGGAAGTAAAAGCTGCCTATGTGGCTGACGGGGTCGTGAAAGTCACCGGTGTCGTGCCGGAAACGATGCTGAGCGACATAGCTGGTATGGCCCAAAGAGAATTGGACAATCCCGGCGAATGGGTTACAGACACGAATCCGGGTTCTGCTACGAACAGGCTGTTCACGAGTAGGTATCGATGGAAAACAGATGCCGTGGTCAACAGATACATCTACGAGTCTGGCGTGGCACAAATCGCTGCAGCACTGATGGATTCTTCAAGTGCGCGCCTTTACTTCGATCATCTTTTGGTTAAGGAGCCTAGAACGGACGCGCCAACGCCTTGGCATCAAGACGTCCCTTACTGGCCGTTTTTAGGAAAGCAGATTTGCTCGGCCTGGGTTTCGGTATCTGAAGTGACTGTCGCAGAGAGTTCGTTGGAATTCGTTCGAGGCTCTCACAACTGGGGCTCTTACTTCGCTCCGGAGGCATTTGACGGTTCGAAGAATTGGACCAACGACTTTGAAGGCGAACCTGCGCCTGATATTGCAAACTCGCGAGATGACTATGAAATTCTCGGTTTTGATGTTGGTCCTGGTGACGTCATCTTCTTTTCTGCGTGGATACTCCATGGAGCGCCGGGAAACTCGGGATCGAGACGGCGAACGGCGTTGTCGACTAGATGGCTAGGCGATGACGTTACTTGGTACCCGCATCCAGGCAGTGACCCCACAGTCACGGACGATTTGACTACGGCCGTAAGCGGACAATACCCAGATGACGACAACGTCTTCCCCCTTGTTCATCAGACTTAAGTTCTGGATGATGAAAGCTTGTTCTCAAGAGATCGTGCCGCATGCAGTACTGCTGGAGCGACCGTTTGAGCGTCGAAATTCGCCGCAAGATGAACCACCGCGATGGCTGCCACAGGCTCGCCTGGCTGGGTCGTTACAGGGGCTGCTACCGATGCCATTCCTTGTATAACTTCGCTCTCTGAATAAGCCCAGCCAACTTTCCTCGCTGCCTTTACGGCGCTACGAGCGCTGCTTACCTTAGGGTCAGCGGCGAGTAGGGCAATTCCGGGAGCTCCCTTTGTGCGAGGATGCCTGGTTCCCGGCCTATATGCGATATGGGCTGCCGTTCGGCTTGGCTCTACGACCTCTATCGTGACTACCTCATCGGCATCTGGGACGACCAGAAATGAGGTCATCTCAAGTGTATTCGCGAGCTGAGACAAGGCCGGCATAGCCGAAGCTCGGAGGTCGCTCCTGACGTTAGCCGCCAACGCTAGTAGTTGGTTACCCCCGCCTAGCTTTCCATTGGCGTCTCTTACTACTAATCGGTGGTCCTCTAGGGTGCGAATAATCCGATATGTCACCGAGCGGCCAAGTCCAAGATGTTCGGAGACTTGGTCAATGGAAGGAGCTTCGTCAGTGGAGGCAATGAATTCCAGTATGGATAGGCCGCGATCGAGAGTCTGCGAGCGACTCGAGTCAGGGGTGGTCTTGGCGGACATTGGCATGAGAGGCTAACCTATATAAGGACGATTTATCCGAATATAGAACAAAAATCGTTACATTAAATGGGGAGTCATGCCTGCGAGAACCGGTAAAGAATTCATAGATCGTTTGCAGAGTCAGCCCCCAAACTTATGGATTGGCGGTGAACTCGTTGAAGATCCAACGCATCACCCAAAAACCAAGAATGCAGTTCGATCGCTTGCTGCCTTATATGACCTTCAATACGACGATGACTTGAGCGAGGTAATGACTTTCGCGTCCCCATCAACGGGTGATCCGGTAGGTCGCAGTTTTGTGGTGCCTCAGACTAAAGAAGATTTGCAGCTTAGGTCGAAGATGCACAAGGTATGGGCTGACGCAACGTTAGGGCACATGGGCCGAACGCCTGACTACATGAACGTAAATGTCATGGCGGCAGGAATGGCGGGAGATTATTTCGCCGAAGTTGATCAACGATTTGGTGAAAACATACGGTCCTATTTTGAATACGTGCGTGAAAATGATCTTGCACTTACTCACGCTTTGACCAATCCGCAGGTTGATAAATCAAAGCAGGCCAACGAACTGGATGATCCCTACATAGCGCTGGGCTTGGTTGAGGAAACCACCGAAGGAATATTGGTTCGTGGTGCTCGGATGTTAGCTACTTTGCCGATTTCGGATGAGATACTTATCTTTCCTTCTACCGTGATTCAAGGCGGCGCTGAAATGCGTCCCTATGCACTGGGCTTCTCAGTTCCCAACGACACCCCGGGTCTACGTTTTCAATGCCGTGAGCCTCTAGATCAAGGGCGCAGTCACGCTGATCATCCTTTAGGTTCACGCTTTGATGAACTTGACGCAATGGTCATTTTTGACGATGTTGAAGTCCCGTGGGACAGGGTTTTCCTCATAAAGGATATTGATCGAGCTAATCAGGCCTATGCGAAAACGGGTGCTGTGTTACACATGGCCCATCAAGTTGTAAACCTTAAGATCGCGAAGACCGAAGCAATTCTGGGAACGCTTCAAACAATCGTCGACATGATTGGCACGGGGCAATACCCACACGTTCAAGAAATGGTCGCGGAGGTAATTATCACCTTGGAAATCATGAAGGCTTTAAAACTCGCGTCGGAGGAAGAAGCCTGCATGAACGAATACGGCGTTATGACTCCCGCCAGACGACCTCTTGATGCTGCTAGGAACTACTATCCAGCCGTTCACAAAAGACTCGTCGAAGTTCTCCAAATGTGCTCTTCGAGTGGCCTAATAATGATTCCAAGTGAGTCAGATTGGGAAGGTGAACGCAGTGCTGATATTTCTAAGTATCTGCAGGGAAAGAACGGGTCAGCAGAGGAACGTCTCAGGCTCTTCCGTCTCGCATGGGACATGACCATTTCTGGATTCGGTGGCCGTCAAGCCCTCTACGAACGTTTCTTTTTCGGAGACCCGGTGAGAATGAAACATGCTTTATACGGGGTGTACGACAGGAGCGAACAGGTCGACCGAATTAAAGAATTCTTAGCGAACGATCAATGGCCAGAGGAGTGAAGTTAGACACCACTGAAATAGAGCGTGCAAGGGCACGACTGATAGGCCTAGTCGCCGAAACAGACGTTCAAGACATCTCTCCGAACCTAACTCTCAAGCTGGAAAATAATCAACACAGTGGTTCCTTCAAGGCGAGGGGAGCTATGAACGCATTGTTGTGTTCGGCGGTCGGGCCCGATGGTGTTCTGGCTGCCTCAGGGGGAAACCATGGCGCAGCCGTTGCATGGGCCTCACAGAGACTCGGTTATGAATCCAATATCTTTGTTCCCTCAATAATCTCAAGTACGAAACTCAAGAGACTTGAAAGCTATGGAGCCAACGTTCATATCGCCGGGTCTGAATACCAAGAAACCTTCGAAGCTGCGGAAGAGTTTGGAAGAGAGCACCAGTGCGTCGAAATACATGCTTACGATCAGCACGAAGTCATAGCGGGCGCTGGAACCCTCGCTATGGAAGTTGATAGACAATTGAGTGAGTTCTCTACCGTCGTTGTGGCCTGCGGTGGTGGTGGTTTGTCAGGAGGCTTGGCCACATGGTGGGGAGCGAAAAAACGGATAGTAGTTGTCGAAACCAAAGGCACAGCAACTTTTGCTAACTCACTCGCGATGGGAAAACTCACTGATGTAGAAGTCTCAGGTGTAGCTGCCGATTCCTTGGGCGCTAGGCGTTTGGGTCATCTGGGCTGGAACGCCCTCCGCAGTGTTAACGCCGAAAGTTCTGTAGTTAGCGATGCAGATGTCCTCGCAGCTCAGTCCGCCTTGCTCCATGAGTTTGACGTCGTCGCCGAACCTGCTGCGGCGGCCGGATATGCGGCTATCCGTAGTGGGAGGTTAAAGATCACTGATGGTGAGCGCTGCCTGTTGATTGTGTGCGGAGGCAATAGCGAATAGCGAACTCATAGGCATTGCCTACATATCGCCATCAGAAAATGACGTAAGCAATCGTCGCTACCATCCGCGTACTTTATGGGCAGCGGCGATCTTGGAAATAGCGAGCGCGTCGCCGGCAAGTCGGAGACTTTTAGTTCCGTAAGCATCGCAAGCGCTGGTTACGTGCTCCCAAGCGGTGGTCAAAATCCCGCGAACTGCCTCAAGTGTTTCGTGTTCAGTTGGAATTGACATGGATGCTGCTTTGCTCATTTCCATATACGAGCCAGCGACGCCGCCGGCGTTTGCTAACACGTCAGGAATGAGGACGACCCCATTTTCTAGAAACTCACGATCAGCTTCAGGAGTTGTGGGATTGTTCGCCCCCTCAGACACGTATTTCAAACCAAGTGCCACCATCTTTTCCGCAGCTCCATGAGTCACGGTCTGCGATGCTGCGCAAGGTAAGAAGAGATCTATTGCTCCGCCAGCCTTTAAAAGTTCGTCCCTCCAAGAAAAATCTCCGAACTCGGCTCCGCGTTGGGAGGCATAAAATTCGAATGCTCTAGGGCCGTGTTCATCCACAATTTCGAGTAAGGCGGGAATATCGATTCCCGCTTTGGAATATAAGCAGCCACCCAGCCCAGTGTCGTAAATAGTCACGTATCTAGCGCCGGATTCGTGAGCCGTCCTTGCAGCGAATCGCCCAACGTTCCCGAAACCTTCTTGGGCGACGAGTAAGCCGTCTAAACTGCCGGCTGCCAGTTCCGCTAACGCGCATACTCCAAAACCTGTCGAGGACAATCGGCCCGGCAAACCCCCTAGTTCAGTAGGTTTTCCAGTTACGCATCCTGCTACAAGCCCTCCTCGGAGGCGTGAAATTTCATCGGCGAAAATTGCCATGTGGTGGGGGTTCGTGTTCAAATCCGGTGCTGGAATGTCGGTCAAGTTGCCGGTTTCGCCTAAGTGAGGGTTGAGGCCTCTGGCGTACAGCCGGACTAGCCGATCTATTTCGCTTTCACTCAAAAGTTTGGGGTCAGCACAAATACCCCCCTTAGCTCCACCTAGTGGAAGCCCCACTAACGCAGTCTTGATGGTCATACCGGCAGCTAGAGCCACGGTCTCGTCGCGGTTCACGTCGGGTGCTATTCGAAAGCCACCCTTCATTCCGTCTACTGCGAGTACATCCGAATGGTGAGCGCGCCACGCCGAAAACAGGGACCTCTGACCATCATCGCGCTTCAAAATCAGACTCATCTCGAGAACTCTGATTGGCTTAGTGATCAATTCAACGAGGTCGTCACTGACGTTCGCAAGCTTACCCGCATCACGAATTCGGGCTTCGATAACTGCTAACTCATTAGACATATGGGGCATGAGCCTATTCGGCGGAAGTCCCATAAAGGAAAATATCTGATCTGTCCGGAGCGAACTTGCTAGCTCTATCCAAGTTTATGTGCCTGATTCTGCTTATTCGAACTTCCTTACTGACATGCTTTGCTGCGAGAGCTACGGTGCCAGTATGGCCATGATGACGGGCGGCCAAGCTGTCGCCGAGACCCTTGCTTTACTCGGAGTATCGAAAGTCTTCGGAATAGTTAGCGTCCATAACCTTCCGATCTATGACGCGATATCGCTGCACCCTGACATCCAAGTAATTAACGTCCGCCATGAGCAGGCCGCAGCCCACGCTGCCGATGCATACTCCCGGGTCACCGGAGAGTTGGGCGTAATCCTCACTTCAACCGGACCCGGAGCTCTTAACGCCGTAGCGGGCATCTATGAGGCAGCGTTTGTTTCATCAAAGTTGTTGATGGTCACAGGGCAAATTGAGTCGCGCTTTCGGGGAAAGGGTAAGGGGTTTCTGCATGAATACGAAAAACAACCCGAACTTCTTAGCAACCTTTGTCGAACCGTCTCCTCAGTTCGGTACGCCGAAGATATAAGCAGAGACATGGCGGCGGTTGCCGATGACATCCAGCGTGGACGTCCGCAACCAGGAGCCATAGAAATCCCGATCGACCTCCAGTACCAAAGCGCCGATATTGATCTTTTTGCAAGTAGAACCATTTCTCGCTTGGTGCCTGATAAGGCTTTGCTAAATCAGGCCTTAGCACTTCTTGAGAATGCTCAGCGGCCTCTGATATGGGCCGGGGGCGGCGTAAATATTTCGGGAGCGAGCGGCGAGCTCACCGACCTCGCTGAGCGAATGGGTGCCCCAGTAGTAACCACCATCGAAGGTAGAGGTGCCATCTCAGAAGCCCACGACTTGAGTTTGGGATTTCGGACCGATAGACGTTCCGCCGCTGAGATTTTTGAAGAAGCAGATGTCGTGTTAGCGATTGGTACCCGCTTCCAAAACTACGCTACGCGAGTTTGGACTTTACAGATGCCGGAAAACCTGATCCATATAGATGTGGATCCCGGTGTTATTGGCCGCAACTATCCCGCAGCAGTTCCAATCGTCGCTGACGCGAAAATGGCTTTACAAGAATTGCTTCAGGGTTTGGGCAAAACGGCCGTTGATGAACAATTTCTTGAGCGCTGTAGAAAAATTAAAGAGGCTGATGAGGAAGCAATCAAAGAAGAAATTGGCCCGGACCACAGCGAGATTGTTTCTGTCATTCGACGGCTTCTTCCAGAGGAATGTCCCGTCGTAAGAGATTCAACTGTACCGAACTACACATGGGGGAACCGGTTGTTGAAAATTCTTCGCAGCCGGACATCAATTAGACCGGCTGCGGTTGCCATCGGACCTGGTTTGCCGCTTGCCATGGGAGCTGCAATCGGAAGCATGTCTCACGCCCTGCTTGTCCAAGGAGATGGAGGCCTTCAACTGTCTATTGGAGAGCTTTCCGCGTGCGCTGAACATCAGATCCCTGTTATTGCATTGGTTTTCAATGACTCCGGGTACAACGTATTGCGAATTATTCAGGAAAATGTGCTGGGTCATAAACACGGCACAGAGCTATCGAAGATTAATTTCGTAACCGTTGCTCAGGGCATGGGCGTCGAAGCAGAAAGGGTAGAAGGAATAGAGCAATTCGAACCGGCACTGGCTCGAGCCTTAGCTCGTTCGGGCCCATCCGTTATCGAAATAGATATGGACTTTCTCTCTCCGATCGAACTTCCTTTGCCCGCCCATCAACGGGCGCGAAGAGAGACTGACACCTCCGAAGATTAATTTACTTCTTGACAATCAAATGGGACTCCAACGTCCTCACCCACTTGTTGCAACGAGCGCACAACTGAGCCGGGGTAAGAGACAACGCCCTCGGCTAACCGCTCGTCCATAGTTTTTTGTTCAATTTCTCCGGGCAGGTATACGCGTTGATCCGGTAAAGCGTCCTCTTCTCCCGCAGACCGAATTTGTTGAACCATATTTTCGATGTCATCAAAATAATCGTCAATGTCACGGAAGATTCCGGGGTTCATAAGTAGAAAAAATTGGCCTCGACGACCAACTGCGACGTCCCCGGTATGTGCAGATCCAGCCATAACGCCAGCCAAAATATTTGATGCAGTAATCATGCCAATGCCCTTGTAGCCGCCGATGGCTGGCACTATCCCCTTCATCGCTACGTCCGGATCAATTGTCGGGTTGCCGTCTCGATCCAAGAACCCCCAAGCTTCTGGAATATTTGCTCCCTCTGAACGAGCCCGGAGCACTTTACCAAGCGCTACTGGCGTCATAGCCATGTCGAGGACGATAGGTGGATGCTCTCGACGGGGGAAAGTCCAGACAATGGGATTGTTGCCGAACAATTTTCTCCTGCTGCCAAAGGGTGCGAGATTCGGAACGCTTGTCGTAGTGCCAAAGCAAACGAACCCGGCCTCAGCTGCCTTGTACGGATAGTTAGCCCCACATCCCCAGTCGTTCGAGTTGCGGATTACTCCAGCTACCATTCCGCTAGATGAGGCCACCTCTATCAAATGTTCCATAAATCGCGTTATGACGAGTTGCCCTAGACCGTGGTTTCCGTCTGCGACAACTACTGCCGGAGTCTCTTGAAGAATATTTAATTGTGCTTTTGGATCTGTTGAGCCGTCGCGGAACCAATTGATATACCAACTCACTCGTTGAAAGCCGTGTGTGTCAACTCCTCTGCAGTCGGACCAAAGTTGATTTTCGACGACCGCCGATGCGTCGACCTCTGACATTCCTGCTGCTTGGTAGGCGCTGACGCACCAAGGGCGCAGCTCTTCCAGCCTGAAACTCATAGGTCCTTCTGGTTGACCCTCGCTAGGAACGTCTTCTGGAATTCCTCGAGGCGAATGTTCATTAGTGCTGCTCACAATTCTCCAATCACGGCTTCGGTAAAGCTTTCAGTGGACGCAGATCCCCCTTGATCCGGCGTCAATTGCGCTCCTGAACGATAAACCTCGGCGAGTGCTCTTTCCAGATGATTCGCTGACTCTTCAAGGTTTAGATAACGCAACATCATTGACCCTGACAATAAAGTCGCAGTTGGGTTAATGATTCCTCTGCCGACCAGGTCGGGTGCCGTTCCATGTGAGGACTCAAAATAAGCGAAATCTGTCCCGTAACATCCCGACGGTGCCAGCCCTAGCCCTCCAACGGTACCGGCACCCAAATCAGACAAAATGTCACCATAAAGATTTGGTAAGAGTAGGACGTCAAGACCATGGGGGTCCATGACTAGACGGTGAGCCATGTCGTCGATAATGAACTCCTCATAATCGAGACCCGGATAATCCTGGGCGATTTCTCTAACGATGTCACAAAACCACCTGTCGGTAGCGGGAAGCATGTTTGTCTTAGCTGAAACCGTCAACCTAGCGTTTCTGCGCATAGCCAATTCACACGCAAACCTAGCAACCTGCTCGGTCCCAGGTCGTGTAATGATTTTCGCCGCAAACCTGCCGCTATCGGCGCCATGCGGGATTCGAGACCTGTGATCGGCTAGCCCGGCATCAAGTAATTGCTTCGCATCGCCCATAACTCCGACATACATGTCTTCAAGATTCTCCCGGACAATGACGTAGTCAATTCCTTCCGGGTTCCTAAGAGGTGAATTAAAGCCAGGTTGCCAGCGGATAGGCCTAACGTTAGCGAAGGTGGCTTTGCCCCAACGCATATATCTTGCGCCAGGTGTGTCCCCATTGCTAGCGCCAAAGAGCGCTGTATCCGATGCGTCGATTCGAGTGTGGATCAAACTCTCTCGCTCATCTTTGTTCAAGTCGAGTAAATCGGTTCCTGGGGGAGCTACTTCGAAGTCAATCGGCAATTCAAGCTGTTCAAGGACATGAACAGATGCATATACGGCCTCTGGTGCCGCGTCGTCACCAGGTATCACGCAAACTTTTAAATGCTCTTCCATCAAACGCATCGTAGGCATTAAATGCAGCCAGCGAGCATTTGTCATTGGGTGAACCTAGGATCCGTCGATGTCCGCATTACGATCAACGCCGCATGGTTCCCGACGTGATCGAAGTGCAATTGCAGTTAAGGGATTCTTACCGCTCCTCTTTGCGGGCATGTGCTGGCACTGGGCGAGATGGGGCATAGCGTTCCTCTGTGCCTTCTGGATTAATGAGGTAACCGATTCGCCGAGAATGGTTCAGCTCACCGGGACCACAATGTGGGCGCCTCTCCTGTTCGGTGGTGCTCTCGGTGGAGTTTTTGCCGATCGCTTCGATCGCTTGCGCACCATCCAATGGCAACTCGCCCTCCTAGTGCCGACAGTTGCTTTCGTTGGTCTACTGGAGATGAACAACCGCTTGTCGACATGGATTATCTATCCGTTTTTGCTATTTGCAGGTGTTGGGTGGGTAGGCGATATGACGAGCCGTCGTGCTCTTGTTCTCGAAATAGTTGGTACTCAAAGAATCGATAATGCGATGGCATATGAGTCGTTTACTCTTGCGAGTGGCGTGGCAGTAGGGAACCTAATCGGGGGAAGTGTGGCGCAGACCCTTGGTGTCGGTGAAGCTTTCTTTGTTGTTGGAGGGCTATTACTCGCAGGTTTCCTCTGTCTGTATTGGGTCCCGCCAAGAACGGGAGTTGTAAGCGCAGCTTTTGATTCCTCGTCGACGGTTCAGGAACTCAAAGAGGGATTCGCTTTGGTGAAAACTAACAGCGGCTTGCTCAGCATTTTGGGAGTAACCGTCGTTGCTAACTTTTTCTTATTCTCCTATTTCCCTGCGGTCCAAAGAATTGG
Source organism: Candidatus Neomicrothrix sp. UBA7388 (assembly GCA_002470695.1). GTDB lineage: Bacteria > Actinomycetota > Acidimicrobiia > Acidimicrobiales > Poriferisodalaceae > UBA7388. Next base: position 11,373 of record DKNM01000019.1, read on the forward strand.
TGACCGCCTAGACGCAAGTCCAAGCCAAATTGGCCTCATAGCAGCGATGACCGGCTTTGGCATGATGACAGGGTCTTTTGTGACGGGTCTTTGGGAACCTAAACGACGGGGTTGTGTTTACATCGGCGGAGTTGCCTTTGGTCTGCTTATTTTGATTCCGTTCGGACTTAGTAATTCTGTTCCTATGGCTGCACTCGCTCTTTTCGTGGCAGCAACTGGTGGCGGATTTTTTGGCGCAACTCAATCCACGCTTGTCCTTACGACAGTTCCCAATGAAATGCGCGGAAGGGCTATGGGCTTATTGAGTATGGCAATCGGTGCCTTACCCGTCGGCACGTTTGTGCTTGGTGAGGTAGCTGAACCGCTGGGAGCTCCGCTAGCAGTTGTCCTTATGGCATCGTTGGGTTTGGTCGCATTAATACTTTGGGTCTCAACGCATAATCAGGTCTTGCGCATGGGACGTTCAGCTGATGCGGAGTATCCGGATTAAGGCTTACGCATAGGCGTAGGTGGGCGGATTTAATACAAAATAACTCAGCTGCCTTGCGATTAACGAAACGGCAAAATAGTTGCTGAACAACTATTCCTAAATGCGTATGTTCGCGTATCCGTAGATTTTTCCTGATTGTTTTCTGGTGACAACTGCTATCTACCTTGGCTACGATCGTTTTTAGGCCACCACCATGTTAATAAGAGGGGACAAGGGCAATGAAAGCTGCCGTTTTAAACCAGATTCCGGGCGAATTAGAAATAGAAGACATATCTGTTGACAAGCCGGATCCGAACGAAGTTCTAATCCAGGTCGTAAATGCGGGGCTTTGTCACAGCGACTTGCATTTTATGGACGCTGCTTGGCCAACCCAAGTTCCTGCGGTCATGGGGCATGAGAGTGCCGGCATTGTGCAAGCCGTAGGCGAGGATGTTACCTATGTGAAACCAGGCGATCACGTAATTACTTGCCTATCCGTGTTTTGTGGAAACTGCGATTTATGTCTTACGGGTCGTCCTAATTTGTGTCGTAACAATTCCGCTGTAAGCCGATCGGGAGACGCAGTTCCTCGTTTAACGAAGGGTGATGGTACAGAAGTTACGCAGTTTGCCCGACTTGGTGGTTTTGCCGAAGAGATGCTTATCCATCAAAATGCGGTTGTTGCTATCCGTGATGACATGCCGCTGGATCGTGCCGCTCTAATAGGGTGCGGCGTTACAACTGGGGTCGGAGCTGTATTCAAAACAGCAAAAATTGAGCCGGGCTCTACGGTTGCTGTATTTGGTGCTGGCGGAATCGGATTATCTGCCGTTCAAGGTGCACGCATTGCTGGTGCTGGCCGCATTATTTCGGTCGATGTGACTGCTGACAAGCTTGAAACCGCGAGATCAGTGGGAGCTACTGACACGGTAAATGGAGCCGATACCGACGCAGTTGCGGCGATCCACGAGATGACGAAAGGCGGGGTCGATTATGCGTTTGAGTGCATTGGCCTCAAGTCAACATGTGAACAGGCCTGGGCGGCATCAAAGTTGGGTGGCACTACCGTCATCGTCGGAATGATGCCCTTCGGAGAAAAAATCGAAATACCCGGATACGAGGTTTTCATGATGGAGAAAAGACTTCAGGGTTCCATGATGGGCTCCAACTCATTCCGAGTAGATATGCCTCGGTACGTAGATATGTACCTTGACGGCCGTCTTATGCTCGACGAAATGATCTCAAGTCATATTCACCTTGAACAAATCAACGAAGGTTATGAGCAAATGCGTCAGCGAGTCGGCGCGCGAACGGTCATTGACTTTTCCTGAAAAGTCAATGACTCAGCTTCTAAGGGGTTTCGAATGCATATAAGCGGCAAAGTCGCTGTTGTAACAGGGGCAGCCAGCGGCATGGGACTTGCGATGGCGCAAACATTTGCTGACTCGGGCATGAAAGTGGTGCTTGCAGATATAGAAGAGGAAGCTTTGGCTAGTGCAGTCAGTCAACTGTCGGCTCAAGGTCACAGCGTCCTTGGGGTCAGAACCGATGTATCGAAGCTAAGTGATGTTGAAGCGCTTGCGGCAGCAACCATTAAAGAATTCAATGCGGTACATGTTCTTTGCAACAATGCCGGTGTTGGAGTTGGTGCACCTGTCGGCAGCACCTCGCTAGCAGACTGGAAGTGGACTCTTGATATCGACTTATGGGGTCCAATTTATGGTGTAGAAATTTTCCTTCCCCTAATAGAAGAGCAGGGTGAGGGTCACATCAACTCCACAGCGTCAATGGCAGGACTATATGCCGGGGCATCTTTAGGGGCTTACAACGTCGCCAAGCACGGGGTGGTCGCGTTAATGGCCTCTCTTGAACGCGATCTTCGATGGCGTGATTCGAAGGTGCGAGCATCAGTTCTGTGTCCTGGCCCGATTAATACACGGATTACTGAGAGTGAGAGGAATAGGGACCCCGATGATGCAGCCAAACATATGGACTCGGAACAAGGACAGAAGTTCTGGGACTTCTTAACTAGAACTTTGGCTAATGGAATGGACCCGGCAGAAGTGGGACCCATGGTCCTAGATGCGGTCGTAAACGAAAAATTTTGGGTCCTAACCCATCCGGAGATGGGCGAAATCGCTTTGTCTCAAGCGCAGGCGATGCTGACGGATCAACGACTAACTCGATAGTGGTTCCCCTAACGTGAAAAGGTAGCCAAAATCTAAAATTGTGTAGAAAATAAGTGTCTGGCCTACATACTTATAGGAAGTGAGCACTGCCCAACCCAGAAGAGCACCTGCTGTTTGGCGGGTTGAACCCGTCACTCGTGCGGTCGGAGTTGACTCCGACAGACCAAATTACCGATGGTCTTTGCTTTGGGTAATTGGACTTTCCGTGCTTGGCTTCGGATCGCTCATGACCTTGGTGACTGCTGCTCTTCCCACGATCGCTTCGGACTTAGACACAACAACAGCCACGGCAGGCTGGGTTTTGACTGGTCTAATGCTTGCCATGGCAGTTGGTACTCCCGCAGGTGGAAAATTAGGCGATATCTATGGCCACAGAAACACTTTTATTGTTGGTCTAGTTGGCATGACTATCACCATGATCGCTAACTATTGGGTTTGGAATATTGGCAGCTTTATTGGTGTCAGAGTTCTGTTCGGGATCAGCGGTGCGTTATTGATGCCAAACGGTATGTCGCTGTTGATGCATTCATTCGGAGCTCAAGATCGAGCGAAGGCAGTTGGGTGGTTCCAATTCGCAATGACGGGGGCTCCAACCGTTGGAGTTGTTGCCGGTGGCCCATTGCTCGACATTCTTGGCTGGCGGTCCATCTTTGCTGTTTTTGGGGTAGTTGGCGTGATAGCAACGATCTTGGCAATTGTCGTGGTCAAACCCATCCCCAAAGGCGAGCGGACGCCTATTGACTGGTTGGGAACAGTGCTTCTTGCATCTGCAACTCTCTTGGTGCTCCTTGCGATTACCCGGATTCCGAGTGTTACGAGCAGCGGACGATCAATAATCAATGACATACCAACCCTTTTGATGTTGGGGCTGAGTCTGCCTTTATACATTCTTTTCATTTCTTGGGAGCGTCGCGTCCCATCACCACTGTTAGACGTTCGACTCTTCGCTAAACCGACCTTCGCCTTACCCCTTGTTTCGGCAGCCTTTAACCAGTTCGCCTATATGGGCGCGTTTGTGGTTATCCCAAGCGTTCTTCAGGGTCCTTACGGCTATTCGGTGGGTGCCGCTGCATTGTTGATGGTTCCAAGGCCTGGAGTCTTTGCCATCGCATCGCCCCTGGGAGGTTCGCTCGTCGGTAAAATTGGAATGCGAATTCCGATGATTGTTGGGTCTGCATCCATGATTGCATCGATGCTGGCTTTTGCCGTTGGAAGTGACCCTGCAGGATATGGCCTTCTATTCGTCATGATCGGATTAGTTCTCTCTGGGGTATCGGCGGGAATTGGTTCCCCCGCTTATCAGACGATGGTCGCGAATTCTGTTGCTGATCGAGATTTAGGCATTGCTAATGGCATGAATCAGACAGTTATGTGGATGGGCATGATTTTAGGTATTCAGTCCATGTTGGCTTTTGCTGGGACCGATTTATCGCTTGGCCGTCTCCGCACGACCTTCGTCTTTGCTGCAGCGGTTGCTGCCCTAGGCTTTTCTGCGCCGCTTTTTGCGACTAAGCCGAGCGGGGATAGTAAATAGTACTTGTGACTGGTGGTCCCAACAGATTAGGGCGACCACCATCCTGAATATAGGCAAGACTGTCCATATGGCATTCAAAATGGACCTGCGAACTATTGACTTAGTGCCCGACGGCGAAGTGCTTCGTATCTGGCTGAATCGACCTGAAGCACGAAATGCCCACAACCAACAGATGGTTCAGGAAGTAGGCGATCTGTTTACAGCTTTAAACGCCCAATCAGAATTCCGTATAGCAGTGCTTGGAGGCAAAGGGAAATCATTTTGCGCCGGTGCCGACCGCAAAGAAAAACTTCCGAAACCAGTAAATGATCTCGAGGCTCGCTATCTGGGTCAGCTAGGCCGCAGGGCGGCTAGAGCCATTGAAGATTGTGATGTCGTAACTGTTGCTCGTGTACACGGCCATGCAATAGGAGGAGGGTGCTGCTTTGCAGCATCATGCGATTTTCGGGTTTGTACCGAAGATTCGCTCTTTTATGTTCCGGAGGTCGAACTTGGCGTTCCCTTGCCATGGGGAGCGACACCTCGATTAATCCACGAAATAGGGGCGGCACGTGCACGGCAAATGATCATGACCTCGGAACGAATCGATGGCCTAAAAGCAGCCGAATGGGGCCTGGTGCATGAAGCAACACAAACGGTAGATGAACTTGATGACTCAATAGAGCGGTGGGTGCAGAAAATTCTGGCACTGCCGGCCATGTCCGTTCAGATGTCGAAGTACCAACTGCGCGGCTATAACCAGTTGAGTCGTTTGGGGGACTTGTCAGAATTTGATGGAGACGCCTCGGCTCGTGCTATCCAAACTGATGACGCGCAATCGCGCTTTGGCAATTTCAATTGAGGCTGCTCAGCTGGGGTTTTTGCCACTAGCGTCAATCTTCGCGAAGGCGCCCTTAGCCGCATGAATACCCTCAACCGCGCGTGGAATACCACCGTAAATCGTCATCTGGACCATGATCTCCTCTATTTCCACGCGACTTAAACCGTGGTTTAGTCCAGCGGGAATATGGAAGGCCAGCTCATCTATCCTACTCAATACGGTGAGGATGCTGATAACGGCCATGCTGCGATCTCGGCGATTGAGCTCTGTGCGAGCCCACAAGTCCCCGAATGCCCAGTGATAGGCGATAACTCCTACTTCGCCGAGATGCTCGACCAGCGCGGCATAGTCTGCCTCGATGTCATCTGCGCAGCGACCACCAGTTAGCGACTTTCGCACCTCATGGGCTCTCTCTCGACGTTCAACGTCACTCAACTCAGCTGCGCCTTTGCGCTCTGGAAGGCGATCTACTCCGTCGATCTCGCAAAAGCGCGACGTCACAACCCTGCTTGCCTGCATTGCCATTGGAAACCCGGCATAGGCAGCCACGTGAATAATGATCTCTTCAATCTCTGATCTAGTTAGGCCATTATTTAATCCGACCTCAGTGTGTAGAGATAACTCCTCTGTGCTTCCAATCGTTGCTAACACTGAAATTACAATCAGGCTTCGATCTCGAGGACTCAGTTGAGATCGAGACCAAACATCACCCATCACAACATCGAACGCGAAAGTCCCTAATGCTCCGTGCTGTCTGCGAAACGAGCGGGCACCTCTCTCGGGTTCAGCTACTGAGCCACCCATAAAAGCATCAAAGACGCCCAGTGCCGCTTGATGACGTTCTTCGTAGCTGCGGTTCTTCATCACTCCCCTTTTCCTCGCCTCTAGTGCAGCATAGATAGCGCCCGACGTCATCTCGTGCACGAAGCCTCCCAATAGGGCATGCTTTACCGACAAGTTGAGAGGAAGAGAATTAGAGAGAGATGCAGGGACTGGAAGGGATCCGAGTAGTTGAAATTGGTCAGATGATTGCCGTGCCTTGGGCTACGCGACTCATCGGAGATTTAGGCGCCGACGTGATTAAAGTGGAGCCTCCGGAAGGAGACCGTTCTCGTCACCGAGGGCCTTTCTCGGGAAAACCTGACATTTCCCAGAGTGGCTTATTTACTCATCTCAATCTAAATAAGCGCAGCGTCACGGCGAATTTCGAAGATTCGGCAGACGTCTCCAATTTGCAAGCGTTGTTAGAAGAAGCCGATCTACTGATTCATGACCTTCCTCCGGACAAAGCCGACCTTTTAGGTCTGCACCAGGATGAGCTGAGGCAAAGCTATCCATCTCTAGTCACCGTCTCGGTAACTCCGTTCGGGCGCTCAGGTCCTTACTCACGTTGGAAAGCTGAAGACTTACACCTCATTCACGGTGGGGGGTGGGGTTGGATGACCCCTGGTTGTATGGAGGAAACAGAACTCCCGCCGCTAAAGCCAGCGGGCCAGCAGGCGGCGTTTCAAATTGGATTTGCTGCAGCGACGATTGCCATGGGCGCCCTTGATCGAGCACTCTCGACGGGTGAGGGTGAACATCTAGATCTAGCAGGCATGGCGTATATCGCCAGCATGCTAGAAGCTGGGTTTATCAGTTGGAGTTACCTGGGAGAGGTGCCTGGTAGAACTGGTTCCCGGATCTTAAACCCATGGCGAATATTCGAAGTTGCGGATGGCCGTATCTTTATTGTCTGCGTTGAGGATGATCAGTGGACCCGATTAAAAGAAGTGATGGGGTCACCCGATTGGGCTGCGATGGAAATCTTCGACACCCAGGAGGGACGATGGGATGCAGAAGATCTGCTCCACATGTGGCTAGCAGAGTGGGCTGCTCCGCAGCGCGTTATGGACCTTTTTCATACGGGTCAAGGAAATCGGATCGGATTTGCTCCAGTAAATTCGATTGAACAGATGCTGCAAGATCCTCACCTGAAAGAACGAGGGTTCTTGGTAGACGTAGAACAGCCGGGTCTAGGAAAAATTACTTTGCCCGGGCCTGTAGCCCGCCTATCGAATTCTTATTGGTCAATTCGTAAGCCCGCCCCGCCGCTAGGAGGCCATCAGGGCGCGACTTTTGAACAATCGCGCAGTACCCAAATAAAATCTCGCGAGAAGCGGTCGTTACCTCTGGAGGGAGTAACCGTCGCAGACTTTACATGGGTGTGGGCCGGACCGTTTTGTACGATGCACCTTGCCCACCTGGGGGCGGAGGTTATAAAGGTGGAGTCCCGCCAGGCACCTGACTTAGGTAGACGACTTCCTATATTTTCTGCGCAGCATGAAGCTTCTGCCGACACAAATGGTTACTTCAATCAGTGGGGCCAGGGAAAGAAAAGTATCACCCTCGACTTATCGACCCCAGAAGGCCAAAAAATAGCGAAACAGATTGCTATTACTTGCGACTTGGTCGTTTCCAACTACGCCACGGGAGTGATGGAGAAGTTTGGGCTCGGTTATGAGGATTTGGTCAAAGAGCGTCCTGACGCAATTGTCGGTGTCATCAGCGGCTATGGCAATTACGGCCCATATCGCAACTATCTAGGCTATGGGCCGACGACCGCTCCGCTATCAGGCCTCTCATCTATGACGGGGTACGAAGGCGGAACGCCGCAAGAGGTCGGCATTTCTTTGGGCGATCCAGCTGCTGGTATTGCGACTGCTTATTTGCTGATAGCGGCATTAATTGCTCGGCGACGAACTGGTGAAGGCCAATTCATTGACACTTCCCTATGGGAAGCGACCGCTTCGAGCACAGCGGAAGGCTGGACCCAAAAAATATTGACGGGCGATCAACCTGAGCCATGCGGAAACCGGGACCCTCTCATGGCGCCGCATAATTTGTACCGCTGTAAGGGCGATGACGATTGGGTCGCAATAAGTTGCTCAACCGATGAAGAATGGCGACAGCTGGCCACTCTTTTGGGAGTAGACGACGACAAGTTCTTGACGCAACCTTCGAGGAAAGCATTCGAGGATGAACTCGACGCGGTAATTGAAAAGTGGACGCTCACTAAAGATCAGTGGGAAGTCACGAGATTGCTACAGGCAAATGGCATTGCAGCGATTCCCTCTTTGGATGCACAATTATTAGAGACAGATCCCCATTTAAACGACAGAGGCTTTATAGAACGTTTAGATCACCCAGTAGTTGGAAAGTTGGCACACACTGGAATTCCATGGATTGCTAGCAATAGTCCGAATGGAGTAAGGACGCCGGCCCCAACGCTTGGTCAACACACCGATCAAATTCTTTCTTCCCTATTGAGTCTTACCGAAGACGAGATTGAAGCCCTTCGCGAAGCAGGAGTTTTGGGCTAACTGTCCGCTGGGTTGGGCACTCGACCGACGTAAGCGGACGAAAATCCTGGTTGGGTTGACCATTCTGCACTTAAAAGACGTTCTCGACACTCTCGCCAAATCTGGTACTGCCTGTCTTCCGTCTCGTACTCAAAGGGATCTTGGAGGCGTTTCTCCAGTTCGCCTCCGGGCTCTAGTGGGTTTTCTGCCAGCCACCTCGCAGCGAGTCGCCAAGCTTCGATGGGATCTACCAAATCTTTGTAACCAAGATCTCTCACCGTGGGGCCGATATCCAGGACCCTATGTGAACTTGACCAACTTGTTAGTAAAGGACGGGTGGAGGTAGCTACTTCATGGGGAAGGGAAATTATTTCCCAACTGTGGTTGAGTTCCTCAGCGATTATTTCAGCTATTTGCCTGACACTCAGTGAGTAAGAATCGGCCACATTATAGATACTGCCGACAGCAGCGTTAGGTCGTTCCGTGGCGAGAAGTGTTGCGTGTGCCGCATTCTCTACCCACCCTTGACTCTTAACTGTCAAACCACCGTCTGGCACGATTAAGAAAGGACGCTTATCGAGCACACGCCGCACGATCGGCCATTCTCTAGGCAACAACTGTCTGGGGCCATATAGCTGGGGGTAACGGAGATGAATAGCTTCCGGATGGCTAGCGAAAACCACCTCCTCAGTTTGCCTAATCCGACGCAACTTCCTGAAATGTTCCTCGTCACCAACCAAGCTGGAAGTTGAAGGTAATGGAACGGGCATTCCCTGAGGAAACAACTCGTCTGGATTGGCAAAACCTAAATAAACCCCAACGCCTCCGATTGAGACAAAGTGGCCCACTTTTCCATCGAGTAATAGGGCAAGTTCGCGTAGCCTCCCGTACATTACGACCGCCAAGTCAAACGTTCTGCTACCTAGGGCCGCAGCAGTCTTCTGAACATCGAATGGATCCGTGTGAATGTGTTCGATTTCGGGGCCAAGCAGATCCGTTTCGTGTCGTCCGGTGTGAATAATTGTGACCTTGTAGCCTCGCTCCGCCAGCCCATTAACTACATAAGGGCCGGTCGGGCCAGTTCCTCCGATAACCAAAGCAGTCTGCATTTATCCATTCTCGCTGTTTAGATCTCAATGAGGGAGCAAAAAGTGTGTTGATGTACGGTAGCTTTTTGGGAAAGTCCAACCGAAATTTGGGGGTAGAAAAAGTGGCGACCAAAGCAGGTGACCGTCTCGACTTCGATGGTGGTGTCCAAGTTATTGTTACCAAAGGCGGAGATGGCGACATCACTCACAGCGACGGAGGTGAAGGTCTCAAAGTCGGGAAGCGCTACCAAGATGAAGACACCGGCATCGAGGTTCTTGTGACGAAGCCGGGGGAGATCACGTTGCAGTGCAACGGCAAAGACATGCAACTCCAAGAGCCAAAGAAAACTAAATCAGCCGACTAACGGTCGGTTTCGACAGAAACTGAGATGGCCGATCTGAACTCTGAACTGGTCGCCGTTACCTCGTCCGCCAGCGGACGCGTCATAACTTTGACTTTGCCTGGTGGGCGGTTGAGCGCGCTCGCAGCGAGGGCGTTGACCGACGCTTGTTTAGAACTGCGCGAGAACGAGTCGGCGCGAGTCGTGGTGCTACGAACGGCTGATAAAGACTTCTGCTCATCTCTTGAGGACGGATTCGATAGAACGTCAATTGTCCCGGACCC
>DKNM01000019.1:21838-35795 GCA_002470695.1 Candidatus Neomicrothrix sp. UBA7388
TTAGAAATTGCGCTCTGTTGCGATATACGCATAGGCGATTCAACAACTTCTTTTTGTATGAACGAGCCCTCGGAAGGCGCATTACCTATGTGGGGTGGCACGCAGCGGCTGCCCAGAGCGATATCGGTCTCTAGGGCTACTTCGATGCTCATGTTGGGCACCGAAGTAGACGCTGTCACAGCGCAGTCGTGGAACCTTATGCACATACTTTCTGAAGATCCCGAGGAGGAAGTGCGAAAAATCATTAATGAACTCCTTGAGTGCGGGCCACTAGCGCTAGAGATGGCGAAAGAAGCCGTTCATCGAGGAAGTGAACTTCCACTTCGAGACGGTTTGCGTCTGGAAGGAGATCTCAATCATCAGTTGGCAGCGACCGATGACCGTGCTGAAGGCCTTGCTGCTTTCTTCGAAAAACGGCCGCCGGACTTCTCTGGCCGATGACAAATTACTGGCTCCCGGCCCGATTGCATGAACGCGGCAGTTTTCTAGCCGCTCTTATAGCGCAAAGGTTAGGCGACGATGTATTGGGTCCGATTGACTATTGGTTGGAGATGCCGGAACGGTTAGTAGAAGAACCGACACGGCCACAAACCGCCACGAGATGGGGGACAGGTTTCTTGTGTGTCGACTTGGGCCCTGACGACCATCAGACTTGGAATCGATTTTCAAACCTCGCGGCCGAAGATAGCGATCCTGAGTCGGTAGCTAGTCGTGCTCAAGTTTGGCGTCTTCCCGTGACCCCGTATCGACAAAACTGCCAGCACTTAACCCTGAATGACACGAGTAGCGCAGTTTCGGTAGTCGACATGCGGGGGCGGACCGTAATCGATATGACCACTATGTGGGCTGGGCCGCTGTGTACCGAAATTTTAGCTAGAGCCGGAGCTCGGGTTATCAAGATTGAACCGGCATCGAGGCCGGACGGCCTCCGCTACGGAGATGGAGATGACGGATCTGGTCGAGCACCCATGTTCATGGAATTAAATCGATCCAAAGAAATTGCTGACATCGACCTCAGATACTGTGTCGAAGGAGGGGAATTTCACCGACTCGTCCGCTCAGCCGACTTAGTTATTACTTCTCTCTCCCCCAGAGCAAACGAAAACCTAGGACTCACCCCGGCAAACTTGTTCGAAATTAACCCGAAACTGGCAATTCTTTCCATTTCAGCTTTCGCATCTAGTAGCAATGAAAGTGATTGGGTTTCATACGGAACCGGCGTTCACGCGATGTCCGGCTTAGGGTGGAGGGATAATCGGCCGTTAACTCCGGCCTTCTCATATCCGGACCCAATAGCTGGCCTCGAGGCCTGCCTAACCGCTCTTGGGCAGCTCACGCAAGATGTCTCGCAGTGTTCCCGCGTATCGTTGGATCGTTCAACCAGCTCCCTCGTGGAGCCATAATGATTGAAAAAGTATTGCTAGCTTTCTCCGACGATGGAGTGGCAACTGTAACGCTAAATAATCCGCCGCTGAATATTTATGACTTAGAGATGCGGGACGGCCTCATTGAGGCGATTACAGCAGTTCGCGACCACCCCGATGCTCGCGTATTGGTATTACAAACCGAAGCAAAGCACTTCAGCGCCGGCGCGGACCTTTCTGAATTTGGTTCAGCGGAATCAATATTTCATGCTCGTCGAATTCGCTGGGATCGCGATCCTTGGCTTCCGCTCCTCGCCTTACCTATACCGACTCTTGCGGTTTTGAAAGGTTTCGCCATTGGGTCTGGAATGGAAATGGCAATGCTATGTGACCTACGCATAGCTGCGTCTGGCACAATCATGGGCCTCCCCGAAACCAAACTCGGAATGTTGCCAGCCGCTGGCGGCACCCAAAGCTTGACTCGACTTATCGGCCCCGATAAAGCATCGCCTTTAATTCTGACTGGAAGAAATATCGAGGTTGATGAAGCCCATCAACTAGGCATTGTGAACGAGATTGTCAGCCCAGAAAACCTTCAAGATCGCGTTAATGCCATTAGCCAACGATTGATCGCCATGAACCCCAAAGTCGTTGCAAATCTAAAGCGGTGTATTTTCGCATCATCGGATCTTCCGCTAGACCAGGGGCTCAAGCTGGAGAGCGAATTATCTCAGTCGACTGTTTCATAACCCATAGAGCGACTTCTTCTAGTAAAAACCTCGTAATAGGAAAGTGGAACTATTTCGCACTATCGTCAGCGACAAAAATCACTCCTTGCTGAATTAAATCTTCGAATTCCTCATTGGACACACCCAAGCCAGCTAAAACCTCCCGAGTGTCTCCCCCGGCACAATTGAGGCTTGTGGTTATTTGGGGTGTCGCCTTGCTAAAGGTCCACATGGGCGCCGGCTGACGTACCCGCCCAACTCCAGGGGCGTCCTGCTCCGAAATCAGGCCCAGATGATTAATCGTAGGATCGTTCTGTAGTTCGCGCCGTGTCGCTACTCGTCCCGCCGCAAAGTCATAGGTTGTAAACTTTGTTAGCACCTCCTCAGTTGTGTACTTAGCAACTTCTTCTCCTACTTCTTTGATTAAGTCCGGCAGATTCAGGATCCTATTAAGGTGCTCAGCGAACCTTTCATCTGTCAGCCAATCTGTTCTATCGAGCGCCAAGCAAAGACCGTCCCAAGGCGGCAGAAGTAGCCCCGTAGCGATCTCCCCGTCGGCGGTTTCCAGAACAACTAAGAAGGACCCAGGCGCTGATTCCAGCCATGGAGGTAATTGTTCCAACGGAATGGCTGGATCAAGTTCTGCATGTGCTGGTGCAAGACCATCCGGCCATAGAAAAGCCAGTCCGGCTGCGACCATCGGAACATCTATTCGTTGACCGTGACCGGTCTTTTCTCTCATATAGAGGGCAGCTAGAACCCCTTGCACAAGTGCATTAGCGGAGGTTTTATCGACGACGACCTGACGCACTAAATCGCCTCGATTCTCACGATCCCGTTGGTAATCGACCATCCCCAACTTCGCCTGTACCACGTAGTCGTATGCAGGTAGATGCGCCTCGGGTCCCTCCGAGCCATGGCCCGTGATTACCCCGTAAATCAAGCCAGGGTTCACAGCCGCTAAATCCTCGTAGACGAGGCCTAGATCCTCGGCTTTGCCTGGTCGCATGTTATGAATGAAGATGTCGGCGCCCGCTACTAACTCAAATAGAAGTTCGCGCCCGCGAGATGTCTTAGCGTCGATGGAAGCAAACTTCTTGCCGCGGTTCAGAGAATAAAACGTGCTGTTCACACCATCAGGTGTTCCAGCTAGGCCCCCAGCCCTGACGGGATCTGGATTACTTGGGCTTTCAACCTTGGTCACCTCTGCTCCGAGCTCGGCGAGCATCATTCCCGCCATAGGGCCCGAGTAGATCGACGTGATTTCAACGACTTCCAGTCCCGCAAGAGGGCTTTCTAACTGTTCGGTCATACAGCTGAAACTAGTAGCCATCTTGTCGAACATCTAACAACTCAATTTTTAACTCGTAGAAACTGGAACCGGAGATCCTCAAAATTTAAAAAAATTGACCGGAAAAACCCCTGAAATCAAAGTGTCCGAGGTCTTCTACGGTTAATGTCCCCAACGTCATGAACACCGCCGTATTAAGACAACAAGCTCGAACTGCAGTTATTGAAGGTCGCAACGCTGGGCTTGGAATGGATGAGCCTGTGACCATGAAAGATGGCTCTGTTGGAGTGACCATGCGTTTCAAAGGTAAAGCGCGGAGTCTTCGCTTCACGGAAGAACTTTCGAACTCCGGTTCCATTGACATATGGGTGGACCAACCCTTTCAAGGAGCTATCTCTTGGAGACTGGGCATGATGAGGGCAGCTTCAGAACTTGGAGCCCACGTAGACAACCTCAAGCCCGTTGCACACCGATAACTTTGAACGGCGAAACTATTCGATATCGATCCGGTAAAGCTTGGCGGCATTATCCTGAAGAATTGCGCGAATATCGCTTTCGTCAAGGCCATCCAATGCTGTCATGAGACTCACATCGTCTCGTGGGTAGAGGCACGTAGGGTGCGGAAAATCTGTTTCGAACAACAAACACTGGCTCCCAAGAAAATCGACTGCCGGCTTGATAGTTGATCTCTCGAACCAAAAACATCCAAAAAATTGGCGGCGAAAATAGTCCGAAGGCGACATGGAAAGGTCTGCTAATTCATTAGGAGCAGTTTCCGTCATCTGGTGGTCCAGAATTTCCAAGAAAAACGGTAGCCAGCCAACCCCGCTTTCGACAGATACGAATTTTAGGTTTGGAAAGCGCTCAGGAATTCCCGAGTAAATCAAATTACCCACAGTACGGGCGTTTCCCATGAATAAGTTTGCAGAACCGACTGCGAGCTTGCGTTCCTCGCCGAACGAAGGCCATGGGGCTCTTCCAAAAAAATCCATGTTCCCCTTTGAGGAACCGATGTGGAAATTCACGGGCATATTTAGCTCGGAGCAAGTTGCCCAAATTGGGTCCCAATCACTGGTGCCCATATCTGGAAGGCCCGCCTCCTCAGGGTTAGCGCAGGTAACGATGCCGCGAAGCCCGTTTGCGTGGGCGCGTTCGATTTCCTTAACTGCGGCATCAAGGTTCCACCAAGGAAGCAATGCCATGCCAAAAACACGCTCCCCGGTATCGGCTTGGAATTCCGCTAGAGCGTCGTTGTAAATTTCAACGCTGATTAAACGGAGAGCTTCATCAGAAGACTTCAAAAAATTCTGATTACCGAACCCAGCGACATTGGGATACATAATTTGTGCATGAATACCTAGGGAATCGAGCATGCTAACTCTTGCATCTGGATCGAAACTAGCTCTATGAACCACGTCGTTATCCATATCGAAGAATGCTGTGCCGGTAACTTTGGTGCCATCTTGACCAATCACGGATGAGGCAATGGGAAGGCCTATAGGTATGTTTCCATCAAACCACCACCTCCTCTTTCCATCGCGTTCCTCCATCTGAGGAACGCGATCTTTCCACTTGGCTGGCGCCCGACTTGTCCAAAGATCGTATGGCTCGGACCAGTGACTATCGGTGTCGATAACTTTCAAATTGTTGTACAACATGGAATTCAAGCTGGGCGTTCTCCAAATTCAGGACGTTCAGTGCGGGTTTTCTTTAACTCCCAGAAACCGTCGATTTCGCCGAGCATCATCAGCGCGTCCCAAAGCTTAAGGGCATCAGCGCCTTTTGGGGCACGCGTAATTACTGGACCAAACAGAGCTACACGATCGCCGTCGTCGCGATTCCACGCAATTATCGGCGTTCCGACGTCATCACCGACCAGCGAGAGGCCGTCGTTCATCTTTTCTCGAATAGGTTCATCCCAACTGGGATCTTCCCCGGCGTCGGCAAATTTTTTATCCACTCCCACGGCTTGGAGAGCATCTTCTAGGCGGAACGTGCGATCTCCGTCATGGTGGATACGCGTCCCGAACTCCCAGTAAAGGTCGAAGACACTGCTCTCTGCACCGTTCGCCCGAACAGCCTCCATAACTCGGAGCATTTTGTGAGTAACCGACGTGGAGTCGAAATACGGCGTGCCTTCCTTTGGGTTGTTCTTAAAAAGAAGGCTAATGGGCTGCCAAGTTACTGATATGTCGCGTTTTGGTGCGACCTCATCGACGACCCAACGAGCCGTCACCCAACACCAAGGTCATATAGGGTCAACCCAAAATTCAACTTTTTTTGACATATGGGCAGAATAACTTGCTTTAGCAGGTGCTTTCCGGACACTTTGTTAGAGGAAAGATTGCGCTCGTGTGGCGCGCGGGTGCTTTCATCCGCGATCATGCCTGAGGAAAACAGGGGGATACCGTGAACCTGGGAATGTTGCTATTCATGCCAGCTTCGATAGCTGGCGAACAGATAATCCTTATCGATACATCAACCGAGCGCGATGGGCAGCCTGCTCGTGAGGTGACTTATGGGGAACTTCTGGAAAATGTGAGTAAAGCTGCGGGCCTACTCACAACTCTCGGAGTTCAAGCAGGGGACCGGGTTGGGGTCTTTGCCACCAATAGCGCGGAATGCGTCGAAGCTATTTTTGGTGCCGCTTTTGTCGGCGCAACTGTGGTCCCGATGAACTTCAGAGCTGGGGCTGAAGAAGCGGCGCACTTGATGTCCGACAGCGGGATCAAGGTCCTATTCTCCGAAAGCCGATACTCAGATTTGGTGAGCGACAATCGGCCTGACTCGCTGGAACACGTTTTTATGCTCGACGATGCAGGTTCGTACCATCAGGCTCGAGATGAATCTTTTGAATTGCCTGTCCCGGAAGATGTAGACCCAGATGGCCTCTGCGCACTTCTTTATACCAGCGGCACAACTTCTCTTCCTAAAGGGGTCAAGCTTACCAACGGGGCATTGACCGGATATGTGATGGGAACCAACGATGCAGCAACTGGCGAAGACATGGGGCGTATGGCTCTTGCCGCTCCCCTGTATCACATCGCGGGAGTGACCTCGATGCTAAACGCTCTCTACAGCGGGCGTGTCGTAGTGCTCCTTCCTCAGTTTGAGGCATCTGCCTGGATAGCCACAGTTCAGAAACACGCTGTAACGCATGCCTTTTTGGTGCCAACAATGCTGGGTCGAGTCATGGAGGCGGAGAATTTCTCCGCCGAAGCTTTTGAAGGAATGGAAGCAATTACCTATGGCGCGGCGCCTATGCCGCCTTCTGTTATTCGCAGGGCGATAGGCGAGTTTCCAAGCAATGTTTCTTTTGCGGGCGCCTATGGCCAAACAGAAACAACTTCAACCGTTGCTGTTCTAGACCCTGAAGACCATCGTGTCGAAGGCACAGAGGAGGAGAGAGCACTCAAATTGAAACGTCTATCCTCGGTTGGTCAGGTCCTTGATGACGTCGAAGTGCGCGTCGTCGATGAAGACGGGTCCCCTGTGGAAGCAGAAGTTCTTGGCGAGGTCCAACTTCGGACTTTTAGAGCTATGGATGGTTATTGGGGCAACGAAGAGAAAACGCGTGTCACTGTCGATGATGAGGGCTGGGTGCATACCGGCGATCTTGGCTATCTTGACGCTGATGACTACTTGTTCTTAGGTGGACGAACGGGTGACATGATCATTCGAGGCGGCGAAAACGTTTCCCCAGACGAAGTTGAAGCAGTTTTGTACGAGAACAGTGCGGTTCTAGAGTGCGCAGTCGTTGGCGTTGCCTCAGAAGAATGGGGCGAGCGGGTTGTAGCCGCAGCAGTAGTGCGCGAAGGAAGCGGCGTGAATAGTGATGATTTAGTCGCATTCGCTAAAGAAAAGTTGGCTCCCTTTAAACGCCCTGAAGCTGTGCATCTAATGGATGAACTCCCAAGGACTTCGACTGGCAAACTTCTTCGACGGGATCTAATTCCGATGCTAGAAGAGTTAGGTATTTAATAGCGATGACTTCGGTCCTCGTGAAGGGGACGATACGAACGTTCGATCCGACTTGCCCTACGGCGAGGTCTATTGTCCTGCGTGATGGGGTCGTCGCTGAAATAAATAGCGAAAACTGTGAAACTGACAGCGTTTTGGAACTTGCGCCGGGCGAAACGCTTCAGCCTGGCTGGCGCGACGATCACACCCACCTTCTGTCAACTTTGGCCACCCGTTGTTCGGTCGATCTCTCCGAGATCGGATCGATAGATCAATTGCTACAGCGGCTTGCAGCCTCTGCTCCGGGTCGTAACGGATGGTTACGGGGAGCCAGGTTTGAACCCAGTTTCCTTAAAGAGCAACGGAACCCGACGCGAGTTGATTTAGATAGCGTTGCTACCGAGTTTCCGATTGTTTTGCACGACCAAACGGGTCATGTAGCTGTAGTAAACACGAAGGCAGCCCGAGAATTAGGTGTGCCTGAGGATTCGGACGGGGTGTTAGTCGAGCAAGAAGATATTTTAAGCAGAGCGCCACGACTGGATTGGCGCGATCTCACTCAAGCAGCAAGCCTCACTTTTCAAGACTGGGCTCAAAAAGGTCTGGTGGCGATAACTGATGCGACACACACGAATGATGCAAGCTCGTTGCAAACACTAGGAGAACTGCTAGTTGTATGCGAAGGTCCGCAAATCACCGCCATGGTTGGAGCAGACAGGCTCGGCAATCTGCGCTACGGAGATATGCATAACGGCGTTCGCGTGGGCCACGCGAAAGTTATGCCAGATGTGGCAGTACGAAATGATATTTCTGGCTTAATCAAGGAGGCTCACGAAAAAGGATTCCCGGTAGCAATCCACGTTATGGACATAGATGTACTGGAGGAGGTGTTGCAAGCGTTATCTAAGTCAGCTCCCCCAGTTGCGACTCAGGACCGTCTCGAGCATTGCTCCCTTGCTCTTCCCGAACAATTAGATCGCGTTGCTGAACTTGGTCTTCGTGTTTGCACCCAGCCCTCTTTTCTCCTGCATCGATTGAAAAAATATGTTCTAGAACTCTCCCCGATCGAGCAGCAGTGGCTATGGCCGCTTGCCTCATTACTAGACCGTCAAATTGATGTCTCATTGTCATCCGACTCACCGGTGGTACCGGCCGACCCGGAAGAGTGGATACAAGTGGCTACAGACCGGCCGATCGCGCATAGCGAGGAAATATCCGACAGCGAAGCTCGAACTCTGACGATTGTTTCCCCGATGGAAGTGGGAATGCCTTCTGACTTGCTTGTAACGGTGTCAGGATCAGAATACGGAACCTTGGCGTCAAGAAACTGACTACGATCCGGCTCTGGGAGGAGAGTGACAAATGGCAGGGCCGATGCATGGCGTGCGTGTCGTAGAGCTGGGGCTATGGGTAGCGGGGCCCGCTTGTGGCGGAATCTTGGCGGATTGGGGCGCAGAGGTCATAAAGGTAGAACCGCACCAAGGAGATCCATTTCGCGGTTTGGAGTGGTTGTTCCCGGGAGACTCAAATCCTCCTTTTGAGCTCGATAACCGAGGCAAACAAAGCGTCGTCTTAGACCTCAGAAGCGACCAAGGAATGGAGGTCATGCATATGCTGCTTGAGAAGACGGATGTGTTCATAACGAACTACCGACCCGGCGGCCTTGAACGGCTAGGTCTTGACCCTGAATCTTTGTGTGCGCAGTACCCCAAACTGGTTTATGCAAGTGTGACCGGAATGTCACTTCGTGGGGAAGAAGCCAATCGACAGGCATACGATATCGGCGCTTTTTGGTCTCGCTCGGGACTTGCGCACGCCCTTAGCTCAAATGCAGAAGCGCCTCCTATCCAACGAGGTGGAATGGGTGACCATATGACGGGACTAGCTGCGGCAGCTGGTGTTTCAGCAGCGTTATTCCATCGTGAAAAAACCGGGGAAGGGCAGCTGATTGAGACCTCGCTGATGCGTATAGGTACCTACATGCTCGGGTGGGACCACAACGTAACTGCGGTAACGGGCGAAGATGTAGCTGTCAAGGGACGAGATGAACAACCGAACCCATTAATTAACTGCTACAAGTGCTCCGATGGGAAGTGGTTCTGGATGTTGGGGCTTGAGGGCGAAAGACATTGGCCCCAAGTCGTCACCGCGCTGGACGCTGCTGAGTGGCTTGAAGATGAACGGTTCCTCGATATTGAATTACGAATGGAAAATTCGTCAGCCCTTACTGCCTTAATGGATTCCATCATCGCTAAAAAGTCCCTGGAAGAATGGGGCTTGATCTTTGATCGCGAAGACGTTTGGTGGGCTCCCGTGCAGTCCAGTCTCGAACTTCGAAATGATCCGCAAAGCCTGGCTGCAGGCTGCTGGATAAAAGTAGAGACCAGTGATGACGGCACAGTCGAAATGGTGGCTACACCTGTTGACTTCTCTATTTCCGATTTGGCGGTTCGTGACCTTGCTCCCTTTCTCGGACAACACACCGAACTAGTCCTACACGGATTAGGCATCGACTGGGATCGGATCGAAGAGTTGAAAGAACTGGGAATAATCCCGTGACGACAGCATTGGAGTCGCTCTTAGTGGTGGAAATCGGCCGGTCAGTAGCTGGCGCATACGTCGGCAAGTTGTTCGCTGACTATGGGAGTGAAGTTCACATAAGCGAAGCAATGAAACCCTCCGCAACAAGCGCCTTTTTTGATGACTCGAAACACCTGAATTCAACGATTGTCTTAAATGAGGCGGACGTTGTCATACAAAGCTCTCATAGTGATCCGATCGAATCCCCTCTTGCGCCCATCAATCCTGAACAAGTAGTGCTGCGAATCTCACCTTTTCCTTCAGAAGGTCCTTACTCTAAGTGGAAGTCAACCGATCTAGTTGATGCCGCCCTCGGCGGACATTTGCGGCTCACTGGCGACCCGTCGCGCGAGCCACTTAGCGGCGTGCCTGACCTGGTTCACATGGCATCAGGTGCAACAGGGTTCATAGGCGTTCTTGCAGCGCTCATGACGCGCGCCCGAACGGGGCGAGGGCAAATAGTTGAGGTCTCGCACCAAGAGGTAATAGCTTCGCTGCACCAGTTCAGTCTTTTACGCTACACACACAACGGGGCAATTCTAAATCGAATGGGAAACCGCTACAGCGGCCCGGGCACCCCGATCGGAGCTTACGAATGCGCTGACGGATGGATTGGACTCGCAATTGCGCAAAGCGATCAAATGGAGAGACTGCTCGAGGTTACGGGACTCATCGGTTTATTGGACCACCCGGATGTTGCGAACATTCTTGACCTCATGGCAAACCAGGAGCTTCTTGATAGTGAGTTAATTCCGTATCTAAAAAATCAAGATCGCAGTGAATTAATCGAACTTTTTCAAGCATTGCGTCTGCCAGTTGCTCCAATTTCCAGCATCGAAGACCTGCTAAAAGATCCACATTTTCATGAGAGAGACTTTTGGCAAACTTCGAAAGATGGCCGATTAGTTCCAGGACCGCCGTTTCGAATGAGCGACCATGATTGGGGCATTGGACCAAAAGAAAAAAAGACCTCTTTTGCTTCACAGGAGGAACCCCTCGAGAGTCTGAAGAATGGACCGCTAACCGGAATGCGCATATTGGATATGACCCGTGTGTGGGCAGGCCCTCTGGCAGCGCGAATCTTGGCTGATCTTGGCGCGGAAGTTCTTATGGCAGAAGTGCCGTGGACCAGAACCCCTCTAGTGGTTCCGGAAAGTTATGTGACCTCGACACATTTTTTTCCTGACGATGAAGCTGGGCTGCAACCTTGGAACCGCACTGGCTTTCACAACAAGTATGCGAATAACAAACTTTCAACAGTAATCGAGTTGGATAAGGAAGAGGGTCGAAATTTTTTCAAGAAGCTGCTGCCCACGATCGATGTTTTAATCGAAAACTTTGCTCCTCGAGTCATGCCTAATTTCGGGTTTGACGAAGAGGTGCTCAAGCAACGTAACCCCAGCATGACTTATATCACCATGCCCGGTTATGGAAGATCCGGGCCAAATAAAGACTGGGTAGCTTACGGACCTACGCTTGATGGCCATGTAGGACACACTTGGTTGACCGGATACGAGGGGGAGGGGCCTTGGAAGTGTGGAATCGCATGGCCCGACCCGATCGCTGGTTTGCATGCTGCAGCTGGCGTTCTGGTTGCACTTCTAGATAGACAATGTTGCGGTATCAGTGGACAGACTGTCGAAGTACCTCAAGCGGAGACCGCTATTAATATGATCGGGCAACATATACTTTCGGCGCAAGCTGGATTGCAGAGCGAGCGTATGGGTAATAAGCGGCCCGGCCGTGCGCCCCAAGGTGTCTATAGATGCAGCGGCGAGGATAGGTGGATCGCAATATCTGTCTTGGATGACCATTGCTGGAAGGCTTTGTGTTCCGTCACCGGTTTGATTGAGCTGGCTGAACTTACATACGAAGAACGGTGGTTACGGCATGATGAAGTCGATCTGGCACTCTCGAATTTTACGGTGGCGCAAGTCGACACAATTCTGATGGCTCAACTTCAAAATGTTGGAGTGCCCTGCGGAGCGGTCTTAAACGCGGCAGACGTCGTTAATGACCCGCAGTTAAAAGCCGTCGAATTTTTTGAGCCTTTGGCTCACGATGAAGCAGGAACGCATGTCTGGCCTAGATTTGCTGCGAGGCTTTCTCTGACACCGGCCACGATGCGCAGGAGCGCTCCAACTATGGGAGAGCACAATGAGTACGCTGCCTTGGAGTTAGCGGGCCTAGACGAAAGAGAATACGAGAGACTCATTGATCTCGGAGTGCTGCGAATTACTCCGCCGGAATAAGAATCAAAGCAGCCCCTTAATTAGAGTTGTCTAGCGCGAATTCATTGAGCATGAATTCGGCCATCTCGCCGATGGCATCCGATGCCTCTTCGAACAAGCCAACGCATGCGTGCCAAACATGAAACATTTCGGGCCACACGCGCAAATTGACCGAAACTCCGGCTTCTTGAGCTTTGTCAGCGAAGCGAGTGCTATCCGACAAAAGAATTTCTTCATCTCCAACCTGAATCATTAGTGGAGGAAGTCCGGTTAAATCTGCCGCTAGAGGTGAAGCCAGTGGATCGTCTATCTCGCTATCCGATATAAACAGCTCCCTTGTCCTGGGCATTGACTGCGGGGAAATCGACGAATCATTATCGGCATTGCTAGTCATGCTCTCCCCGCTAAGTGACATATCTAGCCACGGCGATATAAGAACAGCTGAACGTGGTAGTGGCAGACCCTCGCTCTTGAGAGCGAGTAGACATGCTGCTGCTAATCCACCGCCAGCAGAATCGCCTGCTAAAGCAATATTGCTGGGTTCATAGCCCTCCGATAGTGACCATCGGTAGCTCTTTACGGCGTCTTCAACGGCAGCAGGGTGTGGGTGTTCCGGAGCGAGACGATATTCGACAGACAGCACGCGACAATTTGAACGCCGGGCGAGGTGACCTGTGAGGTTTCTGTGAGTAGCGATCGACCCTCCTATATAGCCGCCGCCATGAAAATAAATTATTAGATGGTTTTCAGAAGCTTCCGACGTAGCTTGCAACTCGCCTGGAACCCCTCCAGCGTCGATCATGAGACCATTGACTTTTGCGGGCAGGGAGCGGGCGGTGGATTCCATGTTGCCGCGAAATTTCTCTATGTCGACGGGACGACCACTTGAGCTGCGTCGAGATGCGATGATCTCTCGGATTCGGTGATATTCCTTGCTAGCCACAATCTTCTCCAAATTCGTCTCGCCACTTCGACACTAGTAGCGCTAAATTCACAAAATCTCTAAACATAAGGGGCTCTGATGCTTCTAGATCACAAAGTTGCAATTGTTACTGGGGGAGGATCGGGAATTGGCGAAGCAACGGCACGGCGTTTCTCACAAGAGGGAGCGGCAGTAGTTGTAGCTGATACGCGGTTCCACAAAGCGGAAAATGTGGCACGCGAGATAAATGAGTTGGGCGGGCACGCTATAGCTCTTGAGGTTGACGTGGCGGTTCCTGAGTCGATATCTCACTTAATCCAGGAGACAGTCGAACAATTCGGACGACTTGATGTCATGTTTAACAATGCAGGAACGTTAAAACCTGGAACGGTCGTGGAGCTCGACGTTGATGACTGGGATTTCGTGATGGGTGTGAATGTCCGATCTGTGTTCCTCGGTGGAAAATACGCGATACCTGCGATGAAACAATCTGGTGGCGGGTCGATAATCAATACTGCTTCGATTTCAGGACTGCATGGAGATGGTGGAGCTGTGGTTTATGCCGCAAGTAAAGCTGCGGTAATTAACTTGACCAGGGCCATGAGCACTGATCACGCCGCCGAAGGTATTCGGGTAAACGCGATATGCCCTGGGACTATTGAAACTCCGCCTGTGCAACGCATGATGGCAAATGCCGAGGCGCTCGCAACTAACTTAGAAGCGCACGCGGTTGGGCGGCTAGGGCGACCAGAGGAAATCGCCAATGCTGCGCTTTGGCTGGCGAGTGACGAATCATCCTTCGTGTCTGGTGAAGCGCTAGTAGTTGATGGCGGACTTCGCGCTAAGTCTCCTTTGGGTCGGTTGGCGGACCCGCGGCCGAG
>DKNM01000019.1:36186-40673 GCA_002470695.1 Candidatus Neomicrothrix sp. UBA7388
ATTAAAAATCTTTCGTCTTCGCGTGTCCACAAGTTCAAAACCTTGGAAATCCTCGGCTAGCGTCAAATAGCCGGGAGGGGGTGAAATATGATTAAACCGATCCGCGCTGCGTTTGTTAGCGATGAATGGGCATCGTTGGTCATTCCACCCCCTTACGACTCGCTAAGCACTGTTGAGCGGGAGCAGCACCTTCTCGACCATCCCAAGTCGTTTCTTCATGTGACACGGTCTGCTGATGCGAGTCACGGCCACCCAACGGAGCACCAGCGGTTAGCGGAGGAGGGCAGGGAAGCTCTTGAAATGCTGATGTCTGATGAGGTCTACATAAGTCAACCAAGCAGCAGCTTATTTCTGCAAAAAATAGAAAGTGATGGGATTACACAAAGGGCGATAATCGGAGCAATTGACATAGCCGAGGTTGCCCCACGTCCACACGAAGCAGTGCACCCAGGTCGTGTGCAAGCCTTGGCAACCCACTTCCGGCATGTCGGGTCTATGTCCAGTCCCGTCGTTTTAACAACGCGTAAGGATCACCTTAATTTGCCTTCGCTTGAGGACTCGGACCGAGTTGAGCTTGTGAGCCGGTTTTTGGCGATCGATGAAACCAAGATCTCTGTATGGACCGTTGCGCTAGAAGACTTCGGAGATGTTGATGGGCTGTATATCGTCGATGGTCACCATCGAATAGCTGCCGCTCGTGAAGCCGGGTTCTCGCAACTACTTGTTGCGTATGTTCCGCCTTCGGAGTTACGAATGAGTAGCTTTGACCGTGACGTTGATGAGCTCGAATTTTTACCGAGAAAGACAATTGATCGACTTTCCGAATGGTGTGACGTGAGAGAGTCCTCAGAGTCCGAAGCAACTCAACCCGCCGCTAAGGGGGTAATCAAACTGCGATTTGGAAATGACTGGTTTTGGGCGAAGCGGCGAAATGTCGAAGGTCTCGATTCTGAATTTGTTCATACGACTCTTCTGCCAGAGCTCTTCGGTATTTATGATGCTGACGATCCCCGTTTGTCTTATCGTCCCGTTGGGTCGAAGAGACCTGATAGCTCTGCAACCGTTCGGTTGGCCCCTGCAGACCTTGAAGATGTATTCAGCACTGCTGATGCAGGCCGAACAATGCCTCCAAAGACGACCTACTTTTTCCCAAAGGCCCGATCGGGCGTTCTAATCATTGAGTGCTGAGTTCAAGCCCTTCAGAACCCGAAAAGCTTTCGGGTGTTGTCACCAACAAACGCTTGCCTATGTTTTTCTGGAAACATATGGACGAGGTTGTTTAGATCGTGGACATACTCAGGGGTGTGATCTGCATGGGGAAAGTCTGATGCCCACATAAATCTGTCGTATCCAAACCGCTCAGCCAATGACGGAATTGTCCGTTCGTCGGGATCGCAGCTAACCCAAATTTGACGCATAAAATACTCGCTAGGTTTCATCTTCAATGGCACACGGCTGCCGACGAAGGTGTGCGCATAAACCGCGTCAATTCGATCAAACCAATAACCGATCCAACCTCCTCCTGATTCGAGGACTAACACCTTAAGTTCAGGAAACTTATCGAAAACTCCGTAGTCGAATAGGGTTGTGAATTGGTGACGCACTCCGTCTGACGCCGTTATGGATGCCGTCAGACGAAGCTGCTTAACATTTTCCCAAGACCCCATTCGGTCCCCTTTGGTCCATTGAGGTTCAAAGGTTGGGTGAATAGCGAATGGAACGCCGAGCTCTTCGGCGGTTCTGAACACGATGTCGTTTTTGGGGTGACCCAAAGGAGTTGCCGAGTGCGTAAATGGTGCAACGTAACAGCCCTTGGCGCCATCTTCGACGGCTCGCCTGAGTTCGGTTGCCGCTGCTTCGGGATCGCTCAGTGATAGATGAGCGGAAGGTATCAGGCGGCTGTTGCTGTCGCGGCAGAAGTCGACTACCCACCGATTATACGCGCGCGTATATGCCTGACTTAATTCTGGGTCGTTGAGTTCTGCTTCCCATAACAGTCCTACGGTCGTGTAGATAACCGCAGCCTCAAGATTCTCGGCATCCATGACTTCGAGTCGTTGTAGCGGGTCCATCGAGCCGAAGGGTGCTTCGTGGAGGTAGGTCCTCTCGGGATTGCGTTGAATATCTGCGAGGTCGGGTGCTCCCATGGCGCCAAGAGTTGCAGGGAATCCGCGTCTGCTCATGACGCTTCGCTCTCCGCCGATTTCTAATTCCTCGAGCCCATTTTCGTCCAAGCAAATTCGGAGTGATCTGTCCTTGTACTTTGATTCCAAATACTCATCCCAGAGATCGGGTGGCTCGAGAATGTGCCCATCGGCATCTACGGCGCCATCATGGTCGATGCGATGCACCTCGTGTATTTCGCGGTGTGGGAGTCCCTCCCGTTGAATGGTCGTAGCCATAATCTTCCTCCAAGTTACTAATAGTATTTCAGAGAGTGCTCCTATCTGGCTGAGGCACCTCCATCGACGGTTAAGGTCGTGCCGCTGATGTGACTTGCTCGGGGGGAGACAAAAAAGGTCACTACGTTGGCGCATTGTTCGACCGAGCCCGGAGGTGGGTCGGTTGGAATTAATTCTTCCCAGCGCCCCTCAGTGCCAAACTTGTCAAGCGACTCCTGACGCAAAATATCGCCCATGCGGTCGGTAACGATCAAACCTGGGTTTATCGCCAGGACTCGCACGTTGTGGTCGAGACTTCTGCTTCCTAGAGCAGCGGTCAAACCAACGAGACCACTGTTCCCTGCAGCGCCAGCTATGTAGCTCGGTTGAGGGCGTACTGCGGCCGCACCGATGATATTTAGTATCACCCCATCTCCTCGGTCGACCATTCCTGCGTAAACCTCCCGGCACAAATTGATGTAGCCAAAAACCTTGAGATCCCAAGCGTTACGCCAGGTCGCTTCGTCGACAGTCCAAATATCTCCTGCGGGAATGGCACCTGCGTTATTGATCCAAATATCAATTTCGCCGACGGCGTCTACTAGGGCCGATTGCTCTTGGCTCTTTGCGAGATCGCAAACGTGGGTAGTTACCTTCGCGTTTTGTACGGTCTTTTCGATCAGTTCTTTCGCCTCGTTAAGAGCCCGCTGACCTCGAGCGGCAAGGTGAAGAGAACACCCCTCTATCGCTAAGGAGACTGCGCACCCGAGACCAATTCCTTTGGAGCCGCCGGTTATGACGACTCTTTTCCCATTCAAGCCTAGATCCATGGAGTGACCGTACTTTGAATCTTGAGCGGGGGAGGCGAGATTGAGGGACAATGAAGAAGTAAGCAAGACCTAAAGGGGAATTGATGACTGGACAGCTTGAATCAAAAGTGGCAATCGTAACTGGTGGCGCAAGCGGCATGGGCCTGGCCACGGTGCGGAGATTTCTTGAAGAAGGTGCCTCAGTTGTGGTTGGTGACTTGAACTCCGACAATGGGCGCCAATTGCTAGAAGAACTAAGCGCAGACGGTTATGACGAGAAAGTCCGCTTCACGGTTACTGATGTGTCAGTAGAAGACGATGTCGCAGCTATGACTGAGCTAGCGCTCGACGCGTTTGGTCGGCTTGACATTGTGTTTAACAACGCAGGCATTGGCGGGGCCTTCGGCCCGATTACAGAACTCGAGGTCGATGATTGGGATACAACGTTTCATGTTCTCGTAAGGTCCGTTTTTCTGGGGACTAAGCATGCAGCAAAAGTGTTGATTGAGCAAGGTCAAGGCGGCTCGATAATCAATACGGCATCTATCGCTGGAATGGGTGGCGGTGCAGGCCCACAGGCATATTCAGCAGCGAAAGCGGCGGTAGTGAGTCTGTCGAAAACCACCGCGGTGGAACTTGCTCCACACGACATCCGAGTAAATGCGATATGTCCGGGCGTAATTTTTACGCCCCTAATGCATAGCGGCAATGAAGAACAAGCTGAAGAGGTAATAGAGGAAATTCAGCCGCTTTCAAAACGTGGGGAGGGTTCCGATATTGCTGGGATGGCGGTATTTTTGGCCGGCGACGACTCACTTTTTGTTACGGGGCAAGAACACATTGTTGATGGAGGTCTGCTGGCCAGCGGGCCGCGAATGATCGGAAGACTTCATAACTCCCGAAATCTGCACCGCATGGCTGGGATGGCTTATGGCAGCAGTGGTCAGGTGCCGACATTTAGGCGACTCTAAGAAAGGAGAGTCATACATCCCCTGAGACGAAAGCCCTTTCTAGGCTCTCGCGGTGGTCCGGGTGAGCGATGCCAATAAGCAGTTCAGACCTTTCGGTGAGAGTCTTGCCCCGAAGCTCAACAGCGCCAAATTCGGTTGCTATTACGTCTGCAAGATAGTTTGGCAGCGTGGTGGGTGCTCCGTGGGTAAGCCGATTAACCACTTTTGAGATCGTTCCTCCCGCTGCTGCAGACGGCATTGCAATTATCGAGCGGCCTCCGGTTGCGACCGACGCTCCGAATGCAAAATCAGGAGCGCCACCCGGGCCGGAAATAAATCGGCCCGCG
>DKNM01000019.1:40992-103766 GCA_002470695.1 Candidatus Neomicrothrix sp. UBA7388
AAATAAATCGGCCCGCCGCAAATTCACTATTTGCGGAGCCGTCCAAAGCAATTTCTACAGTTGATTGCAACGCAACAAAGTTTTTAATTGAAGCCATTCCCGGAATGCCATGGCTATGACTGCCTCGTGCCATTCGAATCAGCTTATTTTGGTGCACCCAATCGTAGAGCCTGCGTGTTCCCATGATTTCTGCTGCGACTGAGACGCCTTCGTCGCAGCCTTTTTCGAGGTTGTTCACTGCGCCACATTCGATGAGCTCCAGACAGGCGTCATTAATCATGCCGCCGTGAAGGCCTAAGTCCCTCCTGCTTTTTAGGCTGTTTAAGACGGCATCAGGTATTGCACCGATTCCGAATTGAAGAGTTGAGCCATCCGGTATGAATTCATCAACGTGTCGCGCAATCGCTTCCGACACTTCGTCAACCGCAGCAGGTTGCAATTCGGCAAGAGGCTCATCAATTTCGACAAGAAAGTCGAAATCGGTCACGTGGCATTCTCCGTCACCGTAGACAAATGGCATCTCGTTGTTTATCTGAGCTATTGCCAACGGAACCTCTCTAAGCAGAGAAACATGGCCCCCGACCCCGGTACCTAAGCTGCACCTACCAGACGCATCGGGAGGACTTATTTGGCATAGAACTACATCTGCTGGAAGCGGACCGCCGGGAGCGAAGAGACCGTCTAGGTCTGAATATCTTCCTGGAATGATTCCAAAGTCTTCATGATCGAGAACATCTCGTAGAGCGTATGTAGGTTGCAACGAGAGCCACTTAAATGGATTGCCAAGATAATCCACTGGTGCGGGTCGCCGAAGAAGAAAGGCCGAAATGAACTCTAGGTGCTGGAAGGAATCCCGCTTTTCGGCGATTTTCTCCAAGAAACCGTATGGACACCCGGAACCTTGAGCCACATATATTCGGCTGCCATCAGGGATTGCACGAACTGCGTCGTCGCTATTTGAGCTGCGATTCCCGCGCCGTGATTTCATAGCTTTCTCATTTCAGTCAAGTAGAGAACGACTAATGACGACATCCTGAATTTCGGTGGCTCCGTCAACATAGTGGGTTAAGCGCGAGGCTGCTAAGTGGCGTGGTAGCGCGTGATCGCGTTTCGCTCCATTTGCTCCCATGACTTGCATGCAGGTAGCAATTCCCTTTTCGGTCACTCGGGTACAAAACTTTTTTGCGTGAGCGGCTGCTATAGAAGCGTCAAGTCCTTCTTGCGCTATTTTTGCTGCTTGAAATGTCAGTAAACGCGAGGCTTCTAGATCAGTTGCGACGTCAGCAAGTTGGAAACGGATGCTTTGCAAGTCGGCGAGACGGCCGCCGAATGCTTTGCGATCTTTGACGTAGGTAGTCGCTGTCTCAAGACTTGTTCTAA
Source organism: Candidatus Neomicrothrix sp. UBA7388 (assembly GCA_002470695.1). Classification (GTDB taxonomy): domain Bacteria; phylum Actinomycetota; class Acidimicrobiia; order Acidimicrobiales; family Poriferisodalaceae; genus UBA7388. The sequence continues at coordinate 42,373 of DKNM01000019.1, forward strand.
GCATTCCACAGCACATAGCGGAGACCAGGACTCGCGCAATGTCGATGCCTTCCATGGCGGCGTGGAACCCCTCGCCTGCTTCCATAAATAGAGCCTCTTGAGGTAACCGGCAGTTATCAAATTTAATACTGTTTGCCCCTAATCCATGACCGCCAAGCAGCTCGTATGGCGGTGTTCTGATTACGCCGGGTCGATCGGCTTCAAAAAGAAATGTTGCGATGCCTTTGTGTCCGAGCGCCTCATCGGTTTGCGCATAGACGGATAAGACATCTGCTTCGGTCCCATTAGTAACCCAAGATTTCACGCCGTTGAGTATCCACTCGTCACCATCCTGTGCCGCTCGAACGCTAATTGCCGCTGCGTCTGAGCCAACATCAGGTTCTGTCAACAAAAACGCTCCGAGCGAGCTTCCGTCCACTAGGCCAGGAAGGAAATTGGAGCGAAGGTGTTCACCCGCGTTACGGGCAACGGCGCCCGCCAAATTGTTGTGGCAGACCAGAGTGAAGGCGACAGCGAAGTCCACTGAAGCTATTTCTTCCAAGGTTCTAGCGAGGCCAGTTAACGAGAGTTCCTCGCCCAGATCGGCAGTAGGAACCAGTAAGCCGGTGAGCCTATGTTCACCGGCGCTTTTGAAGGCTTCGCTGGCAAAACGTCTTTCAGCCTCCCAAGTTTCTGCTCGCTCAGCAACGTATTGAACGGCCCAGTCGTGTGCACGTTGAATTGATCGGTGGTCGGACTCTGAAAGTAATTTAGGATCTAACAAGTTCACCTCTTGAGACTAGTTCGATCAGAAAATAAGCTATTTAATTTGCTGATCTTCGCGACATCTAGCTATTCAGCAGAGTGATCTGTGAGAATCATTCGCGTAGGCGTATAAACCATAACTACTTCACCCTTTTGGTTGAAGACTTCGTTGCGAGTGGTCACTATGCCTCTGTCATTCTTGGATGTCATGCGTGCTTCCGTAACCTCTGCTATGACTTGGACAGTATCGTTGACAAAGGTTGGGCCTTTCACTTGCACCTCTGCCCCGAGATAGGCGATTCCCGTGCCAGCGATGGCTCCACCGCTAATGATCAGACCCTCTGCAATGGACATAACAAGGCTGCCGGGTACAAGCCTGCCCGAGTATCCCGCTCGTTCCGATCCAGTAGCGTCCAAAAACAAACCTTCGACGAACCCGAATTGGGTGGCGTAAACGACTAAGTCTGTTTCCGTAATGGTCCGTCGCGAGGTGCTCCAACGCTTACCTTCTGGCACCTCGTGAAAAGTCCATCCACGGTGTGGCTTAGGCGGTAGTTCTGCACTCATTGTGTCCTCCAGAATGTCTTCTCTCAGACCGTAGCTGGCTAAATAAGCGCGGATACCCTTTCTCCGCCTACCATCTGAGTTGTTGTCTGAGTATTGGAGTAAAGGTGAAAGCAGATCGTCGCACACATAGGTCGCACGTCAGCTACATCGATAAGTCGCGTAACTACTACGGAGCTCAGGGATACCCTCAGGCTTATCAGTGGGCATACAACCAAGACGTGCCATTTGCGCCGTTGAATAAGCCGTTGAGTGAATGCCGAGTTGGGCTAGTAACGACTTCATTTTTTGAACGTAAAGTAGACAAGGACGCCGTTGCTGGTTCAGCAAAAAAAGAGCCTTATGCAGCCAAATGCGACGACGCTATGGAAGGCCTATACAACAAAGATCTTTTCTGGGATAAAGACACCACGCATACCGAAGATCTCGATTCCTACCTGCCAATTAACCGGCTACGAGAGTTCGCAGAGCAGGGAAGGATTGGCTCTCTAGCTGATCGTTTCTACGGGGTGCCAACGGATTACAGTCACAGACGAACGAGTCGGAGGGACGCCCCGCAAATACTTGAGTACGCCAAAGAAGATGAGCTCGATGTTGTTTTGCTAGTCCCACTTTGACCGGTTTGTCACCAGACCGTGAGTCTGGTCGCTCGGCACTTAGAAGAAGCGGGTCTTCCAACGGTGGTAATGGGCAGCGCCCGGGACATAGTTGAGGAGTGCGGTGTTGCTCGATTTGTATTTACCGATTTTCCTTTGGGTAATCCGACTGGAAAGCCTGACGACGTGGCAATGCAGACGTCGATAACTGGGATGGCTCTTGATTTATTGGAGCGCGCATGGGAACCGCGTACAACTGTGCAGACTCCGTTTGTTTGGAATTCTGAAAATAATGATGAGTGGCGACAACACTTTATGAAAGTTGATGATTCGAACCGTGGTGCTTTAGCAGCGGCGGGAGATCAGCGTCGTGCTGCTCAGGCAGATGCGAAGGCTGAAGGACGGGGCAGGGGTTGAAGTGACAAAGGCGGAACGGGGCAGCCGCCTAGATGGTGCTCCAGAGCCGCACCGCATGTTTGAGGCTTCTGGTGGAGTGCGAGTCGCTGCCGATATTTATGGAGATAAAGGGACTCTCGTCGTCTTGCAACATGGCGGTGGCCAGACCCGACATGCCTGGAAGGGTGCTGGGCAGAAACTCGCGGCAGCTGGGTATCGCGCAATTAGTCTTGACGCGCGTGGGCACGGGGATAGTGACTGGGCGCCGGATGGAGACTATTCAAATGACGCGCTTGTCGAAGATCTAGTAGAAGTAGTAAATGAGCTCGGCGAATCCCCAGTTCTCGTAGGCGCTTCCATGGGCGGCGGTACGTCGCTTACTGCAGTCGGCGAGGATCGCGTAAAGGCGCGGGCATTAGTTCTCGTTGACACTGCGCCGAGAATCGAAGTTCAAGGCGTCAGAAAGATCCGAGATTTCATGGGTCAGGCACCTGATGGTTTCTCATCGCTCGAAGAAGTGGCTGAAGCAATAGCTAATTACCAACCTCATAGAACTAGACCGCGCAATCTGGACGGTCTGGCAAAAAACGTTCGACTATGGCCGGACGGTCGTTATAGATGGCACTGGGATCCTGAATTTATGCGGCGAAAGCGTGCCTTGGCTGATCGTATTCCTCGTCAAGAAGATGCCGCGAAAAACGTTAAATGTCCCTCACTTCTGGTCCGGGGTGGACTCAGCGATGTCCTTTCGGAGGAAGGAGCTCAGGCGTACCTGAGTTTGGTGCCCCACTCTGAGTATGCAAACGTTGGCGAAGCGGCGCATATGGTCGCCGGAGATCGTAATGACGTTTTCGTTGCGGCAGTCCTGGAGTTTTTATCTAAAGTCGCGCCTCCGACCTAACTGCGCTTGGTAGCACTATGTGTACTGTTTCGGGAAGCGATAACCAGCGAACCTACGTTTGTTTTGATTATGAAATTAACGGCGTCCCGAGTGGCTCTGACCCCACCCCCTTGATTTCGGCGGTCCTAGCTGAACATGGAGCAGCATCGGTCGAATTGAGCGGTCTGATTTGGGCAGAGTTCTTAGATTCGGCAGCGGCTGTGGAAGCAGCGATTGTCAGTCAATGGCGGGTTCAACGTGAAATCAAGGACGATGCCCGGAAGCTTCGAGTAGGGGTGCATCGAGGCTCCTTGAACCAAACGCATTTAGTTTTGGCTTGCGCCAACGGTAACCAGATCATCTTCACACAAGCGGTCGACGAAGCCACCGGCGGCACGCTTGATGCCCGTCCAATGCAACGCGTGGCGCTGTGGTCGGAGACCGAACCGACTCAATTGTGGTTATCTACAGATAGCCGGCCTGATATCGATGGGCGACCACTTCGCGTAAGAACCTAAATATCTATTCGCTTAGCCGCTTGAACGAAACTAGCTTCTGCAGGAAGAAGTCAATAAGTGTCAAGGGGGAAGCATGCCTACAGATGCTCGCGTGGTGGTGGTACCGCAACAGCAAGGAGAACCTTTAGAGGTCGTTGACTTGATGCTCCCTGAACCTGGGCCACACCAGGTTATTGTGCGCCAATATGCTTCAGGGATATGTCACAGTCAGCTACACACTATTCATAACCCTAGGCAAGCACCGCAGGTCCTTGGCCATGAGTCAACAGGTGAAGTTCTTGAAGTAGGTGGCGAGGTAACAGATCTCGCGCCTGGTGACACGGTCATGGTGACTTGGGTCCCAAAGAATCTAGAGCAAGCTCGGCGCGAAGGTGGCCCCGTTGCTCTTGCCCTCCCTGATGGTCAAGTGGCAAGCAGCATAAATGTTTTCACGTGGGCTACTCACACTATTGCCGACGAAATGTTTGTAGTGAAAGTGCCTGAAAATATCGACTACGAGGCAGACAGCATCATCGGATGTGCTGTCATCACGGGCGCAGGAGCAGTACTTCACACAGCTGCCGTTCAACCTGGAGACAGCGTAGCTATCGTTGGTGTTGGCGGTGTCGGTCTATCTGCTGTGGCTGCTGCTGCTCATCTTGGCGCCTACCCGATTATTGCCGTCGACCTTGACGACGCGAAATTAGAATTCGCGAAGCATTTCGGAGCCACGCATGGAGTCAACGCAAGTGAAGTGGACATGGTGGAAGCGGTTCGAGCACTTACTCCGGTTGAGGGCCAGTTCGACATCCGTCGGCAACCTGTTGCCGGCGTCGACTATGCGTTTGATTGCATTGGCCACGCATCGACTATGAAGCAAGTATCAGAGATAACTAGAAGTGGTGAGTTTGGGCAGTCAAAAGGTGGGACCTCTGTTTTGGTTGGAGTTCCGCAAACTCCCATTGAACTGAATAGTGCCCATATGTTTATAGGCGAGCGTTCTTATATATGCAGTCTTGGTGGCTCTTGTGAGCCGAGTGAAGACTTACCTCGGTTTATCCAGTGGCATCAAGATGGAATCCTCGATCTAGATTCGTTGGTAACGCAGCGCTACGGGATTGACGACATTGGGGTCGCGGTTGAAGACTTGGAGCATGGACGAGTAGCAGGCCGGTCGATACTGGTGTTTGACTAAACTATGTCGCCTACCCAAGAGGGAGAGGTTCCGGAACTTCGCATCGCGAACGGTCGGGCTCGAATTTTGTTGCGCAGACCTGAAAAAAGGAATCGCTTAGAGCCAGTTGATCTTGCACAAGTTATTGATCATATAAATGTCATTGAGAATGACGAATCGGTCCGCATCGTAACGATTGAAGCTGAAGGGCCTTCGTGGTGTTCCGGTTACCACTTAGGTGCGTTGGCGACGGCAGAACGACCAAAGGTCTCGTTCGGTGAAGCATGCGATGCTGTGATGAGCATCACGGTTCCTACGGTTGCGGTTCTAAAGGGAAACATCCATGGCGGTGGAACCGACTTGGCGATGGCATGTGATCTGCGGCTGGGGAAAACGGGCCTTGTATTGCAAATGCCAGCGGCGAAAATAGGTTTGCAATACTACGCGTCGGGCCTCGAACGCTTTGTCTCTCGAATTGGGCCTGCGGCGACGAAGCGTATTTTTTTGACAGGAGAGCCCATCCAAGCTGATGAACTTCTTCGTGTTGGATATTTAACTGAGATGTTGCCGGAAGAAGCGTTGGAGGCTCGCGTTATTGAGTTATGTAACTCCGTGGCCGAGCTTTCGCCCAGCGCTGTAGCTTTGACGAAGCGGGCAATAGAGAATCTTTCAAGCGATAAACCCTCCGTAGATGAGGTTCAAGAAGGTCATCTCTGGTCGACGAGGTCCCCGGACCATCAAGAAGCCATGAAAGCATTAGTAGAGCGACGCTCACCGCAATTTCCTGCGACTTAACTGACATTCAGTTGGTGATTCTGCTAGATAGCAGATGTGGCAGATATTTCTTCAGAGTTAATTGACACCGAAAAAGTGAGTGCCTGGATTGTCGAGCGAGCGGATGTCGAAGACCCTCTTACTTTTGAATTAATTGCTGGTGGGCGGTCGAATATGACTTTCACGGTCTATGACGGTGAGATACCTAAGTTTGTTTTGAGGCGGCCACCGACTGGGCCGCTGCTGCCTTCAGCTCACGATATGGCAAGGGAATATCGGCTAATGGATGCGTTGAGCAATAGTCATGTTCCGGTTCCGAGCATGGTAGGCCTCTGTCAAGACGACGCTGTAAACGGGAGAGATTTTTATGTCATGCAATTTGTCGATGGGATTGTGGTGCGGGACATCGATATTGGGTCCTCCTTTAGTGAAGCGACGAGGAAAACAATGTCGGAATCGTTGGTCGCAACCCTCATAGCGCTGCACGAAGTAGATATCGATTCAGTAGGTCTGGGTGACTTGGCGAAACGAACCGGATATATCCAGCGTCAAGTTAAGCGCTGGACAGGCCAATGGCAGAGCTCTCGCACCCGAGATCTACCAATAGTCGACGCCGTCGCAGAAAAACTGATGGCTCAAATGCCAGAGCCGAATCCGACGGCAATTGCGCATGGCGATTACCGATTATCTAATTGCATGGTCGATGCCGATGGGCATGTCGTGGCGGTTTTGGACTGGGAGCTCTGCACCTTAGGCGAACCGATGGCGGACCTCGGAGGGCTGCTTGGCTATTGGCACGATCCTGCAGAAACTGATTCGACCGGAGATTCTGAAACAACTGGCCTTGCGGGGTTTCTAACTCAAGAGGAAATAGCTGATTTGTATTCTGAGGGTTCCGGGGTTGCGAAGGACTCAATCAACTATTACCGAGCATTTGCACAGTGGCGATTAGCTTGCATAGCGGAAGGTGTTTATGCGCGATATTTGGCGGGGCAACAAGGCGACCAAGACGAAGATATCGACTTGGAACGAATGAATGCATCAGTAGGGGAGCGCGCAGAGCGCGCCGCCCAACTACTCGGGATGATCTAAATCCTTTATTTGAACGAACCGACTCGAATTCTGCTTCGTTTCTTATTTGCCGTGTCGCAAAAGCTTGCCGCTGTAGGTCTCAGTTTGCTGGTCGTCTTCAATGGTTATTTCGCCATTGACGATTACGTTTTTGTACCCAGACGCTTTTTGGATTCTTCGCCACTCACCACCAGGTAAATCATGGACAACTTCCATGGGCAGGACTTTCAAATTTTCCGGATCGTAAACTACGACGTCCGCAGGGCACCCAGGGCGCAGTACCCCCCTGTCCCGAAAACCGGCCAATTGAGCTGGCAACGCTGATAAGCGTCGATGAGCTTCTTCGTACGACACCCACTGATTATCTCTCACCTGTTCGGTGAGGGTTTCAGTCGGGTAACGCCCGGCGGTAAGAAATTTAGTGTGAGCCCCGCCATCCGAAACGCCAAACAACATGTGCGGATAACTAACAATATCTTTCAAAAGCTCGCTGTTGCCTTGCGGAGGAGCTACGAAAAAGAGCGTGTCAAGGTCGTCCTCTACAGCGATATCGAGCATGACATCGACTTCATGCTTTCCGCTGACCTCAGCGGCTTGAGAAACAGACATCTCTCGGAACTGTTCTGTTGTACTCGACCTAGGTGAGAGAATCGTTACGGTTCCGAGGGGCGCGGTTGCTGTAGCTGGAAGATTTTCTTTTAGAGCCTGTCGACGAGCAGGGTCCGCAAATTTCGCCAGACGTTCTGCTTTGTTTCCCATGCATGCTTCCATCCAAGCTTCCGAGTCGTCATACAAGTTCCAGTCCTCGAGGGTGAATGTGAAACCGGCATCGCTGGTAACGCCTTGTCCATAAACAGGTATGCCGCGTTCTCTGCAGCGCTCTAGCCACTCGATCTGACGTCGGTGAACGTGCGGTTTCTCCTCAAATGCCTGCACCACGTTGTGCAGGAGCGGACGGCCACTGATCGATGCGATTTCTTCCAGGTGAGCGAGATCATGTTTGATGTCATCGGTAGTGAGTGTCATTTGAACCACGCCCTGATTACGTTCTGCTAGCACTCTCGCCAGGACGCGAGCTGTTTCGTCATTCATCATGTCGGTCGGCATCGGTGTCCCGTCCCAGTCGCGTTGCACAGCTGCTGGGCCAGTCGGCGGAAGCCTTTGAGCTGACCAACCGCACCCGCCTGCATCGAGTGATTCGCGTAGAAGTTGCGCTAGCCGTTCATGTTCAGCGTCGGTGGGCATCCGACCCGCCTTTGCATCATCTACGCCGAGAACTTCTAGAAGCATCGGGCCAACCGGAACGTAGGGCAAAATATTCATCGCTTTGGGCGTGCGGTCCAAGCTATCTAGGTACTCAGGGAACGTGACCCAGTCCCAAGGCATTCCCTGAGCCATCGAGTCGTAGGGAATTGCTTCCACTCGAACCATTGATCTCATAGCGTATTCGCGCATTTCTGGAGCGACCGGCGCGAATCCGAAGCCGCAATTGCCAATGGCGACTGAGGTAATACCGTGCCAACCCGACAGCGTGCAGTAGGGGTCCCAGAAAACTTGTGCATCATAGTGAGTGTGCAAATCGACAAAGCCTGGACCTATGTGAAGCCCGGTTGCATCCACGACCGTTTTCGCGTCTTTGTGATTTACTCGGCCAATATCGACAACTTGCCCGGCTGAAATTGCGACGTCACCACGAACGCGAGGAGCGCCGCTCCCGTCAAAAACAAATCCGTCTTTAAGAACTATGTCAAAACTCATCTTCAAGCCATCCTGAATGATCTTTACAAAAACAGACTAGATCCAGAGCTCAAGAGCGCGTCGCCTAAAATGGATCTCGCTCAATATCGAGAACAAAGCGACCAAGCTGGTGAGTGACTCGATCCTGGTGGACATTTATATGAAGAGGCATTGCGCGAAAATCTCGATAGCGCCTTTCGAAAGTCCCGCCTTCGCGAAGCCCATTTCCCCCTTGGGTGCGCTCAAGCAAGCGCATTGCCTCCGCTAGTTGTTCGACGCTCATAGAAACAACTGACATTTGACGCAGGTAGTCGGCTTCATCTGGAACTGTGTTTGTGGCGACCCGTTCATCTAATTCGGCACACGCGTTTTCCACTGCGGCACGCGCTGAGGACAAGAGGGCAGCTGCCCGACCAATATTTAATTGCGCCGCGGGTTTTTCAACCATTTTGCCGCCCATTATGACCCTTCTTTCACGAGTGGAAGAGGCAACTTCTTGAAGAGCTCGACGAACCAGACCGGCAGCCATCCAACCAAGCCACAGATCCGAAATACCTACCCAGTCTTCTCTGTAGCGGTGGTTGATTACGGGCACAGTTCGAAGCGATTCAGCTCTGTTGGCTCCGTACCACTGGACGCAACGGTCCAGAGGAATGCGGACCTCGCTGTAGTGAAGGTCATCTGTTGCTGAGGCGCGAAGACCAGATCCGTCCCAGGTCGGGTCTATCTTTAGGCCTTCTACCGACGTGCTTACAATTGAGAAACGTAAATCCATCGGCCGGACCGGCTCGTCGTTGTCATCAACTACCGCAAAGACTACTCCGCAGTGATCGGCGTAGCGGCTACCGGTGCCAAAGGTAGCTTTACCATTTAGCACCACTTCGTTGTCTTCCAGACGGCCGTACACCCCGCTACCTGCGCCGGCTGGAAAGCTAACCCACTGGCCTTTGTCGACAATTTCTTTGAGGAAACCCTCATGCTCCGGGCCGAGAGTTCCGACGAAAAGGTGAAAAACTGCGAGGTGATTCCATAAACACCACGCAGTGGATGGACATCGTGCAGCTACCGCTTCAAGCTCTCTTCCCATTTGCAGAATGGAAGACTCGATGCCACCTAGTTCACTGGTAGCAGGCATACGCATAACATCGCTACCACGTAATTTCTCGGTTACCTCACTTGACACGCTTCTCGTTAGATCCGCGTTTGCAGCTTGCTCTTCAAGGCTATCCAGGATCGGCTGGACGAGTAGATCTGACTCGTTGCTCTTGAAAAAGTGTTGGACAGGATCTTTTGTCATGAGCACCACCGTAGCCAAGAGCAGTACATTCTGCCTATGGCTGGTAAGGATAATGCTCCGTCCGAGCGCACTACTGTGCGCCGGATGGCTGTTCGAGGTGAGTACGAGAAATCGACGGTCGCTGAAATTCTTGATGAGGGTCTCATCGCTCATGTAGGGCTCTCAACGTCGAGTGGCCCAATTGTTGTCCCTATGTTGTACGGCAGAGAAGGCGACATTTTGTATCTTCATGGATCTCCAGCTAGCCGAATTCTGAGGGAAGGCGGCAATGCAGAATTGTGCGTCACTGTCACACTGTTGGACGGCATAGTCGTCGCCCGCTCTCTTATGCATCACTCAATGAACTATCGATCTGTTGTCGTTATTGGAGAGGCGCATTCCGTTGACGACTTAGACGAGCGCGCGCGTTCCCTAGATGTAATAAGCGAACACGTAATCCCTGGACGAGTAGCAGGCACACGTCCTCATCATGAACGAGAGGTGAAAAGTACTCTTGTCTTATCCATGTCGATCAACGAAGCATCTGCGAAAATTCGAACCGGTCCCCCTATCGACGACGAGGAAGACTACGAGTTAGACACTTGGGCCGGGGTATTGCCGCTAAGTGTCAGCGCAGGCACCCCCATCGCAGACCCTCGACTCGCTGAAGGAATAGGGATCCCCGAACACATCAGTCAATGGAGTCGCTGATCCCTACGATGGCAAGTGGGGAAGAACTTCTTCGCCAAATCGACGAACAGTCTCCTCTAACTCACTGTCGGACACACCACCGAGATCAAACATGAACAGTTGCCTGTTGTGCCCCAGTAGTTCGTGAAGTTCAGCCATGCGATCGACACATTCTTGCGAGCTTCCAGCCACCGCTGGGCCGGCGAGAAATGATTCTAAGTCGAATGGCATTTGTACTTTTCCGCCCGTGTTGTCGCTAATTAGCTGGTCTACGAAAGTCCAATAATGGTCGTAACGCGGGGTGAAACGCTCGCGCATATCAGCATGGCTGGTCCCAGCAAAAGCATGACAGCAAGATCCAATTACAATGTCTTCCTCGCTCCTCCCGGCGTCATGCCAAGCCTCTCTGTACTGTTCTATAATTGGCACGAACATTTTTGGGTGACCAAAAACCGAAGGGAGCATTAAGCGGCACCCTAACTTTGCTGCAAGCAACGCCGATGTGGTCGAACCGGCACCTATCCAAAGCGGAATTTCATCCGTTGGTCTTGGTCGCACTGTGATGTCATCAAGGGGTTCCCGAAATTCCCCCGCCCAACTAATATTTTCTTCTCGGAGCAAGCGTTGAAGTAGCGCTAACTTTTCATCGAAAATAGCTCGAGCATTAGTGACATCTAATCCGAAAGCGGGATAACTCCGGCTGAAAAAGTTGCCTCTGCCCGCAACTATTTCCACTCTTCCTGGGAACAAGTTTTCAAGTGTCGAGTAATCCTCCGCGGCACGCACGGGATCAAGCGTTGGTACCAGAGTCACCGCAGTTGACAGAATTAGATCGGGGACTTGCTGTCCAATGGCCGATAGAACCACGGGTGGTGAGCTCAGCATGTAATCGTTGAAGTGATGCTCACCAATATGAACAGCATCGAATCCTGACTCCGAAGCCCAGACTGAGTATCTGATCAGCTGCTGGTGCCTTTCTGACTCCGTCAGGAACTCACCAGAAATCGGATGTCGAAGATTATCTCCCAAACTAAAGATCGCAGATTCCACGTATTTCCCTTAATGCTGCCGGCCTGTGCCTGCTAACTCAGCCATGAGCCTCAGTGCTTCGTCTTGTGAGGTGTTGATATTTAAGCCGGTTAAGCCACTGTCCGCCCACTGTAAGTATCGCTGCTTGATGCGATCGGGTGAGCCATATAGGCCCGCCTCGTCCACGTATTCATCTGGTATGGAGTCAGCGGCTTCCTCTTTCCGTCCCGCAAGGTACAACTCTTGTACTCGTTCGGCGACTTCTGCGTAACCCCTTTGCACCATGTGTTGATTGTGGAAGTTGACGTCTTTGTGTCCCATTCCACCTGTGTAGAGAGCGATGTTGTCCTTAGCTTTGCGAAATATTGGTTCTAAGTCATCCGTGATTTGCACTGGACATTGACCAATTATTTCGAAATCCTCCCAACTCTTTTCGACACCATTTTTTTTGGCGCGAGCAAAGCCCTCTTCAACCCAGCCTCGAAAATGAGCCATCCGACCCGGCACAAAATGCATAGGTAGCCAACCGTCGCACAATTCCGCAGTAAGTTTGACCGTCGCTTCGGACCCGCTCCCTAGCCAAATAGGAAGATCAGGATTCGTGTGCAAGATTGAAGTTAAAGGTTTGCCAAGGCCGATAGCTCCTTCGCCTTGAAATGGAAGTTGGTATTCGCGTCCTTGATGCACCACGGGCTCATCGCGCGCAAAGATCTTTCTCATTATCTGTATGTAATCGCGAAGGCGCCAATACGGCTTTCCCCACGGTTCTCCGTACCAACCCTCTACTATCTGAGGGCCTGATACTCCTAGACCCGCAATCATTCTGCCCCCACCCGCTAAGGCGTCAATTGTTTGGGCCTGCATGGCAGCCATTGCAGGAGCCCGGCCCGCCAGTTGGATAATTCCGGTCCCGAGTTTGATCCGCTCAGTGTGCGCAGCAATGTAGGCCAGCGGTGTCATTGCATCCGAACCGTAAGCCTCAGCCGTCCAGACGGAGTGGTAGCCCAACTTTTCGGCGAGCTTGATCCGCTCCATAGGTAGATCAAGCGTGCCTCCAGAGTAGCCAAGCATTAGAGCTAGTTTCATCGTTTGCTTCCTTGGGTATGGTCGTAACCTTCAAGTTGAACGCAGGGCTATTACCTTAAGCGCTTCAGGTGTTTTTTCTGGCGAACAGGGGCAAATGCACCGGGCTTATGTCACCTGTAAATTAATTAATTGCGCGATCCTTGCCTTCCCAATAGGGCGCCCTAAGTTCTCTCTTAAGGACTTTGCCAGGGCCAGATTTTGGGAGTTCCTCCGAACGGAACTCCACTGAACGCGGAAGCTTGTAGCCGCCAAGCGAAGCCCTGCAGAAGTCAATCAGCTCCTCTTCTGTTAACGAATCCTCTCGTGGAACGACCACAGCATGTACTTGTTCCCCCCATTGCGCATTCGGGACTCCGAACACCGTCGCCTCAAGTACCTTGGGGTGTTGATAAATCACTTCCTCAACCTCGGAACAATAAACATTCTCGCCGCCTGAGATAATCATGTCTTTTGCGCGATCAACTAAGAAAAGGTAGCCATCTTCATCTAAATACCCGATGTCTCCGGTCCTATACCAACCGTTCTCGAGCGCAGCGGCTGTCTGTTCAGGTTTGTTCCAGTAACCCTGCATGACGTTCGGGCCCTTGACTAAGACTTCGCCTGCTTGCCCAGATGCTGCATCGATTCTCAGAGATACTCCGAGGGATGGGCGACCTACGGACTTTCCGCGATCTGTGCCAATCAGTTCCTCCTCATGACGGAGACCGGTAACGAGAGGCGCAGTCTCGGTAGCTCCGTACAGATGAAGTAATTCTGCGTTCGGGAATTCCTCATGGGCCCTCACTAAAATCTGGGTGGCTATGGGCGATGCCCCATGCGAAATAAGCCTCATGCTCGACGTATCTCTAGGTCTAGAAAATTGAGCTTCGACTAACGCTGCCACCATCGTCGGAACGGCCAGGGTCGCCGAACATTTATGAGTTTCTATCAGGTCGAGGCAGAGGTCCGGGTCAAAGGTTGGCACGATCACTTGACAGATCCCAAGAGCCAGACATTGAAGAACCGAGTTAGATCCGGCTGCGTGGAACATAGGCGCAACAACTAGGTAGGTGTCTTGATCACTTAACGGCATCGTGATTTGGCTGTGAAGGGTGTTGGCGATCAGATTACGATGAGTCAGCATTACCCCTTTGCTTTGACCTGTTGTGCCGCCCGTGTAAAAGAGCCCGGCGAGATCATCCTCTTCGGTAGTGGCAAATTCTTTGGGGTTTAGGGGCGAAAGAAGATCCTCATACTCCGACAGAGAGAGAACTCTCTCGACTGATTTACCTAAAACTCCTGGATCCTGATCGGTAATGAGCAACTTGGCTCCGGCGTCCTCGAGCGCATACGCCAGCTCTGGCTCGGCCCACCTGCCGTTGAGCGGAACTACTGTTCTTCCTGCGGCTGGGACGCCACAGTAGAGTTCGGCATAGACGTCTGAGTTGCTAGCCAACAAACCGACTCGCTCGCCGGTGCCGATATCTAGCTCATCTAGTAGAGAGCCAACTTTTTGGCATCTGGTGATGAATTCACTGAAGGTCGTGCGTTTCCCGTCGCAGACAAAAGCAAGTTTGTCGCCGTGCATTTCCGCCGCCCGATTTAACGGATCTGAAATTGTTCGCATGATGTGTTCCTACCTCGTTCCCAATTTGTCGGCCGAGCTACCTAATTTGGCAGGACCCAGAAAGTTGCACAAAAGTTACGTTCCTCGATTCAATGACAGTGGTTCTGTTCGCTAGGCGCTACGTCGATAGCAGGGTTTCGGTCGAAGAAACCGTCTGGTACCAGCATGAAGCCAGCATATTCGGTAGGCATCACGGGATAGTCCTCAACGCGAACATCGTGCGTGAGGCCGAAACTATGCCAAAGGGTTAAATCGGTATCTTCGATAGATCGATTGTTTTCGGTGAACTTTGGAAGACCCTCGCCAGCGTTTTTTTGTGTCGGGTAAGCGCCAGCCGCGTAGCGCTCGCTTTGAACTGTAGGGGTTACCCAGAGATTGTGTTTCGCGAACATTGCGCGTTTTGCATGCGGCGAATCAGCGGATGCAAACATTGTTGCTGTGGAAGCTGGAAGCAGACGGTAAGCCGTGGGGCGGCCCAAACGATTGCGTTCCTCCGAACTCTCAACCCTCCAATACCTGCTGCTTGCTGAGTTCGTTTCCCGCATACCAGACTCTTCATCACTCAAAACAGTCTCTCGGGCGGCAAATGCTGTTCCGTACGGGTTGTCCTTGCCTTGAGGCAGCGCCTCGGTATTCACTTCAACAACCTTGTTGACTCGGCCATCAACCGCCATGTCTAACCGGACACAGAAAATGTGCTGGTGAATAGGCCCAGCGACATTTGGAGCCACTTGTCTAGCGAAAGCCAAGTCGTCGCCATCGATATGAGCCCGTGTCGTCAAGATTCCCGTCAGCTTTATTTCGAGTTTGATAGAACCGTCTAAGTTGAAATACCAGAAGAAGCCGTACTCGTAGTTTCCTACAGTTGAAATAGTGCTGACTACGAGTCGCCGTGATCGTCTGACTTCGACATTTCCGGTAAGGGTGTCAGTGTGTTTCCACCCGATACCGAAGTCCTCCTCGTGAATACAAATAGCGTTCGAAGTAGTCATCACGCTGCCATCGTCAAGCAACTGGAAAGCATCTAAATACCTGATTTCACCAAGGCAATCGCAGCCTAAGCGCAGCGAATTAGCCGTCATACCAAGGCCGTACTCACCAGAATCCAGCGCATGTTTGAAAGTTTGGGTTGGCCTAGTGTCACCATAAGGGACGACCATTTCAGCAAGGGATGCTCGATCAATGATTGGTCGACTTTTACCGTCTTGCTCATAGCTAATCTGATGAATAACTAGTCCCTCAGTGTCATCAACCACCACGCGAAAGCGCCACTTTTGCCAGGTAATTTCGTTGCCCGCAATGCTAAAACTCACGCCCTCCGGTTGAGTAATCTCAACTGGCTTTAAATCCTGTCTAATCGGTCCGTAATCTCGCACAACTGACTCAACGTCGTAATTCCCCAACTCAGTTGGTAGTGGCCATGTACCAAAATCTTCGATATGGAGAACCTCCAAAGTGTCGACATCGACGTGAGCCATCAACCCATCTATGGGGAATGCATAGCCGTTGTCGTTTGGATTGGGCCGGTAGAAGGCGATGCACCTTTGAACGCGACGTCCTTCCTCAAATGAAAACCCATAGTCGCCAGTAGGCCAAGGGTCTATTTGCACATTGGAAGGGTCATCTATTCCTCTTTTGCGCAAAGCTTCCCTAAAACCATCATCGTTTCGACAGGCTTCCATTACGCGGAAGAGCTCTACAAAACCAACACGAGGAATTACTCCGGGCACCAGGCGCCACTCGTCTACTTCGTTGCGAGTGACTGAAACCAGCGCTTCATACACTTCATTTTCGTGTCGGACTACTAGCTCAAGACGGCGATCGAGATGATCACCTTCTTTCCAGCCCGCCAACTCCTTTTTGGGGGGTTCGTGAATACAACAGCCGTGAAAAGTGGAGTCACTGCTGATTCGGCCGTCAGCCCTCAAGACTTCTAACGCTGATTCGATCTCTTTGGCAGTCATCATTGAAAGTGGATGCATTACTAAACATTAGGCGGTCTGACTTTGAGTTTGGAAATAACGTGCCAACGGGGCTAAATCCTTCTAAAGTGCGAAGGCATACTTTGGAGGACTCGATGCTCGAAGCTGGAAACGCCGCGCCAAGTTTTGTCTTGCCTGATCAAGATAACAACCAGGTGTCCCTTGACGATTTTAAAGGTCAGTGGGTGATGCTCTGGTGGTACCGTAAAGCGGCTACAGCCGGTTGAACGCTTGAAGGACAGGGACTCCGTGATCGAGTCTCAGAATTTGATGCTGCAAACATCGCGATTTTAGGAGCATCCTTCGACACAGTCGAAGATCAGAAAGCATTCGCTGAACAGGAAGGCTTCCCCTACCGCTTGCTTGCCGACACAGACAAAAGTGTTGGATTGGCCTACGGGGTAGAGGCGCCCTCGGATAATAAATTCCCTGACTGGCCTCTACGGACGACCTTTCTAATCGATCCTTCCGGAATGATCGCCAAAGTCTACGATTTCTCGGATCAGCCTGATCTCTCGGAGCATGCTCAGGTAGTGCTGGCTGACATCAGCGAATTGAGTTAGCTGGCGGCGCAGCGCCGTGATGTCATTAGAACTACGAATACGTGACCGTTTGCTACGGCTATATCCGGACCATGATTGCTTCAGCATTCTGGACTCTTGTTTGGAAGCTGTCGGTCCTCCCCTAACGGATTCGTCCGAAACAAAATGGAGTGAGCGCGACGCGCTGTTGATCTGTTATCCCGATCAACTAACTGAAGACGGTTCGAGTCCCTTGTCGACTCTGAAATCAGCGCTGGGAGAAATTGACGACGGTTTTTCGATCGTTCATGTGCTCCCGTTCTTCCCGTCTTCCTCTGACGGTGGGTTTGCAATTATCGACCATCTGGAAGTGGCTGAAAATTTGGGCAACTGGAGCCAGATCTCATCCATAAGTTCCAACATGAGAGTGATGGCCGACCTTGTGCTGAATCATGTCAGCTGGTCACATCGCTGGGTTAAGCAATTTGTTGACGACGTTGAGCCCGGTCGTAGCTGCATACGGACAATACTTCCCGATGAAGACTTATCGAACGTCGCGCGCCCTCGAACATCAGAACTGTCGGTTCCCTGTGAGACAGCTGGCGGCTCACAAGAACTCTGGTGCACCTTTGGTCACGATCAAGTAGATGTTGATTGGAGGACTCCAGAGGTTCTTTATGAGACCCTCCGCGTCATTGACCGGTTGATAGCAGAAGGAATTCGTTGGATTCGCTTAGACGCCGTTGCCTATGTGTACAAAAAGTCCGGTACTAGTTGCGTCCACCTTGAAGAAACGCATGAATTGGTGAAACTTTTGCGCGACTTTTTAAGCCTCCGGTGTCCGCAGGCCGTATTAATTACGGAGACCAACGTGCCCCACTCGGAGAATCTGTCGTATCTGCGTGACCACGAGCAAGCACATGTTGCATACAACTTTTCGCTGGCGCCGCTGCTGGCTTTCGCTTTCCTTTTCGGCTCATCGACAAAACTGGTTACATGGTTGAAAGAAGCCGAACAGCCTCCGCCGGGAACAACGCTTTTAAACTTCCTGGCGAGTCACGATGGGATTGGTCTTCGACCGGTCGAAGGACTTCTCACCGATGCAGATCTCTCTAAATTTATTGAGCAGGTAGAAACTGCCGGGGGAACATGGTCGGGACGAAGCGTTGGTGAAATCACCAAGCCATACGAGATCAACGTCGCTCTTCCGTCTCTTCTAGGGCAAGAGCGTCTGCTAACTGCTCACACGTTGCTCGCAAGTATCCGGGGCCTCCCAGCGTTTTACTTTCCTGCGATTGAAGGTGAACCGAATGATCTGAAATCGATGGCCATTCTGGGGGAGAATCGGGGCATCAACCGTCCGAAGAAAACGGTTTTAAATCGGCAAGCCGCTCTGAGCGAAGAAAGTCGATCCAAAAGAGACGAATTAGTGAGGAGATTGAACGTCCGTCGTCAACTCCCGGCGTTTCACCCTGAAGCAGAGCAATCCATGATCGACTTGGATAGCCCGCTCATCGGATTTACCAGAGGCACTGGTTCAAATGCTATTACCGTTATCGCAAATCTTGGCTTCGACGAGGTTAGGTATGAGGTCTCGAAACAAAGTTTTGATGTGCTGTCCGGTCAAACACTGAGTGGGCAAATCTATATACGACCCTCAGAAATACTCTGGCTCTCAACTATTGATAATAAATCAGCGCAGCGGCCTGGAGCTTCACTTTGAATTACTTCCCATGAGGGAAGGTCGTTAGGAAGTGAAGGAAGGGGTTCTTGAACCAGACTTGCAAACAACTTAGCCGCTGCCTCTTCCTGCGCTGAATTACTCGGGAGACCATTACTAATCGCATTGACTCGATTAGCGATGACGGCATTGTCGATGTTGTCTTTAAAAACCTTCGGGTCAATTGTCGACCCACCAGCAGCATCGAAGATTGTGCTTATCACCTCTCGAGCCATTCTGTGAAGGCCCGTGTTCGGGTCTTCTGTTGAAAGTGATTGATGTTTGTGGTCGTAGCGATCTGTCAAGTCTGTTTGAGCCACCCGACAGCCACGTGTGCGCATTGTCGACAGCATCGCAATATCGACCCCCCAATGGACGGGCATAGGTAACGAAGCTGCCAACGACCGCTCGATTGCGAACTCTCCGGCCAAGGGGTACCGAAACGCTTGAAGAAATCTAAGTTGATCGTTTCCGGGGTCGGCAGCTGACAAGGATTCAAGCAAAGGGTTAACGAGAAGGCGAGTGAGGCGGCCGTTGAAGCCGTTGTTATCAAAGCGGGGGTAGAAACCTTTCACGAAATTAAAGCCCATGCGTGAGTCGATTATTGGGTGCGCTAATTTAGCCACGAATGAGCCGTCGTAGGTAGTTACGTCTGCATCATGAAAAACTAAAGTTGAGATCTCTTGGAAATTGGTCGCAACTCCAATGCATCGCCATAAGTTGCTGCCTTTGCCTGAAATGTTTCCTATCCCAAGAGTGCTATCGAAAGCTTTCATCGCCGGATCGTCGTTCCAAACAATCGTTTTGTTTTGTGGCAGCTTGGCGAATATTTCCCGGGCTGAGTTAAAAGACTCTGCTGAGGCGCCGTCGATGCCGACGATTATTCTCCCTAACCAATCTAACTTGGAAATCTCATCGACAATTCGAGGTAGTGCAGTGCCTTCACATTCACTAACCAAGCATGGAAGCACAAGAGCAATTGCTTGGCCGTGTTTCTCTTGCTTCACATACGACAAGGCCTCAAGGTTGTGATCACCGGTTAGTCGGTGCAACGTAGTGATAGTTCCGTTCTGATGAAAATCAGCCATAGAGTTCCTGTCGTCGCGCATACGGTAGACCACTAGTGCACCCGTTACGAAAGTATCGGAGGTAGGGTTCTCTATGGCTTCATCCAAGTTCTCCTTTCCCAGCGAAAATGAGAAGTTTGCGAAAGAAGGTCTCACCTTCGATGATGTGCTTCTCGTTCCTGCTGAGTCCGAAATTCTCCCCGACGCCGTTGATACTAAAAGTCGGTTTACACGAAACATCGCTCTTAACGTTCCGTTAGTAAGCGCTGCGATGGACACGGTGACAGAGGCGCGTCTGGCGATTGCGATGGCACGACATGGCGGCATAGGAGTGGTGCATCGCAATCTCGAAATTGAAGCCCAAGCTGATGAAGTTGACAAAATTAAGCGCTCAGAATCAGGAATGATCGTGGAGCCAATTACTTTGCCCCCAGAAGCGACACTCGCTCAGGCTGAAGAGTTGATGTCGCGTTTCAAAATAAGCGGGGTGCCGATCACGGATGCAAGTAGGCGTCTTGTGGGAATCCTTACTAATAGAGATCTCCGATTTGAGACTGACTATGACCAGTTAATTGCTGACGTGATGACTGCGGACGGATTGATTACGGCACCAGCGGGAACGACTTTGGAAGATGCGCAAGTTGTATTAGGAAAACACCGCATCGAAAAACTCCCTATTGTCGACGAAGAACAACGGCTTATCGGTCTCATTACAGTTAAAGATATTGAAAAAAAGATTCAATATCCCAACGCCGCAAAGGATGAACGCGGGCGACTTCTTGCGGCGGCCGCCGTTGGAGTTGGCCCGGGAGTCGATGACCGAGTTGCTGCGTTGGTTGAACGCGATGTTGATGTCTTGGTCGTCGATACCGCTCATGGTCACAGCAGAGATGTAATCGAAATGGTGGCGAAGATAAAGGCCATTCATGACATCGAGGTAGTAGCTGGGAATGTTGCGACAGGCGAAGCTACTCGCGCATTGATTGCCGCTGGCGCAGATGGAATCAAAGTTGGGATTGGTCCTGGTTCAATATGTACAACTCGAGTTGTAGCGGGAGTGGGAGTTCCTCAAGTAACAGCAGTTTTCGAGTGTGCCTCTGCTGCTTCAGAGTCGGGTATCCCAATTATTGCCGATGGTGGAATGCAGTTCTCGGGTGATTTGGCTAAAGCGATCGCGGCGGGAGCTGACTGTGCCATGGTTGGTAGTCTCCTTGCAGGCGTGGATGAGAGCCCTGGGGAGGTCGTGTTATATCAGGGCGAACGGTTTAAGGAATATCGCGGTATGGGGTCTATCGGCGCTATGAAGGGCAGAAGCTTTTCTAAAGACCGATATTTTCAAGACCAACGAGACGAGGACTTACTGGTGCCTGAAGGAATTGAGGGCAGAGTTGCGTACAAAGGATCCATAGCGAATGTTCTCCATCAGCTAACTGGCGGTCTAAGACAAGCAATGGGATATTGCGGTACACCGACGATTGCGGAAATGCGAACTAAAACTAAGT
This sequence comes from Candidatus Neomicrothrix sp. UBA7388, assembly GCA_002470695.1. Lineage (GTDB taxonomy): Bacteria > Actinomycetota > Acidimicrobiia > Acidimicrobiales > Poriferisodalaceae > UBA7388. The sequence goes on from DKNM01000019.1 coordinate 63,285, forward strand.
TTGTCAAAATAACTGCGTCGGCTCTGCGCGAAAGCCATCCGCACGACATCATGATTACCAAAGAGGCGCCCAACTATCGTCTTCCCTCATGACGGAAGAGGACTGGCCTGGCTCTGCAAAATTCAGGATTTTCGGGTGGTTAGCGGGGGCCGTCATTATTGGGCTCTGCATTTATTTCACCATCATCTAGCCGAGGCCATTTAAGCGTCCAATTGCAGTGAGTCTCAAGATCGCCTCTCCAGCTTCTCGAGATGCATTAATGTCAACGAACCCGTTCAGTCGCCATTCGTTGAAGGCCTCGGGATCGCAAATTATTTGCTCAACTAATTGCTTACCGTCTTTCTTCTCGCCGAGATTAATCCAATGGCGGGCCCGTGCATTTGCGTCGATCATTACCTCGGGGAATTGTTGCCAGTATTCCTCGCTGGCGTTCTCGATCACTGTCGGATCGACTAACTCTCCTTCAGCTTCTTTCGCGAGACCGGTGAAGTCAGAGTTGGCGAAAAGTTGAACCCATCGAAACGCAGCGTTTCTGACCATAATTTCAAAGGCCCGCACTTGGTTGGTTATGTCAAACACTGATGGGCGAACATCGGCAACAACTTCTCCAGGATTTTGGAGTCGCTCCCACTCATCGAGAAGGCTGCTATCTACCTGACGGATAAGAGCCCCAAGCCATTCTGCCAAATCAGTTAGGCCATCATTCCAAGACTTTTCCGGCACTGTTTTCTTAAGACTCTTGTAGGTATCTGTTAGATATCTCAGTAACACGCCTTCCGAGCCCTTGATCCCGTAAAAGTTGACGTATTCTCGAAAACTCATTCCGCGCTCATACATATCTCTTGCAACTGCTTTAGGTCTTAGGTTTTCCTCTAGCCACGGATGATGAACCGCCCACGCATCAAAAGTTGCGTACAAAAAATCTCTGAGCGGCTTTGGCCACTCCACATTTTCCAGACGAGCAACACGATCTTCGTACTCGACACCGGCCAACTTGAGTTCTACAAAAAGTTCATCTCTTGCTTTGCCTTGTTGCTTGACCAAAATAACGTTGGGATTCTCAATTACTGATTCGATGACGGTCAGTACGTTGAGTGAGTAACTTGGATCATCTACGTCTAACAACTCGATGGCGTCCAGAACAAACGGAGAAAGCGCGTTCATAAGATCGAATTCGGCATGCAGGTCTGTATTAACACGCACCCTTCGACCATCGGCATCGGGAGTCATCAGAGTTTCGATTACCCCGCCCCCGACGAGGGAGCGATACATGGCGATTGCCCTGCGTATTTGAATACGTTGATTCTTTCTAGGTAAGTGATTCGAAACGAGTAGATGCTTCAAACTCTGGCACCCATCTCCCGGACGATCTAACACATTCAGAAGCAGCGAATGGGAGACTTCGAAGCTTGGGCGCAATGGCTCGGGTTGGCCATGGCGCAGGCGCTCAAAAGTTTGGTCGTCCCAGTGCACATACCCTTTCTCTGGGGGCTTTTTCTTCTGGATTTTTCGTCGCTTTTTCTGGTCTTCGCCGGCTTTGGTGGCCGACTTCAAATTTTCGACATGATGTTCCGGGGCTTGACACCAGACGAAACCTTCGTTGTCGAAGCCCTTGCGTCCTGCTCGGCCGGCGATCTGATGGAAATCTCTCACACTTAAAATCTGAGTCTCGTGCCCATCAAATTTGCATAACTGAGTGAAAAGAACTGTTCGTATTGGAACGTTCACCCCGACTCCGAGAGTGTCGGTCCCACATATAAGCTTCAGCAGTCCCTTCTGTGCAAGGCGCTCTACCAGCAATCTGTATTTAGGTAGCAAGCCTGCGTGATGAATACCGATTCCAGCTTTGATGAACCTCGATACATCTTTTCCGTAGGGAGAATCGAAACGAAAGTCGTCCGTCTCTCTTTTGATTTGCTCTTTCTCATCCTTGGAAAGCACATTCAAACTAGTTAGGGCTTGCGCTCGCTCAGCAGCCGCTCGCTGGGTGAAATGGACGATGTAGATAGGGGCTCGATCCAATTTGAGAAGATCTTCAACAGATTCGAGAAGAGTGGTCTCTCGGTACTCCCAATTCAATGGAACTGGCCTTACATCAGACGTAACCTCCACAGCACGGCGCCTGGTGTTTCGCTCAAGTTCTCGTAAAAAAAATTCAGCTGGGCCCAAAGTTGCACTCATTAAAAGAAACTGTGTGCTCGTGAGTTCAAGAAGGGGAATCTGCCAAGCCCAGCCTCTGTCCCGATCAGCGTAATAGTGGAATTCATCTACCACAGCGATATCGATAGGTGCCTCGGATCCCCACCGCAGCGCGAGATTGGCAAGGATCTCTTGAGTACAGCAAATGATGGGCGCATCAGCGTTGACGGAACCGTCTCCGGTCATCATCCCGACGTTTTCGGCACCTAATTCCTGGCAAAGCGAAAAAAACTTTTCCGATACGAGGGCCTTAATTGGAGCGGTGTACCAACACCGTTTGTTATTAGTAAGAGCATCGAAATGTGCTGCTGTCGCTACTAAGGATTTTCCTGATCCTGTTGGCGTGGTCAAAATGACATGCTGTCCGCCAAAGAACTCCAGTACAGCTTCTTCCTGAGCGGGATATAAATCGATTTCTGAGTCTTCAGCCCACTTTAAGAAGCCATCGAGAAGACCGTCTTCATCTGATTTAGTAGGAAGGTATTTGCTTAATGACGGATTTGTCACGATGGCCGTAATTGCCTAACCGAATCATTGAGGAGAACCCCCATCGGATCAGCATGGTCGCGGACCTTCCACCAGTTTGCCCAGCGATCGTAATCCGAAGAGAGGTCGTCTCCAGTTAAATAATGGACCTTCCCCCAGTGGGGTAGGCCTCCATAACTTCTGAAAATCTTCTCGGCGGCCTTGTAATACGCGGTTTCATCTTTTTTGACGGCTTCGTGTATCGAGATAGTGACGGTTGGTCGGCCGCGAGATGGAGATAACCAGACATCGTCGCCGGCGAGCGTGCGATATTCGACGGGCCACGCTACCTCAGGAAACTGCTTTTTTAGTAGCTCTCTGATCTCGGCAATACATGCTGGGCCATGTTCGGCGGGAACTGCATACTCCATTTCCGTGTGGGGATGAAGCCGCTGGTTTGGAAGTACCTCGAAGCTCCATGCGAGACGACGGCCCTCACTGCCAAGCGGATATTGGCCAGGCTCTTCTGTAACGTTGATGGATTTACAAAGTGCCCCATCCTGCCCAGGCCACCAAAAATATTCGAAGTGTCGGGAAGCGCTCGTCAAACTTTCAATTCGTTCCATCACACTGTCGAGTGGTTCCTGCCACTGCTCTTCTTTCAGTCGGTACGCCTTGCGGACTTTAAGGGTGGCTTCTAAGACAATTCCGACAGCACCCAGCGACAAGCGCGCCGCCTCAAAAAGCTCAGACTCAGTATGTTGATCGCAAGTAACAACTGATCCATCAACAAGCATGATGGACAATTTTTCGACGACGCTAGAAAAGCTTCCCAACTCAGTACCGGTGCCGTGAGTTCCTGTAGCGATTGCTCCACCGATTGATTGTTGGTCAATATCTCCTTGGTTTATTAGCCCAAGTCCATGATCCAGCAATGGTCGTCCGCAGGCGTGAATTTTTGTCCCCGCTCGAAACGTAGCTGAAGGCGTTTCTTGATCAACTTCAACGAGGCCACTTAATGGGCGTGTATCGAGAAGCACCCCATTCGTAGGAAGAAGAGGATAGTGCGAGTGGGCTGTTCCTGCAGTGCGGACACTCCATCCGCCTTTGCTAGCCGCAGAGAGTTCTGCCCTTATTGCTTCAATCGTTCCAACCTGGACAATTTCTCGGGGTGAGGCAGAAAGTTTGCCCGACCAATTGGTCCAGGTCGTGTTGCTTTGATGCTCTGCCATGACTAGGAGCATAGAACTGAAAGTCCTGGCTCAGTCTTAGCTATCGAGTTAACCTCGAAGACTTTTATGCTTAAGAACTTCGGGGTTGAGGAGGTTCGATGGTCTCCCGCCTCCTAGAGCAGCGAGGATCTCTTCGACGGCCATAAGAAAAATCCGCCTGCGCCCTGTGACGGTCGCCGAGGCCACGTGAGGAGTTATCAGAACATTTTCGCGCTCTAGAAACGGGTGGTTTGCAGGAAGAGGTTCCGGCTCAGTGACGTCGAGTCCAGCGCTTCCAACTTTTCCCTCGTCAAGTCCTTGAAGTAGAGCTTGGTCGTCAATTAGCGCCCCTCTTGAGGTGTTCACGATTATCACGCCGTCAGCCATTTGCTGAATCAGTTTTCCATTGATCAGATGGTGAGTCGCTTCGGTGAGGGGCGCGTGAATCGAAACGATCTGCGCATTTCTTACAGAGTCCATGAGATCATGCGATCTCTTTGCCTTCAGTTGTTGGAACTTTTCTTCGGATTCATAGGGGTCGAATGCAGTTACGTTCATTCCGATAGCGGAGGCGATTTTGCACACGTGCGAACCGATGCGCCCTAACCCGATAAGAGTAATACGTGCTCCTGCGAGTTCTAGGGCATTGTGCTTCGAAGCGTAATTTCCCTCTTGTCGCGCTAAGCGACTCTCGCTCTCCTTCAATCTTTTACTCAGGGACAATATAAGAGCGATGGCGTGCTCGGCAGTTGAAACGGTGGGTCCATCGGGCGTGTTGCAGGCCATTACACCCGATTCTGTAGCGTCAGCAATCACTACGTTGTCGAAGCCGATCCCGGCCCTGCAAAGAACACGGACCTTGGTTGCCGTAGAAAAAACTGACCGATCGTAAATTAACGAAGCGCCTGCGATGATGCCATCTGCCTCAGCCACGCCTTTTAGTGGATCATCAGCGGTCGGCCAAGTGAGACGCGCATTAGCATTTATTGCCGCTCGAATTTCCGGGTCTGGAGCGCGGTCGAACCAAATGTTGGGCAGATGTCGCATCGACTCATTTTATCCGCACCCCTCTTTAGTCTTCCCGACTTGAGATTCGCTTTCTCGTTACGATAAGAGTTCGGGGAGGCGAGCATGCGTGTTGACGAAGCAATCATTCATGACCTAGAGAGATATAGAACCGAGGGATACCCTTGGGCTGAATGGGATCTTTTTCGCAAGGAAGCACCTGTCTACTGGTACGAACGAGATGGCATCACCCCATTTTGGTCAATCACTCGTTACGAAGATGTTCGCCGGGTATCTGGCGATAATGCAGTCTTTGCCAACGGGGAAGGAAGGCTTCGGCTGGATTTGGAAGAACGTGACCAGCGCTTCTGGGAGGGCTATCGAGAGCGAATGACGGCGCGAGGGTGGGACCCTGAGGAGCCGCCCGATTTCATATATACAGACCGACCAGTTCACTGGGACATGCGTCGATTGGTGGCACCTGAGTTCACGCCGAAGGCAATGCGTTCCCGCGAAGAGTCTTTAATTCTTCACGCGCAATTGTATGCCGAGCAATTTGCCAAAATTATTGAAGAAAATGGAACTGCTGACCTAGTCGAGGACTTGGCCGTCAAACTCCCGCTAGCGACTATTTGCGAGATGATGGGAGCTTCCCCAGAAGATTGGGAGAAAGTCCATGCATGGACGGCAGTACTTTTTGATGACCCGGCTCTCATGCGATTTGCGAAAGAGGGAGAATCAAAAAAGGAAATGCGGCGACGCATGTTTGTTGAATTTGAGGAATGGATTTTTAAACAAATAGCTGATCGACGTTCAAGTGATTGCAGCGGGCCCGATCTCATCTCGATTTTGCTGAGATCGGAAATCGATAGTCAGCCGCTCACCCCCCAACAACTCCTGGGATACATCAAGGTCCTGATACTTGCCGGTAACGAGACGACGCGAAATGCGGCTACTGGCGGAATGATTGCGCTCATCGAACACCCCACGTCACTGCGCTTTTTAGCTGACCGGATTGATGAGAGCGATGTCATCGACACTGCGGTTGAGGAAATTTTACGCTGGACGTCCCCGGTAATCCAATTTGCGCGTGTATGTACTCGTGACACTGAGGTCAACGGCCAAATAATCAGAGCAGGCGATCATGTGGGCATTTGGCACGCATCCGCTAATCGGGATGAGCGGCAATTTCCTGAGCCATACCTATTCGATGTTCAACGGACGCCAAATGAGCATTTGGCCTTTGGACATGGAGCCCACTTTTGTTTAGGCACCCACCTTGCCCGATGGGAATTGAGATCATTTTTCCGAGCTGTTATTCCTACGCTTTGCAATTTAAAGCTCGACGGCGCAATCGAACGAGTCGGCCATCTCCACGTGGGTCCCATTCAACGACAGATGGTTGTGTCAAATACCTCAACTTAACCGAAGCACAAACATACCCAGCTTCCTGTAATCGTCTCATCTTGTTGTGCCTTAAGAACCTTCAGCGGCTTCATCACCTCAGAAATAATGCCTATTTGGCTCTCTAGAATTCCTGAAATGACAAGTCGACCTCCTGCGCGCACACGCTTAATTAGAACATCGGCGTTCTGAATAAGCGTTGAGGCCAGCATGTTGGCAACAACTACGTCGTAAGAGCCGTCGACTTCTTCAAGCGGCATGATGGAGCATCTCACAAACTCTTCGACACCGTTAGCTCTTGCGTTCTCCTCAGTAACGCGCATTGCCGATGGATCGATATCTATTCCTAGGACGTCAATTGCCCCCAGACGTGCCGCAGCCACCGAAAGTATTCCGCTGCCGCAGCCCACGTCGAGAAGGGATTCATTGCCTTCTAAAAGTTGCTCGAGTTCAGCTAGTGCCAGTCTTGTAGAAGGGTGGCTTCCGGAGCCAAATGATCGTCCGGAATCTATCCAAATGATTAGCTCAACAGGGTTGGGCTCATATGCGACCCATGGCGGCTTTACGACTAGGCGATTGCCTGCTCTATAAATTGTCGCGAAATTGCGCCAGTGGTCTAAATGGGTGCCGGAGGCAAACTCTTCGACTACCGCAAACTTTTTCAATCGCGCCGCGGCGAAATCCGCAGCGACGGCAGAATCAAAGCCGGCAATTAATTGAACTTCCATGCCGACCGATCGTTCTTCAATACCAAGTGTGCCTAGTTGCCAGAGCCGCTCAGATAGTATCTCGACTTCGTCGGCGCCTACTCTTATGCTCAAACAAGCATCTTGGTAGCTCAGTTCTCCCACAAAGAAGAAGCTAGCTTCGTGATAAGGGAGCGCAAGCTTTTATGCAATATGGGGGAGTAGTGGAAACAGAAATCGTATTGACAGGACTTGCCTTTGGGGAAGGACCGCGATGGCGAGGACGACATCTATGGTTTTCTGATTTCTACCGCCATGGCATATACAAGCTAAAAGAATCGGGTGATGAAGAACTTGTTCTCAAAGTCCCGACGCAGCCTTCGGGCCTAGGTTGGCTTCCGAGCGGAGATCTGTTGTTCGTGTCAATGCTTGATAAAAGCCTGAAGCGCATGAATAGTGAGGGCCAAGTTGCTTTGCACGCCGACTTGTCTGATATTGCGAACGGCCCGTGCAACGATATGGTCGTTGGTCAAGACGGAACTGCTTATGTTGGAAATTTTGGCTTCGAAGAGGGCCAAGAATTTAACCAAGCGACCCTCGCTATCGTCGGCGCAGACGGGAACGTGAGCGAAGGCCCAAATGGTCTTGATTTTCCAAATGGCACAGTGCTTAGTCCCAACGGTGATCAATTGATTTTGGCTGAATCCTACGGTTCTCGCCTTCTATCATTTGAGGTGCACGCTGATGGATCGTTGTCGGGGCGACGAGTTTTCGCGGATTTAGGCTCTCGTGTTCCTGACGGGATTTGTTTGGACGCGGAAGGTGGTGTTTGGGTCGGTGACCCGGTAAATCATTCTGTTTTTCGAGTTGTCGATGGGGGACAAATTACCGACCATATTGATTTAGAACTCAATTGCTACGCGTGCACGCTCGGCGGACAAGACCTCAAAACCTTGTATCTCGTGACGGCGCCGACCTCTGGCAGAGGAGGAGCCGCTGAGCGGCGTGAAGGCCGAATCGAAAGAGTTCGGGTAGAAATACCTGGAACTGGATCACCCTAATAATTGATCGATGTAAAGCTAGAAACGGAGTGGGTCTTGGTAGCTCCAGTCAAGTTTCTCTTCCGCTAAATTGAATTTCACTTGTTGCCATGCCACTTCGACTTTGTCTTGGTCGCCATTTTCAACCATCAACTCAAACATACCGCCGTCTGTTTGCTCAGCTGGCTGATCAAGAAGGGCCATGAAGGCTTCTGCCATTTCTGATGGTTCAAGCATCCGGCTTTGCCACCTGCCAAAGACTCGCTCGTTGTCTGCGTATTGGTCGGTCATGCCTGTGCGGATAAATGGAAACATAAGCGAAAAGCTTTGAACAAGATCCGCACTTTTACCGAGGTTGACTTTGAGGACATGAGGAAGCTGCAGGACGGCCCAATTGCTAATTGCGTAGCCCGGCACTGCGGGCCCAGGATCGATTGCTTGTCGCGAAGAAATGTAGACAATCTGAATTGGTTCCCGGTGGTATACCGCTTCGCCTGCCCACAAATGTGTAGAAGCTAAGAAGCCATCAATCTTCGTGTCTAGCACCAAGCGTGACTCATCTAAGCTGTCAAGGAAGTGCTGACGAACTCGAGCTCGACGCACCGCACTTGGCTCATCGGGTTCCTCGCGCAATGCCCTTCCGAAGCTGTACCCAGATTCGGTCAGACCTGAATTGCAAATCAGAAGATTTGGGGGTAGCCCGCCCATTTGCTCAATTACGTAACTTCTGGTCGCCCAGAGATCCCGCAGATTGGTGACGTCAGCCTGAACAGGAAACGCGTTTACCCCTTCCCCGCGTAATTGATTAACGAGATCAAATCCATCTTCGTAGCTTCTATGAAAGTGAACGCCTACTGATGAAGCTCCGTTCAATCCGGCTGATAAGGCAAATGCTTGGCCGATGCCGCGATCTTTGCCCGCTCCCGTTATTAGTACGCGCTTGCCAGCGACCGCCTCGCGATATCGATCAAAGCGGAAGGCATCGGTTGGTGCGGTGTAGCTCATCGCAGACGCTCCAGAAATTAATCGGAGTGGGGACGATAGCTGCCGAAAGCACTAATTCCTAACGACTTTTCAAGAAAGTCGAAGTCCTTATTGCGGTTGTTTCCACATCAGGGCGTTTCTCCGCATCGTTGCAACTAGGACGTCATCCTGGTTATGGGAGCGGTGTTCGAATAGGACGATGCCTTGGTCCGGCTTACTAGAAGATTCTCGTGCACTGACTACTTCCGATTCGACCTTGAGAGTATCCCCATGGAAGACGGGCGCGGGAAAATTCATTTGTTCGAAGCCGAGATTTGCGACGGTTGTTCCGTGGGTTGTTTCGTGAACTGATATTCCAACTATCAGAGCCGCAGTGAACATTGAATTCACGAGCGGCTTACCAAACTGGCTTTCTTTCTTCGCGTAATCAAAATCGAGATGCAACGCTGCGGGGTTCATCGTCATTGTTGTGAACATGATGTTGTCAGTCTCGGTGACTGTGCGTCGAATCCGATGCTTGATCACGAGCCCAGGCGTTAGCTCTTCAAACCACAGGCCACCGTGGGGTCTTCCTTCGCTCATCTTTATCCCGTCTCTTTGCTTGCTGAATCTTAGAGAGTCATTCCAGGAATTTCGCAAGCTTGATCAAGTTCGATTGAAGCATGAACCACGGCATTTCTATGCGGCCCAGCGCACCACGAAGGCATGACCATTGTGTAGAGGCCGCTTCCTCCGGCTTGGAGAACCAGAATCTTGTTCGGATCTTCCAAGACATGAATTAGCTCATCGTCAGAAGATTCGCTCCGAGCAGCGTCTTCGGCGCTCATTCCCTGGGCAGCAAAAACAGGGCTTATGCGCCGCATAGTTCCCACTGATATTGTTGCGCGCTTTGCCAATTCAGCCTGAACATCTTGGCGACTCATGCCGGCTCTCTTGATCACTTCCGCATGATCGGGGTTCATGATGACGGTAATCGCACCACCCCTCAAATGCACGTTGTTGCTTCCGGGGTTAGCCATTACTAAAGCAATTACGTCGAGCAAGCTTTGAACCGAAGCTGGATCATCTCTGTCACCGGTAAAGAAAGTGGAATGTGGCGCCTCAGCACCGGTAATTATGACAGCGCTATCTTCTGGTTGATATCCGAAGGTGGTATGAAGTCCGGGAAAAGGACTGTGTTCTTCATCTTCAGCCAGGCAGTAGGTGAATTTCCCCGGGTGCCCGTGAAGGGCCATATCAGAAGAGCCTGGTCTTGCTCCTCCTATGTTGATCATCGCAAGTCGCAATGCTCGACCAATTGACGCGTTGGCCCTGTGACCCGGACCCATTGCTCCGAAGCCGGAAGCGATTTCACCGCAGGCGTGTCGGGCTGGCCCGCAGACAATTATTAATGGAGCCGTGCAATGGGTTGTTGCCTGCATCTCTGTGAGGTCGAATTCTGGTTGACAAACTGCTTGCACTGCTGCAACAACAACTGGCATGTGGTCGGGAAGACAACCTGCCATGACTGCTGCGGCAGCTACTTTCTCGATGGTGGCTGAGCCAAGTAGAGGGCCCATTACCCCAAGTACCAGATCTGGCTCGTGGCCTGTTGCTAGTACCATTCGAGCTACGCGATCTGCAGTCGGAATTACGACTGGCAGACCATCAGTACACCCAAGTTGATGAAGCAGTTCCAGAGCATCCTGCTCTGAGGATGCTGAAAGAGAATCCATGTTAGAGGTGACCGTCAACAGTTATGAACTTAAAAGTTCGATAATTAATGGCGCGATATCGGTCGCTACTTCGGTCATTTTATCTTCTCCGGTGCCGGCGACCGGGTGGGGAAGCTTGATTCGCGGAACCTCGGGCATACCTGTCGACGTAGCGAAGAAATCACCTTGCGGCCAAAACTCCTCGGTTACTAAAGCGACGGCGGGTACTCCCAAGCGAGCTATAAAGATGCTGTCACGCACGGTGCCAGAGGTGCAACTGCCTCAATGACCGTAAGCAGCTACCACTGCCTGACACTCGGCTTGAATGTCATCCAACATTCGCTCACTAACAACTGACGATGCGTCACCCTTGTCATACCGCACGAAGGATGCTGTTGGTACTGCTTGACCCAGAGTCTTCTCTACATGGTCAAGAAATCTGACGCTGTCAGGAAACCCATTTGCGACAAGCCCAATGGTTAGAGGCTTAGTGAAGTCAGCGCTTAGCTCGTAAGCCTCGGGAGCAGCTTTTGGCTTGGCCCGAGGGTCGTGGAACTCTGTCGTCATGGCCATAATCAACCCCTTCTGAGTTGTCGCAGACTTTGGAACAAAATGAGCGACACAATGAGTCTAGTCATTTCCCTTTAGTTGTTGAAGAAACATCCCGTTATCAAAGTAATCGCGCCAAAACGAAATTAGCCCCCCATTGACTTCGAATACTCCCATTACGGGTAGCTCAATTTTGCGACCGCTCGCGGTTTGAAAGCGATCCAACCGCTCGTTCATCACGATATTGCCGCTTGAGGATTGACGAACCACCTCAAACTCCACCGGCCCTTCGCCCTTCAAGAGGCCGCTGAGGAACTCAAGCATGTCGCTCTTCCCCGTCATATGGCCTATTGGAACATTGTCGTAGTAACAATCCTCGGTGACGTGATCGAGTGCGGCATCGAGATCTCTAGCCTCGATTTTCAAAATGAACTCATTGACGACTTCTAGTGGACTCTTTTCTTCACTCATGCACACAATTGTTGCAGGATCTCGAAAAGATTGCTTATCCATGGGAGGCTAGGACATGCGATTTCAGGGGAAAGTAGTTGCTATTACCGGAGCGGCCGGAGGTATAGGACTTGCGGCGGTTAGGCGATTCGCGTCAGAAGGCGCCAGTATTTTAGCCGTGGACCTCGGGAGCTCAGACCTCGACGCAGCGCTAGCCGAAGCGGAACCGTTTGGCGGGGCCGCGATTTCGGCTGCTGCAGACTGCAGTCGGTCTTCTGATGTATCAGCCTATGTAGAAACCTGCCTTTCAGAATATGGCCGCCTTGACGTCTTATTTAATAATGCTGGAATCGAGGGTCAGATCATTGGCCTTCTGGACTATCCAGAAGAGGAATTCGATCGAGTGATCAACGTAAATTTGAGAGGGGTTTGGCTTGGAATGAAGTACTCGGCCCCAGCAATGATTGCGAACGGCGGAGGTGCCATCGTTAATACAGCTTCAACCGCTGGTCTCATGGGAGCGCGAGGACTAGCTGCGTACATAGCTAGTAAGCATGGAGTCGTCGGTTTAACTAAAACGGCTGCATTAGAACTAGCGCCACAGGGGGTAAGAGTTAACGCAGTTTGTCCCTCCCCGATCGAAACTCGAATGATGAGAAGCATCGAAGAGGGTTTTGGTGGTGCTGAAGCTGAGATAGTGAGAAAGGATTTGGCAGCTCGAAACCCGCTGGGCCGCTACGGCGAACCGGATGAGGTGGCTTCACTTGTAGCTTTCCTCTCCTCAGACGATGCGAGTTATGTCAACGGAGGCATATACACGGTAGACGGCGGAACAATGAGCGGCAGGTAGTAGAGAAGCGGTAGTGAAGGAACTGACGTTGCTTATGAAAATTGGGAAGCTTGGATAACAGTGACAGACACTGCACCTAGCGCGAATGTTCATGACATAGGTGGAAGCCTAGGCTGGGGCGCTGTCCCCTATATTCGTGATGAAGCTCCGTTCCACCACGACTGGGAGCGAAGAGTCTTTGGAATGTTGTTTCAGGTCTTGTCGCGTACCGCTCAACGTCCGGGTGAATTTCGATATGCGTTGGAACGACTTTCGGACGAAGATTACTTCTGTCTCGATGGATACTACGGTCGATGGCGCGCAGCGATAGAGCTACTCTTAGAAGAATATGGACACCTAGAAGCGGGTGAGTTAGATACCCGCTTAGGTTTGCCACTGGGAAATGGTGTCAGCAATAGAGCTGCAAAGGTCGCAGAGGTTTTAGAGCAAAACATGCCTCCAGATCGGGTAGCCCCTAGGCCTAGCCACCGGACAGTTCGTCGGGAATTAGAAACACCTTCGCGATTTAAAATCGGCGACGTTGTCGTGGCTGTCGGCATAACTGGCTCTGCGCATACCCGAGTGCCGCAATATGTCCGAGGTGTTTCGGGTCAAGTCGTCAATATCCACCCTGTCGAAGTTCTCCCAGACAGCACTGCCTTTGACCTAGGAGACCGACCTCAGCACGTAATCTGCGTCGCCTACAGAGCAGAGGACCTTTGGGGGCGCGGCAGTGAGGAGGGTGTCATCATTAACGTGGACCTTTATGAATGTTATTTGCGCTTCGGGAAGGAGATGCCGTGAACGAACACTCGCGCCCTAATCAAGGTGCTGCTAGTTCTCCCGAGGTCAGAACTGAGGCGCTCGAGGATTTATTGATCGAAAAAGGTCTGATCGATAAGGCGAGAGTTGATGCGCTAATCGAAAGGTTTGAACATGACCTAGGGCCGCTGGTCGGTGCAAAGTTGATTGCAAGATCTTGGATCGATCCCGAATTTAAAACCCGGCTGCTAGCCGACGCTGATCAGGTACTCCAAGATGAAGGTATTGGAGGCGCCGAAATAGAGCATGTAGAAGTCAAGGCAAATCAGCCAAGTATTCATAATCTTGTGGTCTGCACACTTTGTTCTTGTTACCCCTGGGCGCTTCTCGGCCTACCTCCTAGTTGGTATAAAAGCTCTGAATACCGGGCCCGAGCCGTTCGAGAACCTCGATCACTTCTGCGTCAGATGGGTCTTGATTTGAGCGAAGAAGTTGAAATTAGAGTTTGGGACAGTAGCTCGGAAACGAGATTTCTTGTGCTCCCAGAACGGCCCGCCGGAAGTGACAACATGGATCTCGAAGCGCTTGCATCTCTGGTAACGCGAGACGCCATGATAGGTGTGGCTAAGGCCACAAATCCGTGACAGGAGTGGACGTTCTCGATGGGTCGCCTGCTTCCCCTCCTCGAGATAATGGCGAAATAGTTTTTGAAGCGCCGTGGCAAAGCCGGGCATTTGGGGTTGTCATCAGTTTGGTTGAAGACGCCTTCTTCTCGTGGGAGGAATTTCGGACGCAACTTATTGTTGTTATTGAAGAATGGGACGCGCAGGATGACGGCGATAGGCCCACATGGCATTACTACGAATGCTGGCTAGAGGCGTTGGAAAGGGTTCTGCAAACGCGCTCTCACTTCAAAGGAAGAGAGCTAGACGACTTAGCTGCTGCCTATTTAGACAGACCTCATAACCATGATCACTGATGGGCGAATTTTGGTTCTAAAGACTGGCGGTCTCATCTCCTGAATGCTCTTCCCACCACCATTTGGATTTGAGCATGTAGCACCTTCGCCGAGGACCGGGCGCAGTCAAGTCCAGCGAATCGTAGGATACGTCGCCAGCGTAGAAAGCGACCATTCCAGGATCTCTGCCTCCGACCTCTTTTATGTGGGTATGGAAACACTCTGGTTCTTGAATAGCGGAGCAAGCATCATCAACATGGGTAAAAGATTGCAACCAATTCAGAGTGCAAAACGTGGGAGTAACTATTTCGATCTCACCATTTGAACGCAATTGCAGAGCTTCACTTGGTGTCATCCAATGGTGTTCCGTAATTTCCCCATGATCAATGGAAACGTCTGTCTGATAGGGAGCTTTTGCCAAAAAGAACTGCGTAGAGAATCGTTTTGGTCGAATAGCTGGTGGTAGCCAGTGCGCAAAATGGTGAAGTTCACAATCACTGAGGTCAATTCCAGCTTCCTCTCGAGCTTCGCGTATAGCTGCAGCATGAAAACCCAAACCGTCTCCGCCGTCGCAGACGCGCACCTTGCGGGAGTCGGTGCGATCTACGGGGTCCACCTTCCCTCCTGGGAAAACCCACATTCCACCGAAATAAATCTTCGAGTTACGTCGCAGCATCAATACTTCGATTTCGTTGTTTCGGTCTCGTGCCACTACGACCGTTGCTGCGTCAATAGCTTGAGAGTCGTTGTTCACGACTGATCCTTTGTTCTTGCTATTAGACGACCTGAGCCTGCGTCAAGTCCAGGCAACTGCTGGGGCACTGCGCCGCCATGATCGGCAGCCAACTGCAACACTAGTTCCTCGAGATCGGCCCAGGAGGAAACTCGCGGTCCATCTATATGACGGTTGTAGGGCTGATCAAAAGTAATCACCGTATGTCCAGCTTCTCGCAATCCGACAACGTTATGAGGGCCGTCGTCGACGTAGGCATGGGCGGCCACGTCGGGTTTATCTCCAACGAAGCAAACGTCTCGATAGGGAATCCGCTTTTCGTCGAGCCATTGAGCAGTATCTGCTATGGCGACAGCATGCCCCCAATTCACGTATAAGCGATGAGTGACGATGCGGATCCACACTCCGGCATCCGACAGACGCCAAAGGGCCTCCGCGCAACCCGGCACTACTTCCATGTGGCGAAACATCCGATGCTCCATTACTGCAACCCGATGAAGTCGCTCGAAGTCGTCTGGGCCGAAACCCCATTCACTGAAATCCCAACTTCGTTCTAGAGGAAGCGACTCTTCTGTAACGCCCAACTCTTTGGAGACAATCTGCCGAAACGACTCGGTGTGTTGTCCGCAGACTCCATCTAGGTCGACACCTAAAATAAACTCGCTCATGCCCGACGCCTTCTGAATATGTTGCGTTTCGGAGTTTCTTCTTCGGGTGTTGGAAGTGAAATCCACGAAGCAGCTATTTGGCGTTGTCCTTCCTGACGTATCTCTTCGAGTTCGGCTCGACTCCAGGGCTCATCTCTCGGCTCGAGAGCTTGATGTCGGGCTTGAAGCACTTCGTAGTTTTGTTCGGTAACTACATCATCCAAGAGCTTGCATGGCGACCATGTTTCCACTCCTCCAAGCCAAAGATAACTATCCGCCACGTCTCTTAGACGAAGTGATGAATCGATTCCGGATATCGACCCAGCGATCTCGCTTAAGCCGACATTACCGAGCGTTGCGAGATTTAGATTTATACCAAAGTCGTTGGGCTGCTCCGGAGAAGCTGCTACTAATTCCTCAACACGTTGCGCAGCTGAGCTGTCCTTAATTGCGCCGTGGAACACCGCCCGAGCAACGCCTTCTCCCATCCAGCGATGAAGCAAATTCCCGACGGTGACTGTGGGCACTCCACTCTCCCACTCGACTAATCGGGTGGTAGACCTTTCGCCCGACACCCAGACAAGGGCACGCTGACCTTGGCGGATCACCTCGTTAGTCAACGTATTTGCCATGTGGAAAGCAGTGACGTCGCGATAATGGCCGCCCATCCACCAATTTCGGAGTTCTAGTTCGGCGGCAGATCTGCCCTCAAGTAGTCGGGGATCTTCGACATAGGACGGAATACCGAGACCGACGACTCGAAAAGGGGAAGATTCCGATGGAAGACTTCTATTGAGACTCCAAGCCGCCTTCAGAACGTCTGCATACTCGCTGTATGTGAACCCTACCCCTAGGAGGTCAATAAAAAGGTCCGTGCACTTCCTTTCGCTCCACTCATCGTTGGATAGCAACTCGTCTAGTTCTCCCTGAGCACGAGAGTTTGAGAACTCCCAAGCTAAATTTCGCACGCCGCCTTGATAAAGATCCGGCAAGATTTGGGCAACAAAGGATACGTGTTCTGAGATTCCTGCTTGGTCTCCCAAAAACACGAGTTGTTTCGAGGCTGCTAACTCCACCAGATGCGCGGCGGCCGTCTGTAGAGCAGACTTCTTTTCGTCGTCGTTTCCATTCATTTTATTCCCGATCCTGCTCTAAACAATTTGGGTCCAGCCAAGCTCTGCCGCCGCGGCAGAATTATTAATAGCGGCGACAAAATCATCAACGGTAGCCTCCGACCTCCGAAGATACGGGTCTAGTGACCATCGTCGCGCCTCGCGAAGGTTAATTTCATCAACGAGCCCTTGAAGGGGCGTCGGTCCGCGCACTTCGCTGCCGGCCTCTAGAAAGATCCACCCTTGAGCAAGTTGTGAAACCTCGCCGCCATCAATCGAAGTTGCACATGGCAACCGCCCGATCAAACCGGAGGACGCGTCGAAGGCCACTGGAAAAGCTGGTCCGTTGGTGTGGGCAAAGGCGGCGTCCAAATAGCCATCAGCGGGAAGCGTAAAGGAACCATGCTCCCCGTCCGCTGTTAAAGGTTGGTGCAGTAACACAGTCGCAGCTTGATCAGCGATGGCGCCGTAGACATGATTGCCACAACCCACTACTCGTCCATCAATTATCTCTCGATCGATCTCGTCAACCACGAAGTGAGGTATCCGCCGGAGTCTCGTAAGGGCATTTTCAGTTTGGGAAAAGACGATGGTCTTCTCACCTTTCTCAGTGCACTCGCGCAACAGGACTTCCGCCATATGTTTGGAGGCAGGGCCCCTTGGGCGGAGATGAGACCAAGCATAAGGAGATAACAGATCTGCGGTCTCGGTTACTGCGTCGACGTCGATGTCGTAGTCGAGTGCTATCACGCGCAGTGAGGGTTCATTTGAGGGCCTGGTCCGATTAACTGCCCAAATCGATCTGAGAATGTCTAGGTACTCGACGTAAGCGAAATGATGCCGCAATCCCCACCGAAAAATCGCTGAGGTGGCTATTCCCTCATCAAAGTCCTTTGCTCCCACTAATTCATCTAAGAGAGTCTGATCATCAACACAAGCCCATTCGATTCCCACTCGATTGACTCCAGCGGCATACACCGCGGGGATTAGTTCTTGCAGAAAAAGGCCCGCCTTTCGAGAGGGAAACCTTTGACCGACGAAAACTATTTCGTGTTTCGCGAAGAGCTCTGCAACGTATTTAGCCGGCTCATGCCCGTTCAAAGCAATCTCGTCGATGAGCGACACCAAAAGCTCTGTGTCAAGAGGAGGCAGCCTACGACGAGCGCGAAAATGTTCGATACCTTCAAGGACGCTATCTTCGCCATGCATAGCCACCTATCTGAGAGTACCTAGCAAAAAAGATCCATCAATAGCTGCGACCCCTTAATCATGATCTATCCCTTCCTGTGAGCTGCTGCCGGCCTATCTTGAAGAAGTCGTCCGAGTGGCGTCACGAGAAAGTAATGAACCCATGACCATGCGTATATATGACACCGCTCAGCAAAAAGTGGTTGATCTCGAGCTAGACGAACATGTTCGAATGTACGTGTGCGGCATTACTCCTTATGACTCCACTCATTTAGGACATGCAGCGACGTATTTGACCTATGACCTGATAATCCGCCGTCTGGAGGATCAAGGTCACTTTGTCGAACTCGTACGCAATGTTACCGATGTAGATGACAGCATTTTGCCCAAGGCACGAGAGCTAGGTATCGACTTTCTCGAATTAGCAGCTTCTGAGATGGAGCGCTTTAGAGAAGACATGGAAGCATTGAACACTCGACCTCCGGCTCACGAACCTCGTGCAACGGAGTCGATCGGCGGCATGATAAAGATTGTCGAAAACCTGAGCAAGAATGGTCATACTTACGCCGTTGATGGAATCACGTACTTCGATGTAACTAGTTTCAAAGAGTTTGGGAAACTTTCTCACTTAAGTAGTCGGGAGATGATAGCGCTGGCTGAGGAGCGAGGTGGAAACCCCCACGACCCTCGACAACGAAACCCTCTTGATTTCATTTTGTGGCAACCAAGCGCAGATGACGAGCCCCAGTGGGATTCGCCATTCGGCCCTGGTCGGCCAGGATGGCACATTGAGTGTTCGGCGATGAGCATGGGTGCTCTAGGGAAAACCATAGACATCCATGGAGGAGGAGGCGACCTAATCTTTCCCCATCACGAATGTGAGATTGCCCAAAGTGAATCCCACAATGGAGTGCCCTTTTCGCGCTATTGGGTACATGCCGGACTAGTCGCATACCAAGGCACGAAAATGTCTAAATCGTTGGGAAATCTGGTTTTCGTGTCCGATTTGAGAAAGAGAATTGATCCTCGCGCAATCCGGGTAGCGCTTATGGCTCACCACTATCGAACAGACTTCGAATGGTTTGACGAAGAGGGTCCGAAGGCGCAAGCTGATTTAGAACTTCTTTTGGAAGCCACTTCGGCCGCAGCACCGGTTTTTGAGGGGTCTTTGATTGCTGAGGTGCGGGAGGCTCTCGATAATGATCTCGACGCTCCGACGGCGCGTGAAATTTTGCTAGATAGAGCGCGAACTCTTAGTAAAACCTCAGATCTCGAAGCCAGAGGCGAACTAATCGCCGCCGCTCGCTTATGTGGGATCGCACTGTAATAGTAGGCATCTCACCAGAGCGCACCGATCTAGCAGCTAACTAGAGTTAGCCTGTCATTAATGCATTCGATCGCAGTTGTGAATCAAAAAGGTGGCGTCGGCAAGACGACTGTTGCTTTGGGGATTGCTGAGGCTGCGAGTGCCTCAGGTTTGCGTGTCTTAGTAGTTGATTTAGACCCTCAAGCTAATGCAAGTAGCGGTCTTGGAGTCTGGAATGTCACGCCTTCTATTGACGACGTGATGTCTGAGGCAAAAGCTGGCGCCGCCATTTCGGCTATCTGTAAATCCAAATGGCCGAGTGATGGACCTCAGCCGGATTTAATCCCAGGCAGCCACCTGTTAGCTAATCGAGAGCCCTTGTTGGCATCAGATCCCGTCGGAGCCCAAGATCGATTGAAATTGGCATTGGCCGGCGTTGCACACGACTTGATCGTAATCGACTGCCCACCTTCGCTGGGGTTGCTCTCCATCAATGGTTTGTTTGCTGCTGACAGCGCCGTGATAGTTACAGAGCCGGCTGCTTGGGCTGCTGACGGAGTCGATCTAATGCATTCAACGGTGGAACGCGTTGCGGGCCGGCTGGGAACTCCAGAATTGAGCGGGATCGTGATTAATCGCGTCGGAAGAACTAAAGATAACCGTTTTTGGTGTGAACAGATGGAGGATCGTTTCGGGGGCTTGCTGCTGCCGCAGATTCATTTGCGGGCTGCGATAGCAGAAGCTTCAGGTCAATCAACCGCACTGCGGTCGCTCGGGAAACGGCCCGGTGCGCAAGAAGCCATCCTCCAGTTTGATTCACTGTGGCTCGAACTGAGTCGGCAAATTCGTGATGGTAAAAGAAACTCAGACCATCTTGCGACAATGCAAACTTCGGTCCCTAGTACGATAGATGATTGAAGGAGCGTCAATGGCTGGCTATGACCCCAACCGACCGAGACCTAAAGATGATCGCTCGTTAGTGGGTTTACCTGGTGACCCAGCACCCGAAGAAGTACCGGCAAATCCGCCCCCCAATGAAATGCGAGTTACAACTAGCGTCGAAGATGAGAATGAACCAACTTTGCAATCGATCCCGCGTGCCGTCGATCCGCTTGACCGTCGCTTACCGGTTATGGTCATAGCAGGCGGACTCTCCGGTTTCGCGATCTTGTTAATCATTTGGCGTCGCGTGCTGCGTAACCGTCAATGAGTGATTTCGCGGTCACACCCTTATTGAAGACTCTGGATATATGTCTCCCTCAGAATTAATTGCGGATGAGCAGCGCCCCAAACACCTGAGCCCAAGTTCAGCGTCCACCTTTCGCCAATGTCCACGACGATGGCGCATGAGATATATCGACAAGCTTCCCGACCCAAAGGGGGAAGCAGCTGTACTGGGTACCTTCGTTCACGAAATATTAGAGGATCTTCTTAACCTTGATTCTGCTGAGCGGTCGCTTGCAACGGCAAAGAAAATCGCAGGAAGAGTTTGGGAAGAAACCGCTATAGACGAGGACTTTATTTCTCTGTGTCTCGCAGAAGACGAGGTGAAAGCCTTCAAATGGCGCGCTTGGAGGTTGATAGAAAAGTATTTCGCAATTGAAGACCCGAAGAAAGTTCAGGTGGTGGAAGCGGAGCAGACGCTTGCGGTTGAGATAGATGGCGTCCCCTTTTACGGGATAGTTGACCTAACCGAACGTGTTGGGTCCGGTCTTCGAGTCGTTGACTACAAAACGGGGAAAACACCCCGAGCTCGGTACGTTGATGACAAGCTGTCGCAAGTTTGGCTATACGCAGCCGCTTTGGCGGAAACCGACAACGAAGTTTCAGAAGTCCGACTGATGTATCTGACGAGCGGCCCGATCGACAGAGTCGTCGACACTAACGAGGTTTCTAAAGCCGTAATCACTCATAGAAAAACTTGGGATGCACTATGCGAGGCCATTGTTAAAAATGACTTTCCCCATCACGTAGGACCTCTTTGTAACTGGTGCCCCTACCTCGAGAATTGTCCTGAAGGCGCCATAGAGGTGCAAAGAAGATTTGGGCCTCGAAGCTAAACGGGAGCATTTTGAGTGCCTGAGCTTCCTGAAGTCGAAACGATTCGCACACAGCTCGAACCTAAAATTATCGACCGGAGAGTTATCTCCGCAGATAGTCACGAATCTCTAAAATTTCTAGCGGCGCGTCAGATCGTAGGTCGCCACTTTCTGGGCCTTCGCCGAAGGGGCAAGTACCTAATCGCTGAACTGGATGGGTCCACTGAAATGGTTGTTCATCTTGGAATGACGGGCCAACTTTCGGTTGTCCCCACGGCAATATCCGACGGTGTTAGTAGCGACAATTATGTTCGAGCTTGTTGGCATTTAGATGATCAAAAGACGGTTTTGTATCGAGACGTGAGGCGGTTTGGCAAGTTAGCTGTAGTCGGTAACGGTGACTATTCGGCGATACCAACCTTGAGAGACATGGGTCCGGAGCCCTTTGACCCGTCGTTTACAGGAGACGCATTGTGGGGGAACACGAAAAGTCGAAAGCAAAGAATTAAAACCCAGTTGCTAGGACAGCGTCTTGTAGCGGGCGTGGGAAATATCTACGCGGACGAGGCTCTATTTCGGGCTGGCATCAATCCGGCCGTCCGATCAATCACTCGTAAGCAGGCCCATCGATTGCTAGAACAACTTCGAGAGGTTCTGCTGGAGGCCATTCATAGGGGTGGAACAACGCTTCGCGATTACCGCAATCTGCAAGGCGAAGGATCTAACCAGCACTATTTGCTTTGTTATGGAAGATCAGGCCAACCTTGCTTACTTTGTGGAACGATCCTGCGCTCGCGAGTGATAGATGCGAGAACAACGACCTGGTGTCCCGACTGTCAACGACGCTGACTGTCCATTCGATGCTCTCTATGC
Organism: Candidatus Neomicrothrix sp. UBA7388; assembly: GCA_002470695.1. Lineage (GTDB taxonomy): Bacteria > Actinomycetota > Acidimicrobiia > Acidimicrobiales > Poriferisodalaceae > UBA7388. Next base: position 85,419 of record DKNM01000019.1, read on the forward strand.
AACTCGCCTTTGGAGTTGATGGACACGACTATCGATATTTTCCCTAGATTGGCTGACATCTGTCGCACCACCAACAGCTCCGCCCTGCAAATTCGGCTATGCGTATCGGAGAACCGCAACGGCGACAAGGCAGCGTCTCCCTTTTATAAACGTACAGCGCTTTTGACCGTCGGAGATGACCTGGCTTTTTGCCTGAATCTTGTTCAGTTACCGTGACGATACGGTTTAACCGAACACCTTGTCGTAATTGCTGGGTAGCGAGCTCCCATATCTCCCGAACCTCTGCACTCGTCAAATCGCAAGAAGGACGATTGGGATGGATACCCAGCATGAATAAAAATTCCGCGCGATATACATTCCCAACGCCCGCAATGACCGATTGATCAAGCAAGGATATAGCTATCGGAGTCTTCCGTTTCTTTAAGGACGCCTCGAAATCGGTTACCCGACTAGACCTTCGAAGAGGGTCCGGCCCAAGAGCGTCTATTACTAAAGAGTATTCGTCACTACTAATTAAGGAGCACTTTTGAGGCCCTGTCAGTTGCCATGCGCTTTTACCCTCCAAACGAAGTCTCACCGTGTCAGTCGGTAATGAATCTATTGATACCGGCCTAAATTTTCCTATGAGACCCAAATGAATATGCAAAATTGCATTGCCGGAGAACATGAGAAAAAGGTGCTTGCCCCAAGCCTCGCTGCCGTTGAAAGCTTTGCCATTGATTTTGGAAGCACCGTTTTCGAAACGTCCCTGAGGAGATGTCGCGATAACACGACGACCGTCTAGATCCTTGGTTAAATCTTTGGATAATCGGTGAATCGTGTGGCCTTCGGGCACCATGTATTTTTAATGCCTAAATGAGCATGAGGTTGGGATATGGCGCTGGGAATTGATGATGTGAAGGTTGGTTGTTGGACGGATGAGAAAAATGCGACCGGCATAACTGTTGTGCTGCCGCCAAAGGGTTCCTTGGGTGCAATTGCTGTCAGAGGAGGCGCTCCAGGCACTCGCGAAGCGGCGGCGCTAGGGCCGGATGGTTCGGGAGTGGAGTGCCACGCAGTTGTGTTGTGTGGAAACAGCGTTTTCGGACTAGCGGCAGCAGATGGTGTGGTGCAGTGGTGCGTCGAACAAGGTCGTGGACTTGAACTTGCCTCCGCGATTGTGCCCGTTGTTGGGGCGGCGGTGGTTTTTGACATTACAGGTCCAGACAATGCAAGGCCCGGACCGGAGGCAGGTCGTGAGGCGTGTGAAAGCGCAACTAGCTTTGACCCCGAGTCCGGTCGAGTAGGTGTTGGGCGTGGTTGCACCGTTGGAAAAGCCGCTGGTCGCTCATATTCGAGTCCCGGTGGCCAAGGTATGAGTGTCGTGCGTTCAGGCGATTTGGTAGTCGGAGCTGTTGTCGCAGTCAATGCTTTCGGCGATGTCCTCAATCAGGACGGGACCATACTTGCAGGGTCTCGAGCCTCATCAGAAGTGCCTCGCTACCCATACGTCTCGATTGAGGAAGTTGCGGCTTGGGAGGCCGGCGAGGAAAAAGCAAACACGACTATCGGGTGCCTAGTCACTAATGCTCGACTAACAAAACCCGAAGCTTGTCGGGTAGCTGACCTAGCTCATACAGGGATAGCGCGGGCAGTGGATCCGCCTCACACATCTGTAGATGGTGATGCAATCTTCTTGCTAGCTACCCACGAAATTGAGGCAACGCCGGACCATGTTGCTGCATTATCCGCAGAAGCCATATCTGGAGCTATTCGGAATGCTGTGAGTTGAAAAGTTCCGGCATATGGGTTCAAAGACACGCGAAAAGCTAAATGTGTGTAAGCATTATGGAACCAGAGAAAGGAGGTGGTCCACACGATGCAAAGATTTAAGAGGACTCTGGAGGTGGTCGGGCGCTGAGGCGACCCGCTATCTTGGGGGAAGCCTCCTCTGTTGATCAGAGAGAAGGTGGCGACTCCAACCCGGACCACTCCATTCCATGACGTGCGTGTCGGTCCTCGCGCGATTCTCACTTTTGAATACTGAGTGAAACGTCTCGAGTGTATTTAAATGCCCCCACCCGACCGGGTGGGGGCATTTTCGCGTACTTGCGCTCTGGCCTATCTTTACATTCGCAGCTTATGGTAGCTCTACTTAGTGATCCCCCGCACTTGCCCCTGAAGTCGCAGTTTTTGTAGCTTGGGAAGTTTGTCGACGACGAGGTCGTAACTATCTTCAATCCACTCTTCGATCTCGCGCGCCGGAATAGATCCATCTAAAAAGACTCGGTTCCAGTGACGTTTATGAAACGGACTGGACCGCACAGCCGCATACTTCTGACGTAAAGTTTCAGCTCGATCGGGGTCACACTTCAGCGTCAACGAAACCGTTTCAGATTTAACTGGCAGCAGGGCAAACATTTTTCCGCCAACTTTGAAAGCTGAGACATGATCTCCGAAGGGGAAATCTTCTGATGCCTCAGGCTGAGTTAGGCAAATTTCGCGCGCAACCTCGCGATTCATCCCCCAATTAGAGCATTGCCAACGCCAAGATGCGAAAGTCATGTCAATAAACAACGAGGTTCAATTCGTGTGTCCCCGTTGCGAAAAATCTGTTGCGAAGCGCTTTTATGGTCCCTCCGGATTTTGTCGAGAGGAACTGCGTCTTACTTTGGCTACTAATGTCAGCCCTATTGAGTCGGAACCGTTCCCGCCTAAGGTGAATGTGAGTCCCAACTCAGTGGCGCTCAAGGAGTAGCGCTGAAGAGTAGGAGTTTCGTTAAATCGCAACGGTTTCCGTCGCTGATCGCTGTAAGCGTGAAGCAGTCATCGAACTAGAAGCACGACCCACGTTAACCAAGAACCGAAAATCAGCGTCAAGAGAAATGCGATCACTAGGGTTCGTAGCCGCGAAGAAATCACGATCGCCGAGCTTCCGCCCACTTTGACAACTCAGCAACTGCTTCTGCGGTTTCTGCGGTCGAGCCCGCAAAAGAAAATCGGATAAACCGATGTCCATTTACTGGATCAAAATCGATTCCCGGTGTCACTGCTATTCCAAGACCTTCTAACCAGTCGGCTGCTAGCTCTTGGCTATCGTCGCAAAGGTGATCCACTTGTGCCCAAATATAAAACGCACCGTCTGCGGGAGCCAGGTTGTCTATTCCTGCTTGTGGCAGACCTCTTAAAAGAATCTCGCGATTGGTAGCGTAACGCCTCAAGTTCTCTTCTAACTCAGCGCGACTAGCCAACGCCCCTAAAGCAGCATGTTGAGACACGGAGGTTGCGGCAATAAAAGCGTTCTGGGCCAAGCGTTCAACCGGTGAGACCAAGTCCGGCGGCAGTACTAGCCAGCCAACCCGCCAACCTGTCATAGAGAAATATTTGGAAAAAGAATTGACTACTACGACCTCCTCCCAGAGTGATGCGGCAGACGACGCTTCTATCCCGTAGGTAATTCCGTGGTAGATCTCATCGGAGATAAATCGAACTTCCTCTGCTTGACACCAATGAATTAGATCGGTGAGGTCCTCGCTGGACAACATGGTTCCCGTGGGGTTTGAGGGACTGGCCACGACTAAGCCGTCAATCGGACCAACGCTTGCTAGCAATTCAGGAGAGGGTTGATACCTAGTCTCTGGGCCGACAGGTACTTCAACAACGTCAATGTTCAATGCTTCCAAAACGTTGCGATAGCACGGATAACCAGGCGTGGGAACGGCGACCCTATCTCCGGGCTCGAAACACGCCAAGAATGCAAGTGTAAAGGCGCCGCTTGCACCCATGGTGACTGCGATACGAGAAGCGGGCACTTCGCAGTTGTAGTTGTTTCGATACAGAGTGCTTAAGCCCTGGCGAAGAGAATCGAGCCCGAGGGCGGATGTGTACCCCAATATGTCATTCTCTATCGCCTGAACGGCGGCAGCGCGAGCCTCGACAGGGGCAGGTGTAGAGGGCTGACCTACCTCTAAATGCAAAACGTTTTCCCCGCGGTTTTCCTTCTCTGAAGCGGAGCGCATTACTTCCATTACATAGAAAGGGGCGATATTTGCGCGCGAAGAAATTTTTAAGGTCATCTCTGAATTGTGGCGCCTCAACGGAGCGACGAAAGGCTTTTGAAGACAAATCGAAGCTTTGAGAAGACGATTTCCGCGAAATTTCATGGATTGGCCTTAGAAATCGCTTTTCATTGCCGTCGCTGATGAAGCATGCTGGAGTTATGGGCACAGCCTTAATGACCGACCTTTATGAGGTCACAATGCTCGATGCCGCCCTTCGGTCCGGCATTGCATCCCGTCGTGCCACCTTCGAAGTGTTTGCCCGACGTTTACCTCCGGGACGCGGTTATGGGGTTGTGGCGGGTCCAGGTCGGCTCGCTGAACAATTAGCCGAGTTTCGTTTTACTGAAAGTGAAATCACCTACCTTGAATCTCTCGGTCGTTTCAGCGACGAGTTGCTTTCTCATTTGCGTGCCTTTCAGTTTGAGGGAGAAGTATGGAGCTATCGAGAAGGTGATCTGTATCTCCCGGGAAGTCCGGTCCTCAGAATCGATTGTTCTTTCGGCGCTGGCCTCCTTCTAGAGACTCTTGTTCTCTCAGTCCTTAATCACGACTGTGCAGTCGCATCAGCCGCTGCGCGGATGCATGATGTGGCTAAGGGGCGGCACCTGATCGAAATGGGCGGGCGCAGAACTCACGAAGAGGCCGCCGTTGCGGCGGCTCGCGCCTCGTGGCTAGTCGGGTTCGACACGACCTCAAATATGGAGGCTGGCAATCGCTTTCAACTGCCGACAGCAGGCACTTCGGCCCACGCGTTCACTTTGGCTCATGATGACGAAGAGGCTGCCTTTGAGGCTCAAATAAAAGCGCACGGACTCGAAACAACTCTGTTGGTCGACACTTATGAAATTGAGACGGGAATTGAACGAGCGTTAGCTGCTGCTAAGAGATTGGGCGGAGTACCTGGAGCGATTCGGATCGATTCCGGTGATCTAGCCATCGAAGCCGTCCGGGCGCGTCAAAAACTAGATGCCAATGGTGCAGAAGCCACCCGGATAGTTGTGTCAGGCGACCTCGATGAATACCGAATCTCTGAACTTGCTGACCTTCCGATTGACGGATATGGGGTCGGCACACAATTAGTCGTTGGTTCAGGCCACGCTACTGCTGGCATGGTTTACAAGCTCGTCGCAATAGCCCGCAGATCGGGAACCCATGAGCCCGTGGTCCCAGTTGCGAAATCATCAGAAGGTAAGGCCACACGCGGTGGTGTTGTGCGACCGTATCGAATAATTGATGAAGGCCAGGCCAGAGACGAGATCTTGGTCCAGCATGATCGGCCGGGCCCACCAGACGCCAGGGCCTTGCACGTTCCCTTGTTCCGTGATTACGAACCGGCGTACCCTTACACGCTTCAGCAGGACCGACAATTCCATCAGCGTGTGCGTGCAGAACTCCCTGACGCAATGCGTACTTTGGACTCCGATCCAATGTTTGAGGCGAGAACTATTTAGTTTGGGCGCTCCCCATTTGATTTGGCACTTTACGAGTCGCTTGCAAGTTCGCTACTAGAGCCGCAGTTAGGGCTCGACAAACAATCCGCTGTGAGAAGCCGCTTCCATTGCTAGACGGACATTGACAACTTTTGGTCCATCTCGCCGGACTATTGCCAGTACTCGGGAATTGGCGGGAACGTCGTGCTCGCGGTCGCCATCAAAGGCCAAGGTCGATGGACCCCACAATTCAATTTGCTGATCTAGCTCAATCTTTGTCACTGCTTCTACGGGTACCTTGCGATACAGGCCCGGTGCGATTGGCGCGTTGGTGAGTTTGCCATCTTGCCCGCACGTCACGAGGACCGCTAAGTCATCTTCGGGACGACATTGAGTGTGCAAACCTGCGATAGAGGAAACTCCTATTGTGTCGGACCTGGCAACCGACACTAGGAGTTGACGCAAATTGTTTGGGTCCACCGGCATGTGGTTACCGGCAAAATCGTTGGCGAGAGTTGCAGCATCGATTAACGCTAGATCTCTTCGCCCATCTTCAAAATCTAAATGGATCATCTTTGACCGCGGTGCAACAATTTCTTCGTCGACGTTTTCACTGGCAACCAGACCAGCTGCAGCTCCGGCGACCGTTGGCTCGATTTGCGACGGGAAAACGTTGTTTGTGCCTGTCGACATGGGCACCAAGGTGACGTCGGGCCAAGACTTAGCAATCGTGCGGTTTGTGCCGTCGCCGCCCAAAGTGATTAACACTTTGATTCCTAAAGCTTTCATGGCAAGAGCTGCTCTAGCTGTATCCGTTGGATCAACTCTTGCACCAATATCCAGAATTTCGATATCTGCATCCACCGGCAAATCTTCAAGTGCTTTGCTTGCAATGCCGAAAGGCTCTTTCATGGCCACAATTTTTTTGCAACCGCCGGCCACAGCCCCGACCGCCGCTCGCGCGATTCGATTTCGCTTATCTTCCGTGCTCGAAACAGCGCCTCGAGCAGCTACACGTCGAATATCTCGTCCGGATACTGGATTGGCAATTATGCCGATTGCCGCACTTTGGCGTGTCATACGACAACCATAGGCACAGCAGAGGAGAACTATCTGCTACAACACAAGGATGACCCAACCACCGGTAGTGCTTTCTATTGCGGGGTCGGATTCAGGGGGCGGCTCGGGCTTGCAAGCAGATTTGCGCACATTCGCAGCTCATGCTGTCCATGGGGTTTGCGCACTTACCGTAGTTTCGGCTCAAAATACAGAGAGCTTTGTTGATGCTTGGGCGGTGCCTGTTAATTTGCTTCGGTCCCAGATAGATACTGTTACGAAGGATTTCACAATAGATGTGACTAAAACTGGGCTCCTTTATTCCGAAGACAACATCATGTTGGTTAAAGAAAAAGCGGAGAGCGGAGTTTTCCAACATTTGGTTGTGGATCCAGTAATTGTGAATCGACATGGGGAACCTCTGTATGACAAGCGACTTATTCGCCTCATTCGGAAACTCTTGGTCCCGCGCTCCTCGGTATTGACTCCCAATCACCTAGAAGCCATGAAACTTTTAGAGATAGACGCGGATGATGAAATTGATTCAATGTGCGATATGGCACTTATGTTGGGCGCACTTGGCGCTGAAACGGTGGTGGTAACTGGGGGCCGGCGGAGAGGTTTGAAAATGGTAGATGTTGTGGCAGCTAATGGTGAGGTAACGGTCTTGGAGACACAACGACACCAAACATCGAACGTTCGGGGTAGCGGCGATTCGTTTTCGGCGGCGATAGCAGCTCAAATAGCCAAGGGAACCAATGTGATGGAAGCAATCAGCGCCTCGCAGCACTTCACATCTGAGGCCATTAGCCGTTCAGCGAATTGGACTCTTGGCTCCGGACAAGGACCAATAGATCACCTAGGTTCCCTGCTGTAAGTAGGCGTAGACTGAAGATGCTCATATTCGGTTGAGTGTTTTGGGAGAAACTTGTGACGCGAGAGCAGTGGCAAAAGGATTACGAAGCTGGCAAGGTCCGAGACTTGGACTACGAGACTATGAGTGGTTTACCGGTAAACCCCCTCTATGCGCCATCTGACAGTGAACCAGATGAAGCTATTGGCTGGCCAGGTCAATACCCCTACACCCGAGGGGTTCATCCAAGCGGATACCGAGGTCGCCTTTGGACAATGCGAATGTTTGCTGGTTTCGGTACTCCTGAAGACACCAATGAACGGTTTAAGGAAATTCTTTCTGCAGGCGGCGGTGGGTTGTCGACGGCGTTTGATATGCCGACGCTGATGGGTCTGGATAGCGACGACGTACTATCTGTTGGCGAAGTCGGTCGATGTGGAGTAGCCGTAGACACAATCGAGGATATGGGGATTCTCTACAACGAGATCGACCTCGAAAACACCACAACGTCGATGACTATCAACGCTCCAGCCGCACCCATCTGGGCCATGTTCGTAGCTAATGCGGAAGAGCGGGGCGCCGACCGAGCACGACTTGGTGGCACTCTCCAGAATGATATTTTGAAGGAGTATCAAGCGCAGAAAGAATGGGTATTCCCTCCGAGACCATCGATGCGTCTAGTTGCAGACACCATAGAGTTTGCAAAAAATGAGATGCCTCGATGGAACTCTGTCTCAATCAGCGGCTACCACATTAGGGAGGCGGGTTCCACCGCTGCCCAAGAGTTGGCTTTCACGCTGGCCAACGGATTTGCCTATGTCGAAGCAGCAATGCAGCGCGGTCTGCCAGTAGACGAATTTGCTCCGAGGCTGAGCTTCTTCTTCAATGCTCATATTGATTTCTTTGAAGAGATAGCTAAGTACCGAGCCGCTCGACGGATTTGGGCCCGATGGATGAAAGAGCATTACGGGGCCGAGGATCCTAAATCAATGATGCTGAGGTTCCACACACAAACAGCGGGTGTCTCGCTCACTGCTCAGCAACCGGAAATAAACATCGCTCGTACCGCCATTGAAGCTCTAGCTGGGGTCCTAGGAGGCACCCAAAGCCTGCACACGAACTCAATGGATGAAGCGTTAGCTCTTCCAACGGAAAAAGCTGCCCGGATAGCCCTGCGAACGCAGCAGGTCATTGCACACGAAACTGGGGTAACTGATGTGGTTGATCCGCTCGGTGGTAGTTGGTTCGTAGAAGAATTAACAGACCGTTTGGAATCTGAAGCTGAGCTCATGTTTGCGCACATCAAGGAAGCCGGTGAAGGTTCGATGTTAGAAGGGGCATTTGAGCTCATCGACGAAGGTTGGTACCAAGGGAGCATCGCTGACGCTGCCTACGACTTTGAAAAAAAAGTTAATGCAGGTCGGCGCATCGTTGTTGGCGTAAATGACTTCACGGAGGGCAATGAAGAGGATCAGATTGACCTTCTAAAGATCACAACTGAAGATGAACAGCGCCAAATTAAGAACTTGCAGCAAATCAAGAGCGATCGAAATCAGCAGGCCGTAGATGAAGCGTTAATTGCATTGAGTCGAGCTGCGGAGACCGATGCCAATCTGATGCTGCCATTGATTGACACCGTAAGGACCAGAGCAACAGTGGGGGAAATCATGAACACTCTTGCTGATGTCTTTGGTCGCTACCAAGAAAAGCCGTTCATTTAGACGAACAACGGCTGAGACTGTTCTCCCAGAGTTGCCGAAAGAGTAGTCTCAGACCAACCGAAACGGTGGATGAGGAACTGATGCTGCGAAACAGGAGACGACAAATAGTACTGATTCTGTTCTCTTTGTTTGTGATTGGGTCGGCTTGTGGCGGTGGCGACAGCCAAACTCAGCTGGAGAGGGAGCTGCAGGATCGAGCCGGAAGCGATATTCTTCCTGTTCAGTTAGGTCTAGTTGATTGTCCGGAAGATGTAGTGATGACTCCGGAGTCGGTCTTCATTTGTAGCAGCGAGGTTGAAGGTCAGTACTACGAGCTCCAGGTTCGTATTATCGACGCTCAAGGTCAATATGGCTTTGTTCACAAGCATTATCCGCTTCAGCTTCTAAATACTGAAGCGCTATTGCGTGATGAAGTTGCCTATGAAGTCGGTTTCGACATAACAATCGACTGTGGTGATGACGAGTACCTAGTCGCTCCGATAGGCAGCTCGTTTAACTGCATTGCTACGCGGGCGGAAGGCGGAGCTCGAGCAACCATCGAGGTTCGCCTGGAAGATGACGCAGGTCGGCTTAACTGGAAACTCCTTCGAGAATAAGTTCCACCCAGTTTCGAATTGCAGCAGAAGATGAACCTTCTTGATGTAAGTGATATCTCTCTAGCGTTTCCAAATAAACCCCTATTTCAAAATCTATCTTTCACCATCAAAGAGGGAGAGAAGATGGCGATTCTTGGGGTTAACGGTTCTGGTAAGTCCACACTCTTGTCAGTGCTTCACGGCGAATACGTGCCTGATACAGGCATTGTTCGGAGACGCCAACATTTAAGTGTTGGGGCGTTATCGCAGAGACCGAGCTTTACGGAGGAGAGTGTTCGGGAAGTTGTCGGTGAAAGTTGGCAAGCCAAAGCGGCGATAGATCGATTGGGGCTCAGCAACCTAATGGGAACTCAGGTCGCCACCCTATCTGGGGGTGAACTTAAACGGCTTGCCTTAGCCGCTCTGCTGCAGCGCGATGATTATGACTTAATACTCTTAGATGAGCCAACCAACCACCTCGACATTGAGGGAATCGAGTACTTAGAAGGCATTTTGCGCGAGTTCAGAGGTGGAGTTGTCTTTGTATCGCATGATCGCCATTTAGTAGATCGCGTGGCTACTAAAACTCTCGAACTAGACGCCGATGAATCTCATATGGTGAGCGGAGGTTATGAGGACCATCTAAGGGCTAAAGCTGATCGCGCGCGAAAAAGTGAACGTGATGAGGCAGCGCGACTGACGCTAGCGAGAAAAGAGTTAGCTTGGTTGCAACGGGGCGCAAAGGCGAGACGGCGAAAACCGAAATCTCGTATTGCTGTTGCTCAGCAAACGATTACTGGGAATCCTAAAGAACATGCGCGATCGCGCCCCTTGGATTTCCAAGAGTTTGGTCAACAGCGATTAGGGCGAAAAGTTATCGACTTGGAAAATGTCAGTTTTGCCACTCCTGATAGGACACTTTTTGAGAACGTGACGATGCTAATTGCTTCGGATTCCAGGATCGGAATTGTTGGCCCGAATGGGTCAGGCAAATCAACGTTGTTAAACGCCATGGCAGGACTTGTGTCTCCGACCGGCGGGAAAATAACTAATGGATCCACTGTAAATATCGGTTATTTCGATCAAATGGGTACCACGCTTGACCAGTCTTCAACTGTCGAAGAAATCATTGCTGGCCCGGGTTCACGACTTGGTCCAAGCGAAAAAGCGCTGCTTCGTCGATTCTGGTTTGAACCGGAAACTCATCGGGCGAAAGTTGAGACTCTCTCGGGAGGAGAGCAGCGCAGGCTTCAGCTATTAGCAATATTGGCGGCTAAGCCGAACGTGCTATTGCTCGATGAGCCAACAAATGATTTGGATATTGAAACTCTGCGTGCCTTAGAGGACTGGCTTGACGACTTCGACGGAGCTCTGGTCGCAGTAACTCATGATCGTTCTTTTTTGGAGCGGGTCACCGAACATGTGGTTGTGGTTGGGCCCAGCGGGTTCCGACATCTAGGTGCCGGTGAAGCTGTGTGGGAGGAAGCAAAAAAGAAGGTTGAGCTGCGGTCAGGTGGTCGCCAAAATCATCGTCGCGATAGCCCTTCTAGCGGGCGCTCAATGTCAACTCTGCGGCATCTGTTGCGAGAGCTAGATACTGAAATAGATGTATCCACTGAGCAGCGCGATGCGCTCATCGGACAAATGGAAGAGCCTGACCTTACTCCGCAAGATTTGCAGCAGCTTTCGACATCATTGGCTGTAGCCGTCGAGCGCTTGGAGGCCGCTGAAGAAAATTGGTTAGAGATATCTGACGAGATGGAGAAGCGCGCATAATTGCTCGGCTAGCCTGCGCCGTATGAGCCGGCGCACTTACGATTCGAATGGCGATCTACGCCCATTGCGCTATCGACGGCCTTTCATCCACTGGACGGCGGTTGTCGTGTCTGCGGCGATGGTTTTAGCCGGCTTTTCGGCTTTGCTGGCAGCCTTATGACTCAGATCCATCGGGCTACTTTCGGAGACCTCTCCACCGAACAGCTTTATGACGTTTTGAAATTGCGGGTGAATGTGTTCGTTGTCGAACAACGTTGTCCCTACCCGGAAATTGACGATCTAGACAGACTGGCAAACCACTACTGGATAAATGACGCAAAGGGTATCGCTTCTTATTTGAGAACTATTCAAGAAGTAGAAGGTTTAAGAATCGGTCGAGTAGTTACGCGCTATGACGCGCGATCGCAGGGCTATAGCGGTCAGCTCATTAGTCACGTTGTGCAGTCAAGTGATGGACCTTGGACCTTGTCGGCACAGGCGTATCTTCGGGACTGGTACTCCGAATTGGGATTTATTCCGGTGGGTCCCGAATTTCTTGAAGATGACATCCCACATATTCCGATGAGGCGAGATAAGAGCTGAACACTCTTTGTCCATTAGTTCCTAACGTCTATGACGGTGCGGCCTTGGACTTTCCCGGCAAGAATTTCAGGCCCGAGTGACGCCACATTTTCTAGGCCGACAACGGTTGTCATGTCAGTGAGAATTCCACGGTCCAGTAATTGATCAAGTCGTAGCCATGCCTGCTGTCGAGTTTCGAACGGGCACATAACGGAGTCGATTCCGAGTAAATTGACCCCACGTAGGAGAAACGGGATTACTGTCGTATCGAGTGAATTGCCTCCGGCAAGACCGCACGCCGCAACGCTGGACCCATATTGCATCTCCGTAAGTACATGAGCCAAGGTGGTGTCTCCGACAGCATCGATGCATCCTCCCCAACGCTCAGAGGAAAGAGGACCAGATGGGGGCTCGGCCAATTCGCTCCGATCAACGATCTCGGACGCCCCAATTGAGGTCAAGTAGTCGCTAGCTTCTGGCCTCCCGGTCGAAGCGGCGACTTCGTATCCTGCCTGTGCCAGAAGATGAACCGCTACGCTGCCGACTCCGCCTGCTGCGCCTGTTACTAAGATAGGAGCTGAGCCGACGCCCTGATCTTCAATCGCCTGCATTGCAAGCATCGACGTCAACCCGGCAGTGCCAATGCTCATCGCGTCTAACTCGGAAAGTCCATCGGGAAGCTTTACAAGCCAGTCACCATTCACTCGCGCTCTTTCCGCGTACCCGCCCCAATGAACTTCTCCAACTCGCCAACCAGTTAATACGACTCGATCTCCTTCGGCATATCGAGGGTCGGCAGAGGCGCTGACTATCCCCGAAAAATCAATGCCTGGCACATGCGGGTAATCACGAACCAGTCGCCCTACGCCGGTCAGAATCATGCCGTCTTTGTAGTTCAGAGTGCTGTAAGAAACATCTACGGTGACGTTGCCCTCCGGTAACTGACTGTCGTCTAACTCAGCGATCTCCGATGAGACAGTCCTATCTTCTTGAGTTAACAGCACCGCACGGAAGGTCATAAGTCCTCGCTAATCCTTAATCTGAGTTGCAACTTGGTTGCGTTCGGACCTTACTCGCCAACTTGCCTTCTGTCTCATGCTCTCTCCGTCCCTGGTCTGTAGGCTAGAACCATGTCCGAACGTCAAATTATTAGCGTTACCGATTCAGCACTGGAAAAAGTCATTGATCTGCGATCTGGCGAAGAAGATGCTGATCAGCTAGCCCTTCGAATCGAAGTAATTGGTGTTCAGGGGGTTGACTACTCCTATGACCTTGCGTTCGAGGTTCTTGCTGAAGCGGACTCTGATGATGTGCCGTCGCATGCTGGTGGCGGGCTCACAATTTTAGTTCCTGGTAAAGATGTTGGGAAGCTCGAAGGAGCCACTCTCGATGTGCCAAGCAATGCCAATCAAGCCGGCTTGGTCCTTAGAAATCCAAATAGACCTGACCTCGGTCCTGACTCCACGTTGGACCTCTCAGGAGATATTGAGGACCAAGTGCAAGAAGTTCTTGTCAAAAGAATCAACCCCTCTATTGCGGCTCACGGCGGTTTCGCTGAGCTGGTCCGTATCGAAGGCTCGACCGTGATAATAAAGCTTGGGGGTGGGTGCCAAGGATGCGGCATGGCCAATGCAACGGTTACCGCCGGAATTGAAAAAACATTAACTGAGCTAGTTGATGGGGTCGAACACGTGTTGGATATAACGGACCATACATCTGGAGATAACCCATATTTTGCTGCTACCTAAGAAGCGAACGAGAAGCAGATAGCGGCTTTGCGCAACGCCTAATAGACTCGGTTCAGTTACGCATTTCTTGGGGGTGACGTGAGAGGGATTATTGGATACGGGACGTATGTGCCCTATTACCGACTTGATCGGGCAAAAATCACAGAGGCAATGGGCTCAGGGGGTGGACGCGGGCATCGGGCTGTTGCGAATCACGACGAAGACACAACGACTATGGGCGTCGAAGCGGCGAGGAATGCGCTTAAGGCCGCTACAAAGACCCCTGCCTCTATTTGGTTCGCCACCGCTAATCCAGCCTATTTAGATAAAACGAACGCAACTGCGATTCAAGCAGCTTTGGATTTGCCTCAAGAAACATGGGCAGTAGATGCAGGCGGAGCAGCCCGGTCAGCCGAGGCGGCGATTCTCGGCGCCAGGGGATCATCGGGTGTCTCGCTGGCGGTTATTTCCGACCTGCGAACAGGAAACCCTACTAGCGCTGACGAAAGCGGCGGTGGGGATGCAGCTGCTGCACTTTTGTTTGGCGATGACGAAGATTCACCAGTAATCGCCCATGCGCTCGGCATTGCTGCCGCTACTGGCGAATTTTTGGATCGCTATCGTTTGCCAGGAGAAACCTCAAGCAAAATCTGGGAAGAGCGTTTCGGTGAGCAGGCTTATCTAGCTCTGGCGGAGGATGCTATTGAGCGAGCGACCAAAGAAGCCAATATAGGTCTTGAGGACGTCGATAAATTCGTGATTGCGGGACTTCACGCTCGCGCAGTAAGAGGACTTTCAAGAATTGCGGGAGACAAACTGGTCGACGACCTGACTGCACGGATAGGAAACCCTGGTGCGGCTCAGCTCCCACTCTTAGTTGCCGCTGCCCTAGATACTGCGGCGCCCGGGGAGACAATTCTCTGCGTCCATCTGGCCGATGGTGCATACGCAAGCGTTCTAAGAACAACTGACGCGATCGCTAGCTATTCGCCCTACGAAAGTGTCGAAACACAAATCGAAAGTGGTAATGACTCGCTGTCGTACAACGCCTATCTAACGTGGCGCGGGTTTCTTGATAGGGAACCGCCTAGGCGCCCAGACCCTGACCGCCCTGGCGCCCCACCCGCATTTAGATCAGAAGACTGGAAATATGCCTTTGTTGGCTCTCGTGACCGGACCTCGGGTGCTATCCATTTGCCACCCATGAGAGTTTCGATGGACGGCGGAGCAGTGGACGACATGGAACGAATCAGAATGGCGGATGTGCCAGCGACAATTGCCACATTCACAGTAGATCATCTGGCTTTTTCATTGTCTCCTCCGACTGTTGCAGTGGTAATTGACTACGACGGTGGTGGCCGGTTCCAAGCAGAAATGACTGACGTTGACCCGGACACCGTTAAAATTGGCGATCGAGTTCAGATGACTTTCCGCCGTCTCTTCACAGCGCAAGGTATTCATAACTACTTTTGGAAGGCTCGACCACTCATTGATTGAGTGGAATTAGTTAGTATCCCTGCAGGGATACCTGTTCATCTAGCAAACTATTAACAAATAAACAAAGGAAAGTGACATGGCCTCACATGGCATAAAGGACCAAGTCGCCATCGTCGGTATGGGCTGCACGCCCTTCGGCGAGCACTGGGATAAGGGCGTCGATGACATGCTTGTTGACGCTGCACAAGAGGCATATGCCTCCGCAGGGGTAGGGCAGGACGATATTGATGCGTTCTGGTTAGGAACAATGGGGTCAGGTGTTTCAGGGCTAACGCTCTCGAAGCCTCTCCAGATTGACTACAAACCCGTCAGCCGCTTAGAGAATATGTGCGCAACGGGATCTGAAGCTTTTAGAAATGCTTGTTACGCAGTGGCATCGGGCGCATATGACACGGTGATGGCTATTGGGGTAGAGAAGCTAAAGGACAGTGGCTATTCCGGCTTGACTGGTAGCCGCCCGCCGAGCGATGGAACCGACTCGTCATTAACCGCACCAGCGACATTCAGCCTTCTAGCTCCCGCCTATGCGCATAAGCACGGGCTTGATGACGAAACCATGAAAGAAGTGCTAACTCGGATTGCGTGGAAAAACCATAAGAATGGTGCACTCAACCCTCGAGCACAGTTCCGTAAGGAAGTTGCGAAAGAAACAATTGCGGGATCGCCCTTGGTTGCCGGTCCTCTCGGTATTTTCGACTGCTCAGGCGTTAGTGATGGCTCGGCTGCTGCAATAATCGTTCGCGCAGAAGACGCTCATCGATACACCGACAAACCTCTTTACGTGAAGGCACTTAGCTTCTCTTCCGGGCCAGCGACTGGTGCGCTTGACCCTAGCTATGACTACACAACCTTCCGCGAAGTCCGCGCGTCGGCAGAGGAGGCTTACAAGCAAGCTGGGATAGATGATCCTCGAAGTCAAATCGCAATGGCTGAGGTTCATGACTGCTTCACTCCGACAGAGTTGGTTCTAATGGAAGACCTTGGCTTTGCTGATGAAGGGACGGCATGGAAAGAGGCGCTGAATGGCACCTTTGACTTGGACGGAGACTTACCAGTCAATCCAGATGGTGGTTTAAAGAGTTTCGGCCACCCGATTGGAGCCTCAGGGCTCAGGATGCTTTTCGAATGTTGGCTGCAACTTCGGGGTGAAGCCCCGCCTGAACGACAGATTGACTCGGACAAAACCCTTGGACTGACCCATAATTTGGGCGGCCAACCCGGCGCATGCGTCTCGTTCGTTTCGGTCGTGGGGTCCGAGATCGGTTAATCCGGCTTTACAAGAGAGAAAACGCGAAGTGACCGTTTATCCCAGCCATGGGGATAGGCGGTCACTGTGCGTTGTACCGGGGCCTCTGACAATCAGATGTCTGAACTAGAGATCATTTGATTTCGAGATTTTAATGATCTCGCTAGCGATGCCTGACGGATCCAGCCCGAGTTCAGCATGCAATTCGCTACTTGTCCCATGCGGGAGGTAGGAATCTGGCGTGCCCAACTGTAAAAGCCTAGGAATCGGGCCTGACTTCCGTTGGAAAGCATCAGCCACCAAAGTGCCGAAACCACCAAGCCTGCTGCCGTCTTCGATGGTGACCACTAGCGAATAGTCAGAAATTGAACGAAGCATTTCCTTATCGAGTGGCTTTAGGACCCGGGGATCCCAAACCGTTGCGTCGATACCTTCCTCAGCCAAGGAATCGGCGGCTTGAACAGCTGGGTTTAACATTTTCCCAGCTGCAAGAATCGCGACGTCACTGCCGGCCCGAACCAATCGAGCATTCATGCCGCTTCCGACTTCGACCGATTGATCTGCTGCGCCGCGCGGCCAACGAATCGCCACTGGACCGTCCGTAATTTCGAGAGCTTGATTAAGCATTACAGGAAGCTCTTCAAGAGAAGAGGGTGCCAAGATCGTCATTCCCGGCACTCTCGCATACATGGCAATATCGTGAACGCCATGATGCGATGCACCATCTGGTCCTGTGACGCCTGCTCTATCGACGCAGATGACCACGGGAAGCTTATGCAATCCGATGTCGTACATGACTTGATCGAAGCCTCGCGCTAAAAATGTCGAGTAGATCGCGACAAAGGGTCTCAATCCAGCGCGAGCCATTCCGGCCGCGGAAGTGAGTGCATGCTGTTCTGCAATACCGGCGTCAAAGAACCTTGTTGGAAAGCGCTGTTGAAAGGGAATTAATCCGGTCGATCCAGGCATGGCCGCGGTTATCGCAACTACGTCGTCGCGCTTCTCTGCTATCTCCAGAAGTGCACTGCTGAATTCTGAAGTAAAATTTCTGTCCCCGCTAGAAGCCGAGTTGCCGGTCGCCGGGTCGAAGGACCCAATATCATGAAAATGTTTTTCCTCATCTGACTCGGCCGGACCATAACCTCTGCCCTTGTCGGTTAAGACGTGCACCACGATTGGGCCGTCTTCGTAGGCCGAGGCATCACTCAAAGCTGATTCGATAGCGGCGATGTCATGCCCGTCTATGGGGCCGAGATACCTAACACCTAACGTTTCGAAAAAAGCGGGAGGCTCCCACATCTCTCGCATAGCAGCCGCAGCCCCAGATAAGCCTCTTTTGACCTCGCCTCCCAAAGGGATACGGTCCAAAATGCTTGTTACCGCCTGGCGTCCCTTCACGTAATTAGGAGATTGTCGGACACGGGACATAACAGTGGCTAGGCGGCTCACGGTAGGAGCGTATGACCTGCCATTATCGTTGAGAATTATTACGGCGCGCTGGCCGTAGTGGCCAAGGTTATTCAAAGCTTCAAATGCCATGCCGCCTGTCATCGAACCGTCACCGATGACCGCAACGACCTTACGGTGGTTGTGACCTGTGAGGTCAAAGCCCGCAGCTAGGCCCGATGCCCAACTCAAAGAAGTGGACGCATGGCTGTTTTCAACCACATCATGTTCCGATTCTTCCCCGCTCGGGTAACCCGATAATCCATGCCGTTGACGAAGATTCGCAAACTCATCCGCCCGGCCGGTCACGATCTTGTGCACGTATGACTGATGGCCCGTGTCCCACACAATCACATCGCGGGGCGACTCAAACACACGATGCACTGCAAGCGTTAGCTCTACTGCACCGAGATTGGAGCC